>NZ_BAABGT010000075.1:0-309221 GCF_039541715.1 Pseudonocardia xishanensis
AACGCTGGAAAGACCGGACTACTAGACAAACGATTCGCAACGATCGCTAGAATCCGCCCCGTGTATGCGGCGGTGTTCATCGACGCGATCCATGTGAAGGTTCGGGACGGGCAGGTCGCCAACCGGCCGGTCTACGCCGCCATCGGGGTCACCGTGGACGGCGGCAAGGACGTTCTGGGGCTGTGGATGGGCGTGGGCGGGGAGGGCGCGAAGTTCTGGATGAGCGTGCTGGTCGACCTGAAGAACCGCGGCGTGCGCGACGTACTGTTCCTGGTCTGCGACGGCCTCAAGGGCCTCCCGGAGGTCGTGGCGAACGTGGCCGCAAACCATTGTCCAAACCTGCGTCGTCCATCTCATCCGAAATACTTTCCGGCTGGTCGGCAGGCAGGACCGGGACGCGGTGAAGCGAGACATCAAATCAATCTATGCGGCGCCCGGCCCGGACGCCGCACTGGTTGCCATGGACGAACTCGAACAGAAATGGAAGCGCAAGTACGCGGCGATGATCCGGCTGTGGCGCAACGCCTGGGAAGAGTTCGTGCCCTTTCTCGACTACGACGTCGAGATCCGGAAGGTCATCTGCTCGACGAATGCGATCGAGTCACTCAACGCCCGCTAGCGGCGGGCCGTCCGAGCTCGAGGCCATGTCGACCGAGCAGGCCGCGATGAAGTGCCTGTACCTTGTGACCCGCAGCCTCGACCCGACCGGGACAGGCCGCACGAGGTGGACGATGCGATGGAAGCCTGTGATCAACGCCTTGGCCATCACGTTCGGTGACCGCTGGCCGGGAGCCGAGACCTACTGAGCACAACGCCGGAAACACCGATCACGAGACAGACCCCCTCAACGCCGAAGCTGGGGTCACAGCCGCACACACCGAAATACGAGTCCAGCGCATTCGCCTCGGTGAGCTCCTCGGCCGGATCCGTGACCTCGAGGCCGAGTGGACCCAAGAGGCCATCGCGCGCATCACCACCGAGAACACCACGCTCAAGCAGCGCGTCCGCGAGCTCAGCCTCGACAACCGCAACCTCGACGAGCGCCTCCAGGCCGCACGCTCCAACATGCGATTTCAAGATCGTCGGATAGCTGACCTGGAAGCCAGTCTCGCTGACCCGATATCAAGGCAATGACCATCAGTGTCGCGAAAGCTCCGCTAACCAGGCTCTGCTAAACGATCTCCTGGATGTATGACCGACTCCAACCATCGAGGTCATGCGGGAGAGGACGGCCATCGCGACTGCCGGACAGGTCGACTTGAGTAACAGGAGACTGGAGGTCTAGACCGTACCTGGCGCTGCTGTCTGAAACTGAAGCAACCCGGACCTCGGTTAATGGGTGATTGCCCAAAACCACGATGTGCATATCGCGCACATCTGCGCATGCAATCGTGCAGAACCCCACCTCGACTACCGTGAATTCGTGATCGGCGCCATCGACCACGAGGCTTCTAACCTCACCTGCCCGTGATCACGATCCTCTCCGGGCACCTGGATGAGCGCCCGAAGGCGGTCGCAGGTTCGAGCCCTGCCGCGCCCACCCGATCGATCTCCACGACGGGGGCTCTCGTCGTGTGTGAGTAGCCGGTGGCATCCAGCACACCGCTGTAGTCGGACGCGCTCTTCGACACAGCAGCAGGCGTGCCGCCTCGCGGGCCCCCTCAGCGCCAGGATCGTGGATCCGTTCGACGGAAAGGGCGGACCGAGCGAGGTGCCCCGGCCGATTCCTGGACCTGAACTGCCTGCCGGGGGGATCACAGGGACGCCCAGTGTTCGGCCACGACGAACCGCCGGAACCTCTCCACGACCGGCGACTCGGGGCGGGAGAGTGGCCAGACGAGCCCGAGCACCCGATGTGCGGGGTCGTCGGTCAGCGGGATGTAGGCCGCGTTCGGGTCGGCTCGGTGTGGCCGGGGCCTCGGTACGACGGTCACCCCGAGCCCGGCGGCGGCAAGACTCTCCATGGTCGGGATCTCCGCGCTCTCGAAGGCGATCGTGGGCTCACCGCCCACCCGGGCGAGGAGCTCGTCGGTCAGCCGGCGGAGGCCGAAGCTACTGCCCAGCATGATGAACGGCTCGTCGGCGGCTTCGGCGATGCCGACCCGGTCGCGGTCGGCGAGCCGGTGATCGCGCGGGACGACCAGGCACAGCTCCTCGCGGTGGATCTCGTGCCAGCCCAGGTCCGGGTCGTCGGGACGCGGCCCGGTCACGGCGAGGTCGACCGCGCCGTCGGTGACCAGCGCGGCCAGCTCGTACGACGCCGCCTGGGTCAGGGTGAACTGCACCTGGGGTGCGCGGGCCCGGAAGCCTCGGATCAGCTCCGGCGCCAGCCAGGTCGCGACGGAGTGCAGGAAGCTCAGCCGCACGGTCCCGCGGTCGGGGTCGCGCAGCGACCGGATGTGCTCGGTGGCCGCGCGCAGCTCGAACAGGCTGCGTCGGGCGTGGACGAGGAGCACCTCGCCGGACTGGTTGAGGCGCAGCCTGCGACCGACCCGGTCGAACAGCGGTGCGCCGATCTCCTGTTCGAGGCGGGCGAGGCTCCTCGAGAGCGTGGGCTGTGTCGTGTGCAGCCGCTCGGCGGCACGCGTCATGTTCTGGGTGTCGGCCAGGGTGACGAACCAGTCGAGATCGTCGAGGTGCACGGGCCCGATTATGCACCTCGCGTATTGAAGCGATGAGCATGTTTCATTTCCGGTATCGACCGCCGGCAGCGACGATGAGAGGCGACGCGACGGACCCACCGAGAGCTCGAACCACCCATCGACGACGAGGGAGCAGCATGACCGTGCCTGCCGACAACGGGCCTCTGGCGGAAGCCCTCCGGGCCTGGCGGCCACCGGTCGTCGAGTCGGCGAGGCGGGTCGACCCGTGGCAGTCCGCCGCGTTCGCCGCCCTGCTCGACGCGCCCGCGCCGACCGACACGCTCCCTCCGTTGTGGCACTGGTTCACGCTGCTCGACCACCCCGCGCAGTCCGAGATCGGCGCCGACGGCCACCCGGCAGCGGGGCCGTTCCTGCCGCCGATCCCCGGGCGGCGGCGCATGTTCGCCGGTGGCCGGTTCGAGCAGTGGGAGCCGATCTCCTACGGCAGCGAGCTCGCCACCCGGTCGTCGGTGGCCGACGTGAACCTCAAGAGTGGCCGCAGCGGTGAGATGGCGTTCGTGACGGTCCGCCACGAGCTCTCCGCCGACGGGCGTCCGGTCGGGATCGAGGAGCAGGACATCGTCTACCGGTCGGAGCCGGACGGCACTCCCGTCCGCACCATGGCGCGGCCCCGGGGAGGTGAGCCGGAGCCCGAGGGGGAGTGGCGCGCCACCCTGCCCACCGACCCGGTGCTGCTCTCGCGGTTCAGCGCCTTGACCTACAACGGGCACCGGATCCACTACGACCGGCCGTACGTGACCGAGGTCGAGGGCTACCCCGACCTGGTCGTGCACGGCCCGCTGCTCGCCCTGCTGGCTCTGGAGCTGCCGCGGAGGTTCGCGCCCGAGCGCGGCGTCGAGCGGTTCGCCTACCGGCTAGTCCGCCCGGCCTTCGTGCCCGCGACCGTCGTCAGCGCCGGGACCCGCACCGAGGACGGTGGGGTGACGGTCGCGGTCGCCGCCGAAGGGGCGACGCCGTCGTTGACCGCGTCCGTCCAGCTCGTCCCCTGATCGAGAGGCCTCCCATGTCAGTGACCCCACCCCTGACCGGCATCACCGTGGTGAGCCTGGAGCAGGCCGTCGCCGCGCCGTTCGCGACGCGTCAGCTCGCCGACCTCGGCGCGCGGGTGATCAAGATCGAGAGGCCGGGGTCCGGTGACTTCGCCCGGGGCTACGACGAGGCGGTGCATGGGGACTCCAGCTACTTCGTCTGGCTCAACCGGGGTAAGGAGTCGCTCACCCTCGACCTGAAGTCGGCCGAGGGCCGGGCCGTCCTGGGTGAACTCCTCGACAAGGCGGACGTGGTGGTGCAGAACCTCGGGCCCGGCGCCGCGGGCAGGCTCGGGGTGGACGCGGCGTCGCTGGCGGTGAGCCATCCGCGGGTCATCCCGTGCACGGTGTCGGGGTGGGGAACGACCGGGCCGTGGGCGCACCGCAAGGCCTACGACCTGCTGGTGCAGTGTGAGACCGGGTTGCTGTCGATCACCGGGACCTGGGACGAGATGGCGAAGGTCGGGATCTCCGTCGCGGACATCGCCGCGGGGATGTACGCCTACTCCGGGATCCTGACCGCGCTGTTGCGGCGGGCGACGTCCGGCGAGGTCTCGGCGGTGGAGGTGTCGCTGTTCGAGGCGCTGGCCGAGTGGATGGGCGCGCCGGCGAACTACACCCGCTACGGCGGTCGTCAGCCGTCTCGAGTCGGTGCCCAGCACGCCACCATCGCCCCGTACGGCCCGTACGACACCGCCGACGGCCGGATCCTGCTCGCGGTCCAGAACGACCGGGAATGGCGGGCGCTGTGCGGGGTCGTGCTCGGTGATCCGGAAATCGCGTCGACTGCGCGGTTCGCGTCGAACTCGGCGCGGGTCGCGCACCGCGAGGAGCTCAACGAGCTCATCTCCGGGCGGCTCGCCACCCTGGACACCACCGCTGCGCGAAAGCTGCTCGACGAGGCCGGGGTGGCCAACGCGAGCATCAACCGGATCTCCGAGTTCCTCGACCATCCCGTGCTGGCCGAGCGCGGCCGCTGGTCGGAGGTCGCCGCCCCGGGCGGACCGGTCCAGGCCCTGCGGCCCCCGGCGGACCTGAGCGGCGTCGACCCGGTGATGGGCGACGTGCCCGCCCTGGGCGCCCACACTGACGCCATCCTGCGCGAGCTCGGCCGCACCGACGCGATGGTCGACGACCTCCGCGCCCGCGCCGTCGTCTGACCACCACACCCTTCGAGAGGACCCCTCACGTGAGCACCCTGAACAGCGAAGAGCAGTACGTCGTCGAGACGGTCCGGGAGTGGGTGGACCGCGAGGTCAAGCCCGTGGTGCGGGACCTCGAGCACGCCGACGAGTACCCCGAGAAGCTCATCGAGCAGATGAAGGAGCTCGGGATCTACGGCCTGGCGATCCCGGAGCCGTGGGGCGAGGCGCCGGTGTCGATGCCCTGCTACGCCCTGGTCACCGCCGAGCTGGCGCGGGGCTGGATGTCGCTGGCGGGGGCGATGGGCGGGCACACCGTGGTCGCGAAGCTGCTGCAGGCCTTCGGCACCCGGGAGCAGAAGGACCACTACCTGCCGCGGATGGCGACCGGGCAGCTGCGCGCGACCATGGCGCTGACCGAGCCCGGCGGCGGGTCGGACCTGCAGGCGATGTCGACGAACGCCCGCCTGGACGGCGACTCCTACGTGATCAACGGTTCGAAGACGTGGATCTCCAACGCGCGCCGCTCCGGGCTGATCGCCCTGCTGTGCAAGACCGACCCCGAGGCCGAGCCCCAGCACCGCGGGATCTCGGTGCTCCTCGTCGAGCACGGCCCCGGGCTCACGGTGTCGAAGGATCTGAAGAAGCTGGGCTACAAGGGCGTCGAGACCTGCGAGCTGATCTTCGACGACATGCGTGTCCCCGCCTCGGCGGTGCTCGGCGGTGAGCCGGGTAAGGGTTTCGGGCACATGATGAAGGGTCTGGAGACCGGCCGGATCCAGGTCGCGGCGCGGGCCTTGGGTGTCGGGCGGGCCGCGTTCGACGACGCCCTGCGCTACGCCCAGGACCGCGAGTCGTTCGGCAAGCCGATCTGGCAGCACCAGTCCATCGGTAACTACCTCGCCGACATGGCCACCAAGCTCACCGCCGCCCGGCAGCTGATCCTGTTCGCCGCGGAGAAGTTCGACGCGGGCGAGCGCTGCGACATGGAGGCGGGCATGGCGAAGCTGTTCGCCTCCGAGGTCGGCATGGAGGTCGCGCTCAACGCGGTGCGCATCCACGGCGGGTACGGCTACTCCACCGAGTTCGACGTGGAGCGCTACTTCCGCGACGCCCCGCTGATGATCGTCGGCGAGGGCACCAACGAGATCCAGCGCAACGTGATCGCCGCCCAGCTCGTCAAGCGCGGAGGACTCGACTGATGCCCGAGCTGCGCGGCCCCGCACTGCTGTTCTGCCCCGGCGACCGGCCGGAACGCTTCGACAAGGCGCTCGCCGCGGCGGACTCGGTGATCCTCGACCTCGAGGACGCCGTCGGCCCGGAGCACAAGGACCCGGCCCGCACACACGTCGTCGAGGCGCTCGGCCGACTCGATCCCGAGGCGGTACTCGTGCGCGTGAACGCACCGGCGAGCCCGTGGCACGCCGCCGACCTCCAGGCGCTCGCCCCGTTCCGGGACGTCGTCGTCATGCTGCCGATGACCGAGAGCGCAGCCGCGGTCGAGGCCGTCCCGCACCCGGTCGTGGCGCTGTGCGAGACCGCCCGGGGCGTGCTGTCCGCCCCCGAGATCGCCGCCGCGGGCAACTGTGTCGGGGTGATGTGGGGGAGCGAGGACCTGGTCGCCGATCTCGGCGGACGCCGGGGCCGGGCACCCGGCGGCGGATACCGGCCCGAGGTGCAGGAGGCACGCACCCGGATCCTGTACGCCGCCCGCGCCGCGGGCGTGACGCCGATCGACACGGTCCTGGTCGACATCGCCGACCTGGACACCCTCGCCGCCGACAGCACCGCGGCGGTCTCCGCAGGTTACGCGGCTAAGGCCTGCATCCACCCGAGGCAGGTGGCGGTCGTCCGCGAGGCGTTCCGGCCCGCCGAGGACGAGGTTCGCTGGGCCGTCGCGGTCCTCGCCGCGGCCGAGGCCGAGAGCGGCGTGTTCACCTTCGACGGCCGCATGGTCGACGCCCCCGTGCTCGCCCACGCCCGCGAGGTCCTCCGCCAGGCGGGCGTGGCGGTGGCGGGCCGCAGTGAGTTCCACCGGGCTCGGGCAGACTCCACCGCTCCACGGTGTCGCGGCTCTCCACCGGACCTGCGTGACGTCACCGGCCGGACCGTCCGTCTCGCTCGGCTCAGGGGCCGGTCCATCGTCTACACCGCCCGCATCTCCGAGCTGTCGGCAGGTCCTCGCCGATCGCGCTCCTCGGCCGAGCTCGCCCGTGGGGTTTCGATCAACTGGACGTGTCCGGACGCAGTGAGCGCCGCGGCGGCCCCACCCCCGGCCAGGGGTCAGGCCTCGAAGTCCAGAACGACCCGACCGCGTAGGCCGCCCGCGTCGAGCAGCCGGTGTGCCTCGACCACCTCGGCGGCCGGGAGGACGCGGGCGACCCGCATGGCCAGCTCACCGGCCTCCACCTGTTCGCGCAGCCGTTCGATCGCCGCATGGTCCTCCGCCCGGTCCCGGACGTTGACCGGGACCACCGTGCGGCCCGGGCCGGGGTCGCCCGTCCAGCCGCGCACGGTCGCGAGCCGCCCGCCGTCCCCGAGTGCCGGTGCGACGGCCCCGTGGAGGGCGGCGCCGTCCGCCAGGCCGTCGACCCCGTCCGGGACCTCCCGACGCACCCGCTCGACCAGGTCGTCCCCCGCGGCGAGGATGACGTCGGCGCCGAAACCGCGCAGCAACTCGGCGTCGCTCCTCCGGCCCACCGCCAACACACGCAGCCCTTCCGCGGCCGCCAGCTGGGTGACGTAGCCGCCGAAGGCCCCCGGGGCGCCCGTGACCAGCAGTGTCGATCCGGGCTGCAGGGCGAGGACGTCCAGCGCGCACCGTGCGGTCAGGGCGTTCATCAGCCACGAGGCCGCCTCAGCGGACCCCGCGCCCTTCGGCGCCGCGGTGACCGACGCGGCCGGCAGCACCACGTACTCGCTGTACCCGCCGTAGCTCCCGGAGTTGGCCACCAGCCCGACGACCGCGTCCCCGGCCGAGATCCCCTCGACTCCGTCGCCGACGTCATCCACAGTCCCGGCGACGTCCATTCCGGGGACGTAGGGCGGGGTCATGCCGCGGAAGAAGTCGGCGAGCGATCCGTCCCGGACCTGGGTGTCCGCCGGGTTCACCCCGGCCGCCGCCACCCGGATCCGCACCTGACCGGCCCCGGCGTGCTCCTCCGGCAGCGTGACCTCGTGCATCACCTCCGGCCCGCCGTAGTTCTCGAGACCGTAGGCCTTCATGACTCCTCCTTCTGTGAGGTGCGCAATCCGCTCAGCCGTTCGGGTCGACGGCGGTGCGGATCATGCCCCCGGCATTGTGGAACAGCCGGAGCCGGTCGACCAGAACGTGGGTGACCCAGGGCGGATGGCGCCCGGGTCGGCGCCACATTCCTTCGACGGCAGCGGCGCCCGCGTGCGGCGGGACGCGCCGCGCCGAGTCGGTGAGCCGGACGCGCGAGCCCTCGGTGGAGGCACTCACCCGCGGCTCGTCTCGGCACCGAGCGACCGCGAGATGCCGAGGGCCGCGGTACGCACGGCCGGAGCCAGTCGAGCTGTGTCGATCGTGTTGGCCCGCCCCGTGATCGAGACCGCCGCGACAGCCTCTCCGTTGATGTCGATCACCGGGGAAGCCACGCACGAGATTCCGACGGTGGACTCCTCGTGCTCGAAGGCGATGCCGGTCTCGCGGACGCGGGCCAACTCACGGTGGAGGAGGCCGGCGGCGACGACCGTGCGGGGCGTACGTCTGAGCAGGCCCCCGTCCAACACGGCTGCCAGCCGGTCGGACGGGGCGTGAGCGAGTAGCGCCTTACCCACTCCCGTGCAGTAGGCGGGCATTCGACCGCCCACCCGCGATGCGGTGGGTAGTCCGTGTCGTCCCTCGAGCTTCTGGACGTAGACGACATCGGTGCCCTCGGCCACCGCGAGATGCACGGTCTCGCCCTCTGTGCGCTCGGTGCGGGATCCGGCAACTCGCCGACCGAGGTGCTCGCCGCGGTGTTCGATCGGCTCGGCATCGACAACGGACTGGACGTGTCGGCCATGCTCGATGCGGCTGAGGACGTCGTGCGGCCGTACCTGCCGCGGTGGCCTCCTTCATGCCGAGCGAGCGGGGGAGCGGTACAGGGTGCCTGCGCACGAGATCCTCAGACGTTGTGGTGAGCACGGCTACGCGGGAGGCCAGGAAGACATGATCATCGACGTCGCCCTTCAGCCGGCTGCGGAGCGCGAGCGTGACCGAGGAGGAGTCGGCGCCGGTCCTCGATGCGCGGGGGAAGGCGCACGCACTCTATGAGGCCAGGCGCACCCGGAAGCCGATCAGCCCGTTCACCGACGACGAGCCGCACCTGACGATGGCGGACGGCTACGCCATTGAGGCCGAGCTCGTTCCCATGCTGCTCGCCGACGGTGACGAGATCGTCGGGTACAAAGTCGGCCTGACCTCGCTGGCGATGCAGCGTCTATCGGTGTGCAATCCCCGGACTTCGGTCCGGTACTCGCGTCGACTCGGTACGCTGATGGCGGTGACGTGCCGATGGATCGCTTCATCTCGCCGACGATGGAAGCCGAGATCACCTACCTGATGGGGGAGCACCTCCAGGGGCCGGGCGTGGCCCTCGCCGACGCCAGGCGCGCCGTCTCCGGCGCCGCACCGTCGATGGAGATCGTCGACTCGCGCGTCGAGGACTGGCGCGTGAAGCTCGCCGACACCGTGGCCGATCTGGCCTCCAACGGTGCGATGGTCATCCCGGACGAGTTCGTTGCCGTGGATTCATTCGACTCCCGGCTTGTCGGGATGGTCCTGTCCCGCAACGGCGAGGTCATCGACACCGGGGCCGGCGCCGCTGCCCTGGGGGACCCGCTCGAGGTGGTCGCGTGGTTGGCGAACGTGCTGGGAGAGCGGGGTCTCGGACTGGAACCAAGACACCTGGTGATGACCGGCGCACTCCATGCCGCAGTCCCGCTGGCGGCGGGTGATCACTTCCTGGCCGAGTTCGACCGCGTGGGCTCGGTGAGTCTGAACGTGGTTGACACCCTGGCGGACTGAACGCTGTGTCGGCGAGGGTGCAGTCGGCGCTCAGCGACCGCGCCCTCGCCCGGATCGGTCCGTCGGGGGTAGCAGTATCGGCGCAGAACCTGGAAGAGTGCGCCCGACGACACCGCAGACTGCGGCAGGTGTCCAGCGAGCGGGCTCGGACGCATGCGCCGCTGTCCCGGCCAGGTCGGGGAACGGTGAGTGACCTGCCCGGTCGAACGCGTTCCCGGCCGGCGAGATCACGCCGCCCCGCGTCGCAGCACGGCGACGAAGGCCGCCTGCACCGCACCGTAGACGGCTGCGGCCGGGGGCGAGTACTAGGCACGTCCGTTTACGGTGGCGTTGATGGTATACGGCAACGTTGACAGCGTCGGGGTGCATGTCGAATCACCTCGTCGAGGAGGAGTAGAGGATGGGCGTTCTCGAGGGCGAGGTCGCACTGGTCACCGGGGCGGCGCGCGGGCAGGGGCGCAGCCACGCGGTCCGGCTGGCGGAGGAGGGTGCGGACGTCATCGCCGTCGACATCTGCGCGCAGATCCCTTCGGTCGAGATCCCGATGGCCACGAAGGAGGACCTCGACGAGACCGTCAGGCTGGTCGAGGCGCTCGACCGGCGGATCGTCGCGAGTGTGGCGGACGTGCGGGACGGCGTCGCCCTCCGGGAGGCGGTCCACGCGGGTGTCGCCGAGCTCGGCAGGCTGGACATCGTCTGTGCGAATGCGGGGATCTACTCGCTGACCCTGGACGAGCCGACCGATCCGGCGGAGCGTAGGCGGTTCTGGCAGGACACCATCGATGTCAACCTGACCGGGGTCTGGACCACGGTCGACGCCGCCGCGCCGATCATGATCGAGGCCGGCAACGGTGGGGCGATCGTGCTGACCGCGTCCACAGCGGCGTCGAAGTCCGCGGCGAACAAGAGCCTCGCGATGGACGCCTACACCGCGGCCGAGCACGGCGTGGTCGGGCTGATGCGCAACTTCGCGGTGGACCTGGCGCCGCACTCGATCCGGGTCAACACCGTGCACCCGACCGGCGTGCACACCCCGATGGTGGAGAACGCGGTGGTGCAGGGCTACATGGAGCAGAACTCGGGGTTCGCGAAGCTGGTACTGAACTCGCTGCCGGTCGACGCCGTCGATCCGGTGGACATCAGCAACGCGATCGTCTACCTGGTCTCCGACGCCGGCCGCTACGTGACCGGAGTACAACTGCCTGTCGACGCGGGCTTCCTGGTCAAGTGAGCACGGGCCGGGGCGGGTCAGCCCGCCCCGGCCACGCCGGGATGTGAGGGGGCGGCCGCGCCGATCTGCAGAGCCTTCCGGATCGCAACGGCCCCCGTCCCGAGCCGCACGGCGTTCGCGAGGTGAAGCCGCATTCCCGGCAGATAACGATGTGTGGGGGTGGCGTCGCACGCCATCGCCATCAGCTCCTTCGTCCGTGCGCGAACGGTGCCGGTGGTCCACGGGACGGCGCAGTAGGCGAAGAAGGCCTCGTACGCCTCGGGGGAGTGTTCGAGCAGGGCGTCGAGGAACCCGGGGACCTCCCGTTCGAACTCCGCCCAGTAGGGATCGGTGCCCACGAGGCGCGCACGCAGAGCGGTACGTGTCGGATCCTCGTGCGTTGCGGGCAGCCCGCGGGCACGGAGCGCGGTCGAGAGTCGCCGCGAGCCCTCCATCAGGGTGTGCACGCCGAGCGCGGAGACCAGAACGAGGGTCTCGTGGACCTGCTCCGGGGTGACTCCGGCATCCAGGGCGCGGCCGATCGCGTCGTCGATCCCCGCCGGGTCCAGCGTGCACACCGAGGCGTTCACCGCGAGGCGGACGAGCGCGCCCGACGGCTCGTCGAGCGGGTCGCCGTCGGGGACCGCGGTGAGCAGCTTCTCGGCCTCGTCCCGGAGATCGGTGAGGCGGACCAGGCGGCTCACGCCGGGGCCTCGGCCAGCGCCCGGACCCGTGCGCGCAGCTCGTTCTTGTTGATCTTCGTGGCCGAGCGCGGCCACTCGCTCGCGGTGAGGAAGACGACCGCCCGGGGCACCTTGTACCGGGCGATGCGGCCCGTGCAGAACTCCAGCAGCTCCGCCTCGGTGACGGTGTGACCGGCCTTGACCTCGACGAACGCGACCGGCACCTCGTCGAGCCGCTCGTCGGGACGGCCGACGACCTCGACCCACTCCACGGCCGGGTGCCGGGCGACGAAGGACTCGATCTCCACCGCGGCGACGTTCTCCCCGCCGACCTTGAGCATGTCCTTCAGCCTGCCGTGGAAGGCGACCTGCCCCTCGGGGGTGAAGCTGTAGAGGTCCCCGGTGTGCAGCCAGCCGTCCGCGTCGAGGGCCTCGGCGGTCTTCTCGGGGGCGCGGTGGTAGCCCTCCATGACCGAGTAGCCGCGGAGCAGGATCTCACCGATCACCCCCGGCCCGACGTCCTGGCCGAAGTCGACGTCGACGATGCGGATCTCCATGCCGGGGCAGGCCCTGCCCTGGGCGCGGGACCGGAGATCGACGTCGTCGTCGGGGTCGCTGACCGCGTAGATGCCCGCAGCCTCCGTCATCCCGCACGCGGCGACCAGCTCGCACTCGGGCAGCAGGGCCTGGACCCGTTCGAGCAGGACGCTGGGGCCGATCAGCAGGAGCGAACGCAGCTCCGCGAGGGCGGCGGGATCGAACTCCGGGTGGTCGAGCAGCGGCTGGACCAGCGCCGGGAACCAGGGGAAGGCGACCGTGACGCCTTCGCGGACGAGGAGGTGGAGTGCGCGGGTGGGCTCGAAGTGCACGTCGGTCACGAACGTCCCGGCCGAGCCGATCACGCCGAGGAACGGCGCGAGGGTGCCGATGTGGAACAGCGGCCCGGGGGACCAGGTGACGTCGTGTCCGTCGTCGCCCACCCCGAAGCGGTGCCGGGCCCGTTCGACGGGGCCGCGGGTCATCGCCTCGTGGGTGAGCACGCAGCCCTTGGGGTGCGCGGTGGTGCCGGAGGTGTACATGATCGCGCCGACGTCCCGGAGCCGGACGCGAGCGCGCAGCGTGTCGGGCTCGTCCGCCGCCACACTGTCGACCAGGGCGTCGAACCGGGAGCGGGGGAGGAAACCGGGGCTGGACTCGCCCGCCAGCAGCACCGCTGCCCGCAGGCGCCGGGCCTCCGGAAGGGCCAGCGCGATCGGGTCGGCCGCGGCCGCCAGCGACGGGAGCCCCTGACGAAGGGCGCCCGCCAGGTCGCTGTGCTGGCCCTCGGCGTCCGTGGTCAGCAGCGCGACGACCTCGCCGTCGTCGATCACGTGTCCGAGCTCCTCGGCGCGGTGCCGCGCGTTGAGCGGGACGACGACGCCGCCGATCATGCTGATCGCGAAGAACGCCTCGACGAACTCGACCCCGTTCGGCGCGAGCAGCGCGACGTGCTCGCCCGGGCGGGCCCCCAGACCCAGGAGCCCGCGCGCGACGCGACGGGCGCCCTCGAGTAGCTCGACGTACGTGACGCGGTGGGTGGGGAACACGAGGGCGTCCCGGTCCGGGTGCTCGACCGCGGACCGCACGAGCAGGTCTGCGATCGGGGACGCCTCCGCCCACCGTGGGGACGGCTCGGCCGACGCTCTCATGGGGTCCTCCCTGACTTCTCCGTCGTACGGCTGAACGAAATGTGGTCATTCTTCCATTACCGGGCCGACCGGCGAACATTTCCGACAAACGCGGTGGTAGCGTCCGGGCCATGGCATCTCCTGCTCGACGTCCCCCGGAGTCCGCGGCGGGCAGTGGGTTGTCGAAGCGCAGGCGCAGCGCGCAGATCGAAGGCGGCGCCACGTATCAGGCGAAGCGCAGCGAGCTGCTGCAGATCGCGGGCGACGTCTTCAAGGAGAAGGGCTTCGAGGCCGCCACCCTCAACGACATCGCCGCCCGCTTCGGCACCGACCGCGCCGCCATCTACTACTACTTCGCGGGCAAGGACGAGATCTTCCAGGAGGTCTTCCAGGCCACCGCGAAGAAGGTCCTCGACGAGAACCTCGCCGAGGCGATCCGGATCTCCGGGCTGGAGATCGCGGCCCACGAGAAGCTCCGCAGCCTCATCCAGCTCCAGATCACCTCCTACGAGGCGAACTACCCGTACGTCTACGTCTACATCCAGGAGGACATGGGCAAGGTCGCCTTCCAGTCCACGCCGTGGGCGAAGGAGATGGTCCGCAAGACCAGACGATTCGAGGGAATCGTCACCGACATCATCGCCGCCGGAATCAAGAATGGCGAGTTCCGTGCCGACCTGTCCATTCCGCTGGTGGTGCGCACGCTGTTCGGAATGGTGAACTGGACGCACCGCTGGTTCAAGCCGGGCGACCGGAAGTACACGGCCCAGCAGACCGTCGACACGTTCTCCGCGATCTTCTTCGACGGGTTGCGCCACCAGTCCTGAGTGGTGGCGCAACCCGATCGTGCTCCTCACGGACTCACCGGCCGGTCCACACCGGCTTGCGCTTCTCGGCGAACGCGGCGAGGGGGACAGGTGCAGCAGCGCATCCATCTCGGGCACCTGGGCGGCGGCGGTGCGCACACCCATGGCGTCCATCGTGCGGTTGACCGACAGCTTCTTGATGCGCAGGACGTCGGACGGGATCCGCGCCATGCGGGCCGCCATCTCCTCGACGGTCCGGACGACGTCCGCGGCGGGGCACGGCGTGGTTGGCCCAGCCCCACTCGACCGCGGTGCGGCCGTCGATCGCGTTGCCGGGCAGGAACGCCAGCTCCTTCGCCCGTTTCGGTCCGACGAGCGGGGCCCACAGCGGCGCGATGTAGCCGCCGCCCAGTGGCAGGGCGGGCTCTCCGATCCTCGCGTCCTCGGCGACGATCGTGAGGTCGGCGAACACGCACATCTGCGTGGCACCCGCGATGCAGTAACCGTGCACCGCGGCGATCACCGGCTTGGGGTGGTCCCAGATCGCCAGGTAGCGGTTCACGTTTGCGCGCCAGGCGCTCCCGGTCGGCGACCGGGTCCGCGGCCTTGGGCTTTCCCACCTGGTCGACGTCATAGCCCGCGCAGAAGCCCTTGCCCTCGCCGCGGATGCCGACGATCGGGCCGCCGGTGTCGGCGAGCCGGGGCAGCGCGTCGGAGAACTCGTCGAGCACCCGCCGGGAGCTGCGCGCGTCCGGCGTCGTGATGGCTGGTGGCGAAGAAGCTGCCGATCCCGCCGAGCCGGTGAAGCTCAGCAGCTCCTCGACGCACTCCTCGCGACCGAGGCCGGAGGACTTCAGCCCGCCGAAGGGTGTGCCGACGTAGTGCCGCGACGAGCCGTTGATCCACACGTAGTCGGCATCGACGGCGGCGGCCACGCGGTGGGCCCGGCGCACGTCGTCCGTCCACACCGCCGCGGTGAGGCCGTATTCGACGCCGTTGGCGATCGCGACGGCCTCCTCCTCGGTGTCGAACTCGATCACCGAGAGCAGCGGGCCGAAGACCTCCTCCTGGGCGATCCGCATGTCGGCGGAAACCCCGGTGAACACCGTCGGGGGCACGACGAGCGCGGTGCCCTCCGCCGGAGCGCCGCCGGTCACGGCCGCGGCGCCCGCGACCTCGACCGGGTCCGCGTCCGGGAAGGCGATGAGGGCGTTCTTGCCGCCGAGCTCGAGGCTGACGTCCTTGATCCCGGTCTGGGCGGCTGCCTCCTGGATCCGCTGCCCGGTCTGGACGGAGCCGATGAAGGCGATCCGGCGCACCGCCGGGTGTCGGACGATCGCCTCACCCGTCGCCGGGCCCACGCAGCGAGGACGAGCACCTCGCTGCGGGATCCAGACCGGCGCAGGCGCGGTCCTCAACGTCCTGCGTCCCCGGCCCGGGTCCACCCTGGTCGTCGCGGGTGCGGGGGCCGTGGCCTCGCCGCCGTGATGGCGGCCCGGATGACCGCGGTCTCCCGGATCGTCGTGGTCGACCGGGTGCCGAGCCGGTTGGAGGTCGCCCTGGAGCTGGGCGCCACCGACGTCGTGGACAGTCGTTCCCGGACGATCACCGACGGCGTGCACGCCGCGACCGGGGGCCGCGGCGCCGACCACGTCGTCGAGACCACCGGCGTCGTCCCGGTGTTCGACGAGCTGGTCAACGCCCTCGCCGTCGGCGGCTGCTGCGCCGTCGTCGGTGCACCGCGCACCGGCAGCCGAGGCAGCTTCGACGTCCCGAAGCTGTTGCCCGGCAGAACGATTCGTGGCGTGACCCTGGGCGACAGCGAACCGGAGACCTTCCTCCCGTTCCTGGTCGACGCCTACCGCCGAGGCGCGCTCCCGCTGGACCGCATCCAGCGCCGCTACCCCTTCGAGCAGATCACCGAGGCCGCCCGGGACGCCGCGGACGGCACCACGATCAAACCGGTCCTGGTGTTCTGAGCGGGCCTCGCTCCGATCGGGCGAGCCGTGCCGTCGTCCCGACGCAGGACCGGGCGACGCTCGGGCCGGCCCCGCCGTTCCCGTGGGCGCGCGGAGCTGCGTCGTCGGCTGGCCGTGGCGGGCGGGCGGGAACGGGTCTTTCGGCCGTGTGGTCCGGGTGCAACGGCCCGGGATCCGAGGTGGTCGGCCAGAGGACAGTCGGTCGCGCGAGTTCTCGCCTCGACCGATGAAGGGCAGGCCCCATGGCGCTCACCGTGATGGTCGTCGTGGTCGTTCTGGCGGCGCTGGTGTTCGACTTCACCAACGGCTTCCACGATACGGCGAACGCCATGGCCACCTCCATCGCGACGGGCGCGCTGCAGCCGCGGGTCGCCGTCGCGATCGCGGGAGCCCTCAACCTGGTCGGCGCGTTCCTGTCGGTCGAGGTGGCCAAGACGATCTCGGGCGGGTTGGTCGACGAGGCGCTCATCAACCCGGTGGTGATCTTCGCGGGTCTGGTCGGGGCGATCGTGTGGAACCTCGTCACCTGGTTCCTCGGGCTGCCGTCGAGCTCGTCGCACGCGCTCTTCGGCGGCCTGATCGGCGCCACGTGGGTCGCGGGCGGTTCCGGGGCCGTCCACTTCCAGGCCGTCGTCAACAAGATCGTGCTGCCCGCGGTCCTGTCCCCGGTGGTCGCCGCGGGCATCGCCATGGTCGCGACCTACCTCGCCTACCGGGTGACGGCACGGGCCGAGCCGGGGGTGGTCTCCCGGGGCACGAAGGTGAGCCAGACCGTGTCCGCCTCGATGGTCGCGCTGGCGCACGGGACGAACGACGCGCAGAAGACCATGGGCGTGATCACGCTGACGCTCGTCACCGCGGGGATCCTCGCCCCCGGCTCGGCGCCGCCGTTCTGGGTGGTCCTCACCGCGGGTCTGGCGATCGCGCTCGGCACCTACGCGGGCGGCTGGCGGATCATCAGGACGGTCGGCACCCGGCTCAGCGACATCCGTCCGGTGCAGGGCTTCGCCGCCGAGACGACGAGCGCCGCGGTGATCCTGACCTCGACGCACCTCGGGCTGCCGCTGTCGACGACGCAGGTCTGCACGGGCTCGATCTTCGGTGCCGGCGCCGGGCGGCGGCTGGCGTCCGTGCGGTGGGGCGTGGTCGGGCGGATCCTGGTCGCCTGGTGCTGCACGCTCCCGTCCGCCGCGGCGGTGGGTGCCGCGGCGTCGTGGCTGGCGGCGACCGGGCCGGTCGGGGTGCTGGTCGTCGGCCTGACGGGGGCCGCCCTGGCCCTCGGGATCTACCGGGTGTCCCGGCGCACCGCGGTGACCGCGGACAACGTGACCGACCTGCCGCGGCCCGCCGACTCGGACCTCGCGGCCTGACCTGGAGAGGGGTGGGTCCGGCGTGACCATCGACTGGGCGTCAGTGGGGATCGTGGTCGTCGTGGCGACGGCCGCGGCCGTGACCATCGTGCTGCTCGTGTGCGCGGCCCTGGTGGCCGTGTCGCCCCACGGCCGGACCTCGGGCGTGGACACCCCACCTCCCCGGACCGCGACGGGGACGGTCGTCGCCGCGGTCTGCCTGGCCGCGGCCGCGGCCCTCATCGGCTACGGGCTCTACCTGATCGTCGCGTGAGAGGCCTCCCACTGGTCGCCGGGGAGCGGACGAGTGGGTGCCCGCCGGGGTGGGCGCTCGTCCGACGACCGCCCACCCCGCTCAGCCGTCGTCGGCGTCGGACCGCAGCGCCGGTCACCGGACGTGGACGAGGTGGACGTCCGGGCCGGGGCGGAGGACGGACTCGTGGCCGTCCTCCCACCGCACCCGGTAGCGCACGACGTCGTCACCGAGCACGGCGAGGACCCGTCCCCGGCGCGGGGTGGTGTCCAGCACGCCTGCCTCGACGACGACGTGGTCTCCGACGTGAGCCTGCACGGTGTCTCCTCGTGGGTCGGGTCGCGGGCCCGCCGGGACAGGCGGGTCCCCCCGACCGTGCGGTCGGTCGCCTGCCGCGTCCAGAGCCGTCCGACCCGCGCCCCGGCCGCCGGACGGCCGGGTGGCGCGACGAGCGGGCCTCACCCCCGGCGGGTGAGCCCCCGGTACCGCGTCGCCCGCGAGTCTCATCGCTGGTGGCGCGCCCTCCACGGGGCGGCCCGGGGGCGGGAACGAGCGGGGCGGGGGACCGGGGAATGGACCGAACGGCGCCGTCCACGGCGGGGGACCCGACCCGGACGCCGGACCCGGCGGCAGTCCTGCGGTCGCGCCGCTACGTGGGGCTCCTGGTCCTCGCGGCGCTGACCGGGGTACCGGTCTCGGTCGCGGCCTACTGGTTCCTGCGGGCCGTCGACCTCGTCCAGGCGTGGGTCTACACCGACCTGCCCGGCGCGCTCGGTCTACGGCCCGCGCCGCTCTGGTGGCCGGTCCCGCCGTTGGTCCTCGCCGGGCTGCTGGTCGGCGCGGTGATCCGGTACCTGCCCGGACGTGGCGGCCACTCGCCGGTCGACGGGTTCGCCGCGGGCGGCGTGCCGGACCCGAGGAACCTCCCGGGTGTGGTCCTGGCCGCGCTCGCGGGCCTCGGACTCGGCGTCGTCCTGGGCCCGGAGGCGCCGCTGATCGCGGTCGGGGGTGGTCTCGGCGTGCTCGCGGTCCGGCTCGCCCGCCGCGACGCACCGCGGGACGCCGCGGCGGTCATGGCCGCGGCCGGGAGCTTCGCGGCGATCAGCGCCCTGCTCGGGTCCCCGATCGTCGGGGCGTTCCTGCTGATGGAGGCGTCGATGTCGGCCGGGGCGGCGCTCGGGGTCGTCCTGCTGCCGGGGTTGCTCGCGGCAGGCGTCGGGTCCCTGGTGTTCCTCGGCCTCGGCACCCTGACCGGTGTCGGCACGACGACCCTTGCCCTGCCCGATCTCCCCGCCTACACCCATCCCGACGCGGCCCAGTTCGGGTGGGCGGTGGTGGCAGGCCTCGCGGCGGCCCTGCTGGGCGGCGGCATCCGCAGGCTCGCCGTCCTGGTGCGGCCGCACGCCGAGCGGCGGACCGTCACGGGGGCGGTCGTCGTCGGGCTCGCGGTGGCGCTGCTGGCGATCGGCTACGCGCTGGTGACCGGCCATCCCACGACGGACGTGCTGTTCTCCGGCCAGTCCGGGCTGGAGCCGCTGTTGGTCGGCTCGGCCGGGTACTCGGTCCCGGCCCTGCTCGTGCTGATCGCGTGCAAGGGGATCGGCTACGGGCTCTGCATGGCGGCGCTGCGCGGGGGCCCGGTGTTCCCCGCGATCCTGCTCGGGGCGGCGGGCGGGCTGGCGCTCTCGCACCTGCCGGGGCTGCCGCTCGTCGCGGGGGTCGCGATCGGGATCGGGGCGATGTGTGCGGTCATGCTGCGGCTCCCGATGACCTCGGTGCTGCTGCCCACCCTGCTGCTCTTCTCGGACGGGATCGCGGTGATGCCACTGGTCATCGTGGCCGTCGTCGTGGCACACGTGGCGGCCGCCCGGCTCGCCCCCCGACCACCTCGCTCACCCGCCCCGGGTGAAGAGCCGGGCAACGGCCGGACACCACCCTGAGGTGGGCGCCTCGTCCATCCGGGACCTGGCGGCGCCCGTCGCCGCCGAAGGAGAGTCATGGCCATCGGACCGGTTCAGCTCATCGTCCTGGGGTTTCCCCGACCCGAGTTCCACGGCCGGATCGCCGCGGAGCTGGAACGCCTGCACGCGAGTGGAGCGGTCAGCGTCGTCGATGCGCTCGCCCTCTACAAGGACCCCGAGGGGGAGATCGAGATCACCCACCTGAGCACCCTCTCCGACGAGGAGGCGAAGGAGTTCGGCAGCACGGTCGGGGCCCTGATCGGGCTGGGTATCGAGGGTGAGGCGGGCATCGAGCCGGGAGCCGAGGCCGGCGCCCGCGCCGCCGCGGACGGCGTCACCGCCTTCTCCGACGAGGAGGCGTGGGACGTGCTGGAGGAGATCCCGAACGGGTCGGCCGCGGCCCTGGTCCTCCTGGAGCACCAGTGGGCGATCCCCTTGCGGGACGCCATCGCGGAGGCCGGTGGGTTCCGGATCTCCGACGGCTTCATCAGCCCGCTCGACCTCGTCGCGGTCGGCCTGTTGACCGCGGACGAGGCCCGGCAGCAGCACGCGCTCGAGACCGCCACGGCCGACGCCCGCTGACCCGCCCGTCCTCATCGAGCCGCACGGAGGGGAGGTGGACCATGTTCGGATCCCGCAGGGTCGCTCGGCGCACAGCCCGACGGACGGCGCGCCGCGTCGCCCGCCGTCGAGGCTGAGCCCGCGTACGCCCGACACACCCACGAGGCCTCCGCCCACGCGGAGGCCTCGTCGGTGTCCGCGCCGCGGTGCGGTCGGACACTCCACCGTCGGAGGTCTCGCGGGCTACTCGGCGGGGGACGTCATCGGCGCGGCGCCTGCCCGCGCCGGTCGCGGAGGGTCCCCTGGGCGGCGGACCGCCCGGCCCGGCCACCCCCGCGCCCCCGCAGCAGGAAGGCGATGCCCACCGCGAGGACGGCCCCGCCCAGCGGGCCGACGAGGTAGACCCAGAACTGCGCGAAGTCGCCGTTCACCAGCGCCGGTCCGAACGACCGGGCCGGGTTCATCGACGCGCCGCTGACCGGGCTCGACCACAGGCCCGCCAGCACGATGTATGCCCCGACCGCGATCGAGGACAGGGCGCCGACGTTCTGTGCCGAGGACGCGGTGCCGAGGATCGTGCTGACCAGACCGACGGTCAGCAGGAGCTCGATCGCCATGGCCTGCACGCTCGAGACGCCCGGCCCGGGCACGGTCTCGCCCAGGGCGCCGATCCGGCCGAACAGGGCCCACAGCACCAGGCAGGCCGCCGTCGAGCCGACCAGCTGCGCGAGCACGTAGCCGGGCACCCGACGCCAGGGGAAGTCCCCTCGCAGCGCGAACGCGAGGCTCACCGCCGGGTTCAGGTGGGCGCCGCCGATCGCGCCCATCCACAGGATCACGCCGAGCACCAGCAGGCCGGGCGCGGTGACGGCGGCCGTCCGGCTGATCGCGCCGTCGCTGAGCGCGTTCACCACCGCGCCGCCCGCCCCCACCAGCACCAGCAGGAACGTGCCGAGCAGCTCGCTGAGCAGCCGTCGCCACTCCTGCTTCGGGTCGTCGAAGGCGGGCGACCACGGCGCCTCCAACGCCAGCAGCGCCGACCCGGTGGACGCCCGCGCGTCGGGGGCCGCGTCGGACGGTTTCAGCGACGACATCCGGTGCTCCTCTCGGTCCTCGCGGGCCGCGGTCCCGCGGTGCGGGGCGCAGCGTCGCAGGGCCGGGCGTGCTCGGGCATCGCCCCCGATGGATGAGAGGCCCCCGGTGGATGAGAGGCCGCCGGTGGCGTGGTCGGTCGTCACGACGACCGGGGACCACCACCGGCGAGCGTGCGGAGGCGGGCGTCGACGGCGACCACCGAGCCGTCGTGCAGGACGAGCGGGTTGATCTCCAGCTCGGCGAGGTCCGGGAGGCGGGCGGCGAGGGCCCCGAGCCGCAGGACGGCGTCGCGGACCGCGGCGCGCGCCGGGTCGTCGGGGCCGGTGAGGAGGCGGGGTGCGGCGCGGAGCTCGTCGAGGGCCTCGTCGACCTCGTCCGGGGTGCCCGGGGCCAGGAGGTGGGCCCGGTCGGCGACGAGGTCGGTGGCGGTCCCGCCGAGACCGACGGTGAGCAGCGTGGTCCCGTCCGGTTCGCGGAGTGCGCCGACGAGGAGCTCGGGTCCGGCCGGGACCTGCGGCTGGACCAGGACTGCGCCAAGGTCGTCGCCGAAGCGGGCGGCGAACGCGGCGACGGCGTCCCGCACCGCGGCGTCCGAGTGCAGCCCGACGGCGACCCCGCATGCCCGGCTGCGGTGCACCAGACCGGCCACGTCCGCCCTGAGGACCACCGCGCCGCCGATCCTGCGGCGCGCGGCGACCGCGGCGTCGGCGTCGACGGCCCGGTGCAGGGGCGCGACCGGGATCCCCGCCGCGCGCAGCAGCGTCTCGACGGCGAGCGGATCGACCCAGCCGGGGGTGTCGGGCAGGGGCGGGAGCGGCGGCTCGAACCGGTCCGGTGCCGAGTCGGCGGGGGCGGCCAGCCTGCGGGCGCGACGGACCAGGTGGGCGAGGGCGCGGGCGGCGGTGCTCGCATCGGCGTAGACGGGGCAGGGAGCGCCGGGGCCTGCGGCCCGGGCGGCGGAGCCTGCGACCCGGGCGGCCTGCCCGGGGCGCACGAGCAGCAGGGGCACCCCGGAGGTCGGTCCCCGCAGGTCCGCGAGCGGGTCCACGACGTCGGTGGACACGCCGAGGGCCAGGACCGCGTCGGTGCCAGAGTCCTCGCGCAGGATCTCGACGGCGGCCGCGAAGGCCTCGGCGCGGGCGGTGGCGGTCGTGTCCACCGGACCGTCGAGGGCGGCGCCCGGAGGGAGCACGTCGCGCAGCCGCTCCCGTGTCGCGTCGCTCGGGGTGGCGACCTCGAGGCGTTCCGCGGCCAGCGCGTCCGCGGCGAGGACGCCGAAGCCACCGGCGTTGCTCACGACCGCGACCCGCGGTCCGGTCGCGGGGGGACACCAGCAGAACGCGGCGAGCACGTCGGTGGCCTCGGCGGGGCCGTCGACGGCGGCGATCCGGGCGTGCCGCAGCTCGGCGTCGAGCAGTGCGCGCGGGGTCGCGGTCGAGGCCGTGTGGCTCGCCGCGGCCCGCCTGCCGACGGCGCTGCTCCCGGCCCGGATCGCGACCAGGGGCAGACGCGGGGCCAGCCTGCGGGCGAGGTCGATCGTGGCGGCCGACCGGTGTGGGCCCTCGGTGTAGAGGACGGCGGCGCGGGTGCGGCCGTCGTCCGCCCACCACGTGAGCACGTCGTCGGGGCCGACGTCGGGGGCATCGCCGAGTGAGATCGCGCTCGACGTGCCCAGGCCGAGGCGGTCGAGGTCGGCGAGCTGGGCGAGCAGGATCCCGCCGGACTGGGCCGCGACGCCGACCCGCCCGGCCTGCTGCGGCCCGGGCGGGCGGGGGCCGCTGAAGAGCGCGTCGAGGGCGACCTGCGGGTCGGTGCTGACCAGGCCGAGGCAGTTCGGTCCGACCAGCCGCATCCCCGTGCGGACCGCGACCGCCGCCAGCGCCGTGGCGTCCACCCCGGAGGACAGGACGAGCAGGGCCCGCACCCCCCGGGCGCCGCACGCCGCGGCGACCTCGAGGACCGCCGCGGCAGGCACGGCCAGCACGGCGAGGTCGACGCCCGGCAGCTCGTCCACGGACGACACCCAGGCCAGCCCGGGCTCGGGCGGCCCGTGCCTGCCGACGACGGTCAGGTCGCCCCGGTAGCCGCCTGCGACGATCCGCCGCACCACCAGGTTGCCGACCGTGCGCGTGCGGCGGGACGCCCCGACGACCGCGACCGACCGCGGGGCCAGCACGGGGCGCAGGGCGAGGGACACGACACGGGCCTCGGTCATGGGGCGAGGATCGGGTGGCGGCACCGGCCTCGGACAGGGCCGACG
This sequence comes from Pseudonocardia xishanensis, assembly GCF_039541715.1. Classification (NCBI taxonomy): domain Bacteria; kingdom Bacillati; phylum Actinomycetota; class Actinomycetes; order Pseudonocardiales; family Pseudonocardiaceae; genus Pseudonocardia; species Pseudonocardia xishanensis. The sequence goes on from NZ_BAABGT010000075.1 coordinate 23,690, forward strand.
GACCGGACGAAGGGCCCCTCCTCAGCGCGCGGGCGCCCCCGCCGGGGCGAGGGTCTGCGCGAACCAGTCGCAGGCCAGCGTCGACACCCGGGCCAACGCCCCGGGCTCCTCGAACAGGTGGGTGGCTCCGGGGACGATCGCCAGCCTGCGGACGCAGCGCAGCTCCGCGAGCGCGCGCCGGTTGAGCGCGAGCACCGCGGTGTCGCGGCCGCCGACGATCAGCAGCGTCGGCGCCCACACCGAGCCCAGCCGGGCGCCCGCCAGGTCGGGACGGCCGCCCCGGGACACGACCGCGGCCACCTCCGGGTCCTCGGCCGCCGCCCACAGCGCGGCGGCCGCCCCGGTGCTGGCCCCGAAGTAGCCCATGGGCAGGCCGCGGCAGGGCGGGACCGCGCGCGCCCAGCGCCCGACGGCCGCGAGCCCGCCCGCCAACAGGGCGACGTCGAACACGCGGTCGCGGTCGGGCTCCTCCTCGAGGGTCAGCAGGTCGACCAGGACCGTGGCGAGCCGGGTCCGGTGCAGGGCGGCGGCCACCTGGCGGTTGCGCGGGCTGTGCCTGCTGCTGCCGCTGCCGTGCGCGAACACCACCGTCCCCAGCGGGTGGGCGGGCACCTCCAGCCTGCCGACCAGCAGCACCCCGTCCGCGTCGATCTCCACGGTCTCCGACACGGCGACGGCGGCCGCCTCCGGGGCACCGTGGGCGGCCCGGCTCAGCAGGGTGACGACCTCCTCGTCCGAGATCTGCCGGAAGTCGTGGTAGTAGTCGCCCACGGCGGCGAACCGGTCGGGTTCCTGCAGGCAGACCAGCTCGTCCACCTCGCGGCGCAGGATCCGGGCGGTGTCCGCGGCACACACCGGGACGGCCACCACCACCCGCGCCGCGCCCTCGGCCCGCACCACCGCGCAGGCGGCCCGGACCGTCGACCCGGTCGCGATGCCGTCGTCGACGAGCAGGACCGTGCGCCCCCGCAGCGGGACGCGGGCGCCGGGCCGCAGGACCCGGGCCCGGCGCTCGACCTCGGCGCGCGCCCGCGCGGCCACCTCGTCGAACTCCGCGGCGGTGACCCGCGCCGACCGGACGATCCCCTCGGCGACGACGAGCGCCCCGCCCTCGCCGAGCGCGCCCATCGCCAGCTCGGGCTGGAACGGCACCCCCAGCTTGCGGACGACGACGACGTCCAGTGGTGCGTCGAGGTCGCGGGCCACCTCGGCCGCCACCGGCACGCCGCCGCGGGGCAGGCCGAGGACCACCGGATCCCGGTCCGCGAGCAGTGGCCCCACCCGACCCGCCAGCCGGCGTCCCGCGTCCACTCGGTCCCTGTAGGTCGACACGCCGTCCTCCCGTCGTCGGAGACCTCGACCGCCGTCGGGCACGGGGTCGAGGGCGGGCCCACCGTCCTGGCGGGCGACGGCCGGGGGGAGGGGCGGAGGGCCCGTCCCCGGGCGCCGCACGGCCCCACCCGCCGCCGGCCGCGTCCGAACCACGCCGCCACGGGGGACCTCCGTCCCTACCCGGCGGACCGTCCGTGACGCAGCCTGCGGTCCCGGCCGACGGTGGGCCCCCGACCTCGGGGCCCTGCGCCCACGCGCCGGGACCGACGTGAGGACTGCTCCCATGACCACCCCCGACACCGACGTCGTCGTCCAGCTGGTCGGCGACCACCCTCCGGGAACCCACGAGAAGGCGACGGAGACGGTGCGGGCGGCGCTGCGCCACGCCCGCGGACCGGTGCTGCACGCCACCGTCCGGATCGGCCGCCATCCCGATCCCGCCGCGCGCCCTCCCGTGCTGGCCGAGGCCACCGTCGACGTCGACGGGCACCCCGTGCGGGCCAGGGCCCACGCCGCGACCGAGGCCGAGGCCCTCGACCTGCTGCAGTACCGCCTGCGCGTCCGGCTCGTGCGCGACCGCCACCACCGCGCCGCCCACTGGGAGGACCGCCGCGGCGAACAACCGAGCGGAGAGACCCACGAGTGGCGCCACGGCCAGGACGCCGGGCCGCGGCCGCCGTTCTTCCCGCGCCCGCCCGAGGAGCGCCGCATCATCCGGCACAAGACCTTCTCCGTCGGCCCGGTGGACCTCGACGAGGCGGCCTTCGACCTGGAGGTGCTCGACCACGACTTCCACCTGTTCACCGAGGCGGGCACCGGCCAGGAGGGCGTGCTGTACCCGAGCCCGGAGGGGCTGCGGCTCGCCCTCGTCGACCCCCGTCCCGAGGACCTGGCGCCCCACGCGGTGGGGGTGACCGTCAGCCCGCAGCCCGCGCCCGTCCTGACGACCGACGAGGCCTGTGAACGCCTCGGCATCCTCGGCGTGCCGTTCCTGTTCCACCTCGACGCCGACCGCGGCCGCGGCGCCCTGGTCTACCGCCGCTACGACGGCCACTACGGCCTGATCACCCCGGCGGACTGAGGCGGGCGCCCGGCCCGGCCCGCCACCCCGCGCGGGACCAACGTCTCGCCGAACCCGGCTGCTCGACCCTCGAACCGGCGACCCGGGCCGCCGATCCTGGGCGACCGGACCGAGAACGGAGACGACCCATGGAGATCTTCACCTCGCCCGCGGACCGCAGAGCGGCCGCGCGGGAGGCCCTGGCGATGCTGGGCGCCCACCGGACCGATCGGCTCCGCCTCGGCGTGCAATGCTCTCGCGGCCACCACGTCGCGCAGGTGTACGACGCGGAGGGCGGCCTGCTCTACGTCGCGGGTACCGGCTCCCGCAGCCACGGTCGGGGTGACCGCGTGGACACCGGCCACGGGGCCGACCGCCGGGGCGGGGTGTTCGTCGACCTGGTGGACCCCGGTGCGGGCTCGATCGAGGACGACGACCTCCCGGCAGGCTGCGAGTGCGGGCCCCGGACCCTGTCCCGGGCACGCCTGATGGCCGCGGTCGCGGCCGAGGAGCGACTCCTGCGCCTGGTCTGAGGGCCGGGCCGCCCGGCGGACCATCCCGGGCCGGACGACCCTGACCGGCGCCGACCCGGCCGACCACGCTCGGTGGAGCCAACCCGAGGAGGTCGTGATGGGCCCGAACCGACATGCCGACCCCGTCGGCGCCGGAGGCCGCCGCGGCGCGCTGCCGCACCGGCACTCCGACCGGGTCGCCGACCTGGTGGCCTGGGCGCTCGGGATCCTGGCGCTCGGGGTGCTCGCGTCGTCCGTCCTGGTGGGGGTCGTGGTCCACGGCGATCTCGCCGACCACGCGGCGCAGCAGAACCGCGAGCGCACCCCGGTCACGGTGGTCCTGACCGAGGACGCCCCGGTGGTCCCGAGCTCCTCGGGAACGGTCGTCGTCGGCGTGCGGTGGACGGGCCCGGACGGGGTCGAGCACACCGGCCGGACCGCCGTCCCGGCCTCGCTGCGGGCCGGGGACCCGACCACGGCCTGGGTGGGCCCCGAGGGGCGGTTGACCGACGCCCCACTGACCGCGACCGAGGTGGTGGTCGGGGCGCTGGCCTCCGCGGCCGGGGCGCTGGTCCTCGGCGGGTTCGTGGTCGTCGTGGTCGGGGTGATCGCCCAGCGCGGGGTCGACCGGCTCCGGGCGGCCGAATGGGAGCGGGAGTGGCGCGCGGTCGGTCCGACCTGGCGGAGCCCGCGGTGAGCCGGGTCGCGGACCGGGCCACGGTCGAGCCCGCCACCCGCCGTGGCGCCTTGCCCGTCGGCCGGGTGGCGGGCGTGCCGGTGGAGCTGCACTGGTCGCTGCTGGGCGCGGTGGCGCTGCTGACCTGGCTGCTGGCCGCGCAGGTGCTCCCGGCCGAGGTGCCGGGGGCGGCGCCGGTCTGGCGGTGGACGGTCGCGACGGCGGCGGCGCTCGTGTTCGTCGCGACGATCGCGCTGCACGAGTCGGCGCACGTGCTGGTCGCGCGGCACGTGGGGGTGCGGGTCCGCCGGGTGACGCTGTGGGTCGTCGGCGGGGTGTCGGAGATGACGGGCGAGCCGCGGAGTCCGGGCGGGCTGGCCGCTGTCGCGGCGGCGGGCCCCGTGACCTCGGCCGCGCTGGGGCTCGGTTTCCTGGGCCTGGCCCAGCTGGGCCGCGGCGCGGCCTGGCCCGCGCTGGTCGTGGCGGCCCTGGCCTGGCTGGGCGGGACCAACCTGCTGATCGCGGCGTTCAACCTGCTGCCGGGCGCGCCCCTCGACGGGGGCCGGGTGCTGCACGGCCTGGTGTGGCGGCTGACCGGGGACCGGGAGCGCGGGCGGGCCGCGGCGGTCGCGGTGGGCAGGCTGGTCGGGTTCGCACTGACGGGGTTCGGGGTCCTGCTGTTCCTGCTCGGCTCGTGGACGGGGCTGTGGCTGGCCGCGGTGGGCTGGTTCGTGGGCCTGTCGGCGGCGGCCGAGCGGAACGGCGGCCGGGTGGTGGCCGCGCTGGAGGGCCGGACGGCGGCCGACGCCGCCCACGCGCCGGAACTGGTGGCGCAGGCGGGCTCGAGTGCGGAGACCCTGGTGGCCGCGCTGCGGGCCCGGCCGCCGCGGGCGGCCTCGATCCCGGTCGTCGGGGTGGACGGCGACCCGGTCGGGGTCGTCACGGTCGGCGACCTGGTCCGGCTCGGACCGGCGGACCGGGCCACCACGCGGGTGCGCGAGGCGGGCCGACCGCTGCCGGCCGAGCGGATCGTGGCCGCGGACGTGCCCCTGGAGCGGCTGGCCGCGCTGGGGGCGCTGCCCGGCACGGACCTCGTCGCGGTGGTGGCGGACCACGGGCGGCTGACGGGAACGGTGACCGTCCCGGACCTCGCGCGGCTCGTCGAGCTGCACCGGTTGGGGACCTGACCGCGAGCAGGCACGTCCGGGTGGGCGTGGGCCAGGGTCGTTCGGCCCGGTCTCGGGGTCCGTCCGGTCGCGGTCTCGGGATCGTCGGGCTCTGCCCCGCGGCGGGCCCGGTGCGGCACGGTCGACGCGGCGACGGCACGGGGAACGGAGGCGCGGATGGCCGGGGGGCGGACGCGGCGTGCCCGGGGATGGTGGATCGCCGTCCCCGCGGCGGTCGCGGTGGTGCTGGGGGTGGAGTTCGCCGTGCTCGGCGACCGGATCGCGGCGGACGTCGCGCTGGTCCTCGAGAGTGGCCGGGAGACGCGGAGTCCGGCCCCGCCGGATCCGCGGCCCCCGCTCCCGCAGCCTGCGGCGCCGCAGGCGGCGGGCGCCGTGCGGGAGGTCGACCTGCGGGTCCTGCCGGGGTGCGCGACGAACGCCGCCTGCCTGGTCCGGCTCCGCGTGCGGGTCGAGCCCGGGAGCACGTCGTCGGTCGCGTGGTCCGTGCACGCCGAGGACCTGTGCGCTCGCACCGGCCGGGTCGTCGGGGCGGGCACGGTCCACGTGCCTGCGGGCGCGGACCGGGCGGACGTGGTGGTGGCGGTCGAGCCGCCCGTCGGGCCCGCCTCCGCGCTGACCCTGACGACGACGGCGCCCGCGGCGGCCGCGGCGCCCCCCGTGCGGGTCCCGGCGGCCGGGGTCTGCGAGACGAGGGGGACGCCGTGAGCATCCTGCGGAGGATCCGGCGTCGTCGGATGTCCAGCTGGGCCTCGGTCCCGGAGCGCCCGGTCCGGCCGCGCCGTCGCCGGGACACCGGGCCCGCATTCGACCTCCTGGCCGTGGTCGCGACGGTGGTCCTCGTGGTGGCGGGCCTGGCCAACATGGCGGTGGTGGAGGGGACCGGCCCCGCGCTGCGCCAGGGGGTGATCGCCCTGGTCGGGCTGGTGCTGCTGCTGGTCCTGCGCCGGGTGCGGGTGCGCCTGCTCGGCGTGCTCGGGGTGGCCTGCTACGTGCTCGCGGTGATCACCCTCGCCGCCGTCCCCGTCGTCGGGATCTCGGTCAACGGCGCCACCCGCTGGATCGGGGCGGGCGGGTTCACCTTCCAACCCTCCGAGCTGGCGAAGCTGGGCATGCTGCTGGTGGTGGCCGGGGTGCTGGCCGCCGCCCGCCCGATGTGGCAGCGGTTCGTCGCGGCGATGCTGCTCGCCGCGGTCCCCATCGTGTTGACCGTGCTGCAGCCCGACCTGAGCACGACGACGCTGCTGGTGGTCCTCGCCGTCGCGCTGCTGGTGATCGGCCGGGTGCCCGCGCGGTTCCTGCTGCCGATGGCCGCCGTCGCGACCGTCGCGGCCCCGCTGGTGGTGGGCCTGCTGCGGCCCTACCAGGTGCAGCGGCTGGGGACCTTCCTCGCCGGATCGGCCGAGGCGTCCAACGGCGCGGGCTGGGCGGTCGCCCAGGCCCGGATCGCGCTGGCGGGCGGCGGCTGGTTCGGCCGGGCGGGGGACCCGCTCACCGACGTCCTGGAGCGCTACCTGCCCGAACGCGACACCGACCTCGCCCCGGCCAGCCTGGTGGAGCAGTTCGGGCTGGCGGCGGGGCTGCTGGTGCTTGCGGCCGCGCTCGTCCTGGTCTGGCGGTTGGCGACGGCGGCGCGCACCGCGCGCACCGTGCACGGCGCGCTGCTGGCGGGTGGGCTCGCGGTCCTGTTCGGGGCCGAGGTCGCGGTGTCGGTCGGCGGCAACCTGGGCCTGCTGCCGCTGGCCGGGGTGCCGTTTCCACTGCTCAGCAACGGCGGCACCGCGGTGGTGGTGCACCTGGTGGCGATCGGGACCGTCCTGGGCGTGCGCCGCGACGGGGCACGCCGCGTGCTGTGGGCGGCACCGCGCAGGCTGCGGCCGCGGTTCGTCCGGATCGCCGCGCTCGGCGTCACCGCGGTGCTGGTGACCTTCGGGACGATCGGGTGGCGGACCCAGCTGGCGGAGGGCGCCACGCTGCGGGCCGCGGGCGAGCAGCAGATGCTGCGCTGCCGGGCCGTCCCCGCGCCGCGCGGCACCATCACCGACCGGCACGGTGCGGTCCTGGCCGTGGACGCGGCGGCGGCCGGGACCGGGACCGTCTCGGTGGGGGTCGTCCCCGCGCTGGTGACCCCGGCGGAGCTCGACCGGGTCGCCGCGGTGTCGGGCAGGCCGGTCGAGGACCTGCGGGCCGCGGTGGCCGCCGCCCCGCCGACCACGCTCGCCCTCGGGCTCGGCGAGGTCCCGGTCGCGCGGGCCGCCGAGCTGGACGGGCTGGCGGACGTGCTCGTCGAGGCCACGCCGCGCCGGGCCTACCCGACCGGTGACCTGCTCGGACCGGTGCTCGGGTTCGTCGGGGTGGCCACCGCGGAGCAGCAGCAGCGCGACCCGGCCCTGCCCGCGGGCGCGGTCGTCGGCCGTGCCGGGCTGGAGGCCTCCTATGACGCCGTGCTGCGCGGGACCGCGGGGGAGCGGTGCTGGTACGTGACGCCTGCCGGGGTGCCGGTCGCCCCCGCGCCGGGCAGCGCTGCCGTGCCGGGCGCGGACCTGCGCACCGCCCTGGACCTCCCGCTGCAGCGCAGGCTCACCGACTCGGTGCGGACCTCGCTCGCGGCCCAGCGCAACCCGAACGCCGTCGGGGCGGCGGTGGCGATGGACCCGCGCAACGGGCAGGTGCTCGCCATGGCGTCGCTGCCGTCGTCGGACAACGGGGTCTACGGGCCCCCGGTCGACTCCGCGGCCCTCGCCGCGGCGCAGGCCCGGCCGGGTCATCCCGGGCTGAACCACACCACCCAGGTCGCCGTGCCGCCCGGGTCGACGTTCAAGCTGGTCGTGGCGTCCGCCGACATGGTCCAGGGCACCCTGCCCGCCCACCAGGTCGTCCCGACCGGGGCGAGCTTCACCCTCGGCGGCCACACCTTCGACAACTGGCGCCCCATGGGCCCGATGAACCTGCCGCAGGCCCTGGCCTGGTCCAACGACGTGTACTTCTACCAGCTGGCGGCCCGGATGGGCCCCGACCCGATCGTGAACACCGCGCGGGCACTGGGCGTCGGGAGCCCGACCGGGATCGACCTGCCCGGCGAGGCGGCGGGCTACCTCGGCAGCCCCGACGGTGCCGAGCCCTGGTACGGCGGCACCACCGTGATCCTGGGCATCGGGCAGGGCCCGCTGCAGGTCACCCCGCTGCAGAACGCGCGCTGGACGGCCGCGATCGCGACCGGGCAGCTGGTCACGCCCCGGGTCGGACTCGCCGTGGTGTCCCCCGGCGGCGTCGAGACGGCGCTGCCCGTGCCCGCCCCCACCCCGGTGCCCTTCGCCGGGGTGCTCGGCCCGGTGCGCGACGGGATGCGCGCGGCCGTGCGCGCGGGCACCGCGGGGTGGCTCTCGTCGCTGCCGGTAGACTCCGGGGCCAAGACCGGCACGGCCCAGGACGGCAGCCTGCCCGACGGCACCTACGACAACTGGACGACGCTGGCCGCCCCGCTCGACGCCCCGACCGTGGTCATGACCACCCTGGTCCAGGGGCCCGGCCAGGGCGCCAACAGCGCGGGCCGGATCGCCGTCGACGGGCTCACCCAGTACCTCGCGGGGCCGCCCGGCCCGTGATCCCGGGACCCGCGACGCCGGGCGAGGTCGAGACGGCGGCGGGAGCAGCCACGACCGTCCGGAGGCCGGCCGGGCGGGCGCCCGCCCCGCAGCCGCGGACCGGGGGACCGGATCGCCCTCGCGGCCGCGGTGCCGTCGCCGTCGGTGCGTTCCAGCTGGTGGAGGGCCTGGTCGCGCTGCTGCGCAGCGGTTTCTACGCCCTCGCCACCGCCGAGGAGCTCCGGGCCGCCTGAGCGGAGGTCAGAAGGCGTCGTAGGCGTGCCGCACGGCCGGGGTCAGCATCGACCGTGCGGCGCCCTCGGCGACGCAGGTCGTGGCGTTCTCCACCTGCTTGACGGGCAGCCCGAGGCCGGCCTCCAGCGCCGTCCGCAGGCCCCGGGTGGGCGAGGCGCCACCGACGAGCAACACCCCGTCCGCGGACAGGTCGTCCACCGCCCGGGCGGGCAGGTCGTCCAGGCATCCGGCCAGGGTCTGGGCGGTGGCGGTGACCAGTGGCGCGAGCACGGCGTGCAGCTCGTCCGCGGGCAGCCGCACCGACCGGGGCCGCCCGTGCTCGGGGTCGCGGCCGGTGACGGCCACCTCGCCGCCCTCCGGGGCGGCCCCCGCGCGGACGGTGACGTCCTCGGCGGCCCCGTGGTCCAGGATGAGGCCGTGGGCGGTGCGCACGTGCCTGCGCACCGCGGCGGTCAGCGCGTCCCCGGCCGTGCGGGTGGACCGCACCGCGAGCACCTCGCCCGCGCAGACGGCCATGACCTCGGCGGTGCCCGCCCCCGCGACGGCGACCATGTGGACGCGGCGGTCCAGCGGGTCGAGCCCGCACCCGAGCGCGGCGGCGACCGGGGCCGGGATCGGCGCGGCGCGGGACACCCCGGCCTCCTCGACGGCCTCGACCAGGGCCCGGCGCTCAAGGGCGCTCGACCCGGCGGGCACGACCACGGCGGCCGCCACACGGGTCCGCTGCCAGGGCCGGGGGAGGACCCTGCGCAGCACGGCCCGCACGTAGCGCCGGGCGGTGTCCAGGTCGGTGACCACGCCCGCGGTCACCGGGCGCAGGGCGTCCCGCCCGGCCGGGATCCGGTCGGCGAGCTCGGCGGCCTCCCGCCCGATCACCGTGCCGCCCCCGCGGGGCAGCCGCAGCATCACCGAGGGCTCGTCGAGCAGGAACCCGCCGCCCGCGTCGGCGACGACCGTGCTGCTGCTCCCGACGTCCAGCCCGAACCGTGCCATCGACCCACCCCTTCTCGCCGTGGGGACCCCCCACCCGCACCGGACGTACACCGGGGCGGGCGTTCCCCGTGAACGCCCGCCCCGGCGGTTCCACCCGTCCGCTCCCCAGCGACGGGTGATGGCCGGCGCGGCCGTCGTCACACCACCGGCACCTCTTCAGGATCCCCCGGAGCAGGGCGGACGGGCAGGGCCGAAGGGCCCCGCTCTCGGGTCCGGAGGGCCCGGCGCACGCGGGGGTCACCGGCCGGAGATGCCGACGAGGGCGCGATGCAGAGCGGAGTCCAGCTCCTCGTCGAGGGCGGCGCACCGCAGGGTCTGCCGGGCGTGCAGCGCCCCGTAGGTGAACTCGCTCTCCCGGCGCGCGCGGGCGTGGGCGGCGAGGTCGCGCAGGACGGCCCGGACGACGACGGTGTCCTGGCGTTCCCCCAGCAGGGCCTGGACGGGCACGAGGGCGGTCCGCAGCGACCGCGCGGGCGGCCCGAGCTCCGGGGTGGCGACGTCGGTCGCGTAGCGCAGCCGTTTGACCTGCTTGCGGACCTCGTGCACGGCGAGGTCGCGGTCGGTCCCCGCGCGCCCGGCGGTGTCCTCCACGGCCGCGCGGAGCCTGCGCGCCGCGCGGTCGAGGTCCTTCGGGAACACCGCCGTGGCGGGGGCCCCGGCCCGGTCCGCGAACGGCGGATCGGCGACGAGCTCGTCGAGGGTGGCGCGCAGCCGGGCGTACCGCGGCCCCGCCAGGCAGTCCGTCACCCGCTCGCGGCCCCGGCGGTGGCGCGCCGCGGTCTCCTCGGGCAGTGCCGTCCGCACGGGCCCGACGATCTCGTCGGCGGGCAGCACCGCGCACTGGGCGGCGAGCGCGGCCGCGACGACCTCGGCGTCCCTGGCGGCGCCCAGCTCACCCGCGGCCCACGCGAGCTCGCGGCACACCGGGCGGGTCCGTCCCGGATCGAGCACCCGGCGGTAGGTCCGGAGCACCGCGCGGAGCCGTCGGGTCGTCACGCGCATCCGGTGCACGGCGTCGGGTTCGTCGACCCGGGCCGCCGGTTCGAGCCGCCGGAGCACCGAGACGAGCTCGCGCACCGCGTCCAGGACGACGGTCCCGGCCGAGTGCGGATCGGACGCCGCGGACACGGGGGACGCTTCGGCGGTGGCGTGGGGAGGGGGTGCGGCCATGCCTCATCGTGGGCGCCCGGCCGGGGCCGCATCCAGAGACGTTGGGCCCGTCGTCGGCCCGGGAGCCCGCCGGACGGCTGGACCGGATCGGGGCCGCGGAGCATGGTGACGCGGGGCGCGTCCGCGAGCGCGACGGGGGTGTCGCCAGTGGCACAGGACGATCGGGAGCGGGCCGAGGAGGTGATGGCCACCCAGGGCAGGCTGCGCGGCCTGCTGCGGGCGCACCGGGCGATCGGCGCGGACCCGGAGCTGCCGGTGGTCCTGCGCCGGATCGTGACCGAGGCCCGCGCGCTGGTCGGCGCCCGCTACGCCGCGCTGGGTGTGGTCGACGACGGCACCTGGTGTCCTTCCTGCACGAGGGCATGCCGGAGGCGGAGGTCGCCGCGATCGGGCGGCCGCCGCTCGGGGAGGGGCTGCTGGGCGCGGTGATCGCCGCCCCGCACCCGATCCGGCTGCGGGACCTGGGCGGCGATCCCCGCTCGTGCGGGTTCCCGGCCGGTCATCCGCCGATGCGCAGCTTCCTGGGCGTGCCCATCCGCGTGCGCGGCCAGGTGTACGGGAACCTCTACCTCACCGACAAGCGGGACGGCGGGTCCTTCACCGCCGACGACGAGGAGCTCATCTCCGCCCTCGCGACGTCGGCGGCGGTCGCGATCGACACCGCGATGCTCTTCGCGCAGACCCGCCGACGGCAGGCCTGGCGTCGCGCGTCGTCGAGCCGGGCCACGGCCGGGAGCTGCTCGACCACGCCGCGGAGCTCGACCACATCGCCCGCAGCATCGGCGCCCGGGTCTTCGACCTGCAGGACCAGGACACCGGCCGCGACCGCTGAGCGCGGCCCGGGAGCAGGCTCAGGCGACCCCGTGGATCGCGCCGTCGACGTCGACGTCGGAGATCGGCACGCCGTAGACCTCGTCGCCGTCCCGGCAACCGATCCGGCCGAGGGCGCAGCTGCTTGGCAGCTCCCGGATCCGGTCGTCGTCCGCGGTGGCGGGCATCGGCGTCACGCCCTCCCGCGGGCGGCGTGCTCGAGGCGGGCATCGGGGCCGGGGAAGAAGACCGACTCGTGGCCGTCCTCCCAGCGGACCCGGTAGTGCTCGGTCTCCTCGTCCCCGCCGAGCACGGCGAGGATCGTCCCGCGCCTGCGCGCGGTGTCCAGGACGTTGGTCTCGATGACGATGTGGTCTCCGGTGTGGGCGTGCACGGCTCCTCCTCGGCTCGTCGACGTCCGCCACCCTCACCGGTGTCGCGTCCGGGCGACAGGGCCGTCCGCCGCGGCACGCGGGGGCCTTCGGTCCCGAACGAGGCTCCAGGACATGGCCAGAAGGCAACTGAGCAGCCGTTCAGCGAACCGAGGCGCGGACGAGACTGAGTCGGCAGGAGGCTGCGGTGAGCCGGGCCTGTCGGCGACACTCGCCGCATGGAACTGCGCCAGCTTCGCTACTTCGTCGCGGTCGCGGAGCACCTCCACTACAGGAACGCCGCGAAGTCCCTACACATGGCGCAGCCACCTCTGAGCCAGCAGATCCGCCGGCTCGAGGAGGACCTCGGCGTCGAGCTCTTCGCACGCACGAGCCGAAAGGTGGAGCTGACCGAGCACGGCGACCAGCTGCTCGAGGCCGCCCGACGAGTACTCGCCGAGGCCGAGGCCATGCGTGATCTCGCCGGCGGCCTGCGGACCGGCTCAGCGGGACGGCTGCGGATCGGCTTCGTCGCGTCCGTGCTGAACTGGGGCCTTGCGCCGAAACTCGGTGCGTTCCGGAAGCGGAACCCCGGCGTGGAGGTCACGGCGACACAGATGCCCGTGGTCGACCAGGTCGAGGCGATCGCGGAGAACCGCATCGATGTCGGTTTCACCCTGGCCCGCCTGACTTACAGTCACCTGGACGTCCGGGTGATCTCTGTCGAGCGCCTACTCGTCGTTCTTCCCGAGGACCATCCGCGGGCCTCCGACGCGGAGGTGAGCCTTGCGGATCTCGCGAACGAGACCTTCCTGATCTGGCGCGCGCCGTTCGGGCCTCACCTGGACGACTTCGTGACCCGTGCATGCTCGGAGGCCGGGTTCCTGCCGAGTGTGGCGTACCAGGGGCCACAGGTTCACTCGGTCATTCACATGGTTGCCGCCGGCTTCGGGATCTCGCTCGTCCCGCAGTGCGATCGCGGCATCGAGGCGCCAGGTGTGATCTTCCGTGAGCTCGCTCCTCCGACGCCCTGGACGGTGCTCTCGGTGGTGAGGCACAGGCATCGGCGTAACCCTGTCGTCGACCGTCTCGTGGGGGACCTGCCGGAGATCGATATCGAGAACGTCGCGAGCTAGAGCTTTCTGATATCACAAACGTCTTGTGTGGGATGCGCTCTGTGACGACGCTCTTCTCAGGCATCTCAACGAGGAGACGGCATGACATCAGCGCACGGCTCACCAGCCCACGGCCAGGTCTCGGCTCCGACGACACCGGCGCAGCCCGGCACGACGGCAGACATCGAAGCCCGTATGGACCGGCTCCCGATGACCTCCAAGCACCGCCGGATCGCACGGGTCGTGGCGGCGGGCACGTTCTTCGACGCGTTCGACTCCCTGGTCTTGGGTATCGCCCTCACCGTCATCGCAAGAAGCCTCGGCCAGGGGTTCCTCGGGACCGGGGTTCTGATCAGCGCGGGCTACCTGGGCCAGTTCATTGGGGCACTCGTCCTCGGCTCGGTCTCCGACCGCCTGGGCAGGCGGCGAACGTTCCTCGTGGCCATCACCGTGTTCAGCCTCCTGAGCGTGGCATGTGCCCTCGCCTGGAACCTCGAGGCGCTCACTGTGGCGCGGTTCCTGCAGGGCATCGGACTGGGGGCGGAGGTGCCGATCGCGGCCACTCTGATCAGTGAGTACGCGCCGTCGCTCAAGCGAGGCCGAGCCGTGATGCTCTATCAGGCCATCTTCGCCTGGGGTGTCTTCGCCGCTCCGCTCGTCGGCCTCATCGTGTTCGCGGTCGTCGACCCCGCGACCGGGTGGCGTGTCCTGTTCGCCCTGGGTGTGCTCCCGGTTCTGCTCGTGCTTCTCGGTCGGCGGGCCCTGCCCGAGTCGGTTCGATGGTTGACCGCGAAGGGACGTACCGTCGAGGCGGACCGCATCATCGGCGAGTTCGAGGACACGGCACGGCGCGAGGGCAAGGACCTGCCCGAGCCGCGACCGGCGGAGGCCGACGTGGCTCGCCCCACGCGTCTGGCGGAGATCTTCGCCCCGGCCTACCGGACCCGGACGATTCTCAACGGCACTCTGTGGTTCACGGTCTACTTCGTCTCATACGGCTACTCGGTGTGGCTGCCTTCGCTCTACGTCACCATCGGTGGCCTGCAGGTCAGCCAGGCGCTCTACCTGACCCTCGTCGTCGGTGCCAGCCAACTCGTCGTTGTCTACGCCTTCGCGTTCGCCGTCGACCGGATCGGTCGCCGGCCGCTGTTCGTCGCCGGCTTCGGCCTGGGTATCCTGGGCGCGGTTCTCGGCGTGGTCATGGTCCTCTCCGGTGCCACCAGCTGGCCGACGCTCTTCGCCGCGGGTCTGCTGCTCGCCGTCGGTTCCTATGTGCCCGCGGCCGGGCTCTACCTCTACATCCCCGAGCTGTACCCGACGCGGATCCGGGCCTGGGGTACGGCCGCCGGTAGCAGTATGAACAGGATCGCAAGCGTCATCGCGCCGACGGTGGTAGGCGCTCTCCTCGCTGGCGGTTTCGGCCTCGCCTCGGTTTTCGTGATGTTCGGGATCGTGCTGCTGATCGGGCTCGGCGCAATGACCGCGTGGGGCATCGAGACCAAGGGCCGGTCGCTCGAGGAGACCGGTGACCTCATCGGATGACGGCCGAAAGGTCATCGAGGCCCTTCGCGCTCATCCGCGGCAGGCGATGACCTCGACCGAGCTGGCGGTGCGGTCGGGCATGACGCAGGAGGCTCGCTTCGCCCAGTGCCTGGGCGACCTGCGGGAGCACCGGATCGTGACAACGCACGACGTGCTTCCCGCGGATCCGCACTTCCCGCCGATCATGGCGGTGGCGCTCGTCCCGGACGGGTCCGACGCGGTCTCCGTGGCCGAGGAGCGCGCCCGGGAGTGTGCGGCAGTGATCCAGCGCCAGCTGCTGCGATCCCACCGTTGCCAATGAGCGCCGCGCCCCAACAGTCCCCGACCCTCCACTTCCCCAGGGAGAAGCCGTGTACGTAGCCGTAGACATCGGCGGCACCTTCACCGACATCGCCGTCCACGACCCTGACAGCGGGCGCGTGTCCTTCCACAAGGTGCTCAGTCACCGGGCGGATCTCGTCGGCGCCGTCCTACAGGGCCTCGACAGCTGCGACGCCGCCACGGACTCGATCGACCTGCTGGTGCACGGATCCACGGTCGCCATCAACGCCCTGCTGGAGCGCGACGGCGCCACCACCGCGCTGGTGACGACCGCAGGATTTCGCGACGTCTACGAGGTCGGACGGATCAACCGGCCCGAGTCGTTCAACCTCGCCTTCCGCAAGCACCGCCCACTCGTCCCGCGCAGCCGCATCCTCGAGGTCACCGAGCGGCTGCGTCACGACGGGACCGTGCACACCCCCCTCGACGAGGCCGAAGCACGGGAGGCGGCCCGGAGGCTGCGCGACTTGGGGGCGGAGGCGGTCGGGGTCGTCTTCCTGCACTCCTATGCCGATCCCACGCACGAACAGCGGATGGCCGAGATCCTCCGCGACGAGTGCGGCCCGGAGGTCTTCGTCACGACGTCCTCGGAGCTCTCTCGGGAGTACCGCGAGTTCGAGCGGACGTCCACGACGGCGGCCAACGCCTACGTGGGCCCGCGGGTCAGCGGCTATCTCACGGACCTCCAGCGGCGCCTCGACCAGCGCGGCTTCCGTGGCGAGCTGATGCTCATGCAGTCCAACGGCGGTCTCTACGACGTCGAGACGGCGAGCCGCCAGTGCATTCAGATGGTCGAGTCCGGGCCCGCGGGCGGAGTCCGCGGCACCATCGAGGTCTCGCGCCAGCTCGGCCTCGATCGCACAATCTACTTCGACATGGGAGGCACCACTGCGAAGACCTGTGTGGTGCGCGACGGGCAGGCCGACCTGTCGTCGCAGTACTTCGTAGGCACCTACGCCGAGGGCCTCCCGGTGCGGGTTCCGGTCCTCGACATCACCGAGATCGGTACGGGCGGTGGCAGCCTGGCCTGGCTCGACGAGGCGAACGGGTTGCACGTCGGACCCCGCAGCGCCGGCGCGGATCCCGGACCGGCCTGCTACGGCGGCGGCGGCACGCTGCCGACCGTCACCGACGCCCACGTCGTCCTCGGCCACCTGTCACCCACCCGCTTCCTCGACGGGCGCATGGCCCTCGACGTCGACGCGGCACACCGCGCCATCCGCGAGCACATCGCCGCGCCACTCGGGCTCGACGTACCGACCGCGGCCCAGGGGATCCTCGCGATCGCCAACGCGGCCATGGCGAATGCCGTCCGCGCCGTGACCACCGAACGCGGCCTCGACCCGCGCGACTTCACCCTCGTCGCGGCCGGGGGGGCAGGGCCGATGCACGTCGTGGACGTCGCCGTGGAGCTCGGCATCGGCAGGGTCCTCGTTCCACACGCACCGGGCACCTTCTCGGCGCTGGGCATGCTGACCGCGGACCTGCGCCGCGACTACGTCCGCACCCACTTCGTCCGGTTCGACGACGCCGACCTCGAGGCACTCGAGGGCCTGTTCCGGGAGCTGGAGAAGACGGGCCGCGCAGATGTCGGAGACGGAGCCGGCACGGCGTGCATCCGCAGCGCCGACCTCCGCTACGTTGGGCAGGAACACTCCGTCACCGTGCCCGTCGCCGGCCCGCTCGACTCCCCTCAAGCTCTCGCCGCCCTCAAGGCGACCTTCGACGAAGTCCACGCGCAACGCTTCGGTCACCAGGCACCCGACGAGCCCGTGGAGCTGGTCAGCCTTCGGGTGTCCGCGATCGGCCACCGCGCGCCACTTCGGATCACCTCGCTCGCGAAGGGCCCGGGCCCGTTGGACCAGTTCGTGATCGAACGGCGTCCCGCCGCCCTCGGCACCGACACCGAGCTCCGCGATGTCGAGGTCGCCGACCGGGCCCTGATGGGGCCGGGCGCCGCGGTGAAGGGACCCGCGCTGGTCGAGGAGGCGGGCTCCTGTCTCTGTCTGCCCGAGGGCGCCCTCGCCATCTGTGACGACGCCGGAAACCTGCTCGTGGAGGTCGAGGTCCTGTGACCACCCCCGCCATTCCGCACTCGGCGGTCATCACCGACGAGATCATCCGCGGCTCGCTCGTCGCGATCACCGACGAGATGAAGACCAACCTCATGCGGACCGCCTACAACCCGATCATCTATGAGGCGCTCGACTACACCGTCGGCCTCTTCGACGCCAACGGCGACACCGTCTCCATCGGCCTCGGGCTACCGATGTTCATCAAGGGCCTGTCCGAGACGGTGAAGGCCAAGATCGCGCACTGGGGGCTCGACGGGATCCGCCCCGGCGATGTCCTGCTGACCAACGACGCCTACGTCACCGGCAGCCACCTCAACCACATCGTCCTGACCGTGCCCGTCTTCCACGGCGGAAGGGTCGTCGCCTTCGCCTCGTCGATGGCGCACTGGATCGACATCGGCGGCGTCCTCGGCGGCCGTACGACCGACATCTACTCCGAGGGCCTGCAGATCCCGTTCTGCAAGGTGGTCAAGGACGGCGTCGAGGACCAGGAGATCCTCGGCTTCATCGAGATGAACGTCCGCCGCCCCGAGCTGGCCTTCGGCGACTACCGCGCCCAGATCGCGGCGATCCGGACGGGCCAACGGAGGCTGTCGGCCCTGCTCGACCGCTACGGCCTCGACACCGTGGCCTCCAGCATCGAGCGCATGTACGCGCACAGCGAGGCCCTCGCCCGTGCCGCGGTCGCCCAGGTGCCGGACGGGACTTACTCGGCCGAGACACTCATGGACGACGACGGGATCACGGACGCGCCGATCCCGATCAAGGTGACGGTCACCGTCGAGGGCGACCGGATGATCGTCGACCTGAGCGAGATCAGTCCCCAGGTCGCCGGGTACTTCAACTCGGGTGCGGCCGCGGGCCGCTCGGCCAGCCAGGTCGCCTTCAAGTGCCTCACCACGCCCCTGCAGATGCCGATCAACGAGGGCGCCTTCCGGGCGCTGGAGGTCGTGCTGCCACCGGGGCGGGTCGTCAGCGCAGAGCGGCCGGCCGCGATGCAATGGTGGATGACGATCCCGGTCACGGTCGTCGAGACCATCTTCAAGGCCCTGGCCACCGCGATGCCCGAGCAGGTCCACGCCGCCCACCACGCCGACCTCAACATCGCCCACCTCTCCGGCATCGACCCCCAGGGGCGTTTCTTCCAGGACCTGGTCAACATTCCGGGCGGCGGTTGGGGCGCCGGACGGCACGCCGACGGCATGGCCGCCACGGTCTGCATCAACGACGGCGACACCCACAACACGCCCGTCGAGGCCAATGAGGCACGGCTGCCGATCCTGGTCGAGACCTACCGCCTCCGGAACGACTCCGGCGGGGCTGGGCGACATCGAGGCGGTCTCGGCGTCGAGATGACGACGCGAGTGCTGTGCACCTCACGGTTCAGCGCCGGCATCGAACGAACCCGCTCAGCGCCCTGGGGCCTCGACGGTGGCCGCGCCGCACTGCCCAACGAGGTCCGCTACAGCGTCGACGGCGAGGATGTCGTCCCGTCCACCGGCAAGATCGACGCCACGATGCTCGCGCCGGGTGACTACATCAGCATCCGGTCCGGTGGTGGAGGCGGCTACGGACATCCCTTCGATCGCCTGGTTGAGGCCGTCGCCCGGGACGTCGTCGAGGGTTATGTCAGTACTGCCGTCGCGTTCGACGTCTATGGCGTCGCCGTCGATGCCCGCGGCGTC
Source organism: Pseudonocardia xishanensis (assembly GCF_039541715.1). Taxonomy (NCBI): domain Bacteria; kingdom Bacillati; phylum Actinomycetota; class Actinomycetes; order Pseudonocardiales; family Pseudonocardiaceae; genus Pseudonocardia; species Pseudonocardia xishanensis. The sequence continues at coordinate 42,375 of NZ_BAABGT010000075.1, forward strand.
GTCGATCATGAGCAGACGCGCCGACTCCGCGCGCAGAATCGAGAGGTGACCGCCTGATGAAGATCGTCAGCTACCGCCGCCACGGCGCAGACGGATTCGGCGTGGTCGTCGAGGGCTCCGCCGAGACCGGGCTCGCCGTCGACGCGACCACGATGGATCCCGCCATCCGCTCGGTACTCGACTTGTTGCGCGCCGACGCCGTTCCGCAGCTGGCACGGTGGGTCGAAGGGCGAGACGCCGATGTCGATCTCGCCGCCGTCGCGCTGCGCCCGCCGATCATCGGCTCGAGGAAGGTGCTCTGCGCCGGAGTCAACTACGCCCCTCACCGGGACGAGGCCGACCTCAGGCAGGCGGAGAACCCCACCATCTTCACCCGCTTCGCCGACACCCACGTCGCCCACGGCGCACCGCTGATCCTGCCTTCCGTGGCCAAGAACCTCGACTTCGAAGGCGAGCTGCTGGCTGTCATCGGGAGGAACGTCTGGCGCGAGACGCCGGAGCAGGCGAACGACGCAGTGGTTGCCTGGTCCTGCTACAACGACGGCAGTGTGCGCGACTGGCAGTTCCACACCAATCAGTGGACGGCGGGGAAGAACTTCCTCGGCACCGGCGGCTTCGGCCCGTGGTTGGTCACCGCGGACGAGGTGGGACCCGTCGATAAGCTCGAGCTCACGACCCGGCTCAACGACGAGATCGTCCAACAGGCATCGGTGAGCGACCTGATCTTCAGCGTGCCGGAGCTCGTCTCCTATGTTTCGCAGTTCACCCCGCTCGGTCCGGGCGACCTCCTGCTGACCGGGACACCAGGAGGTGTGGGCGCCTTCCGCGAGCCTCCGCTGTGGCTCTCAGCGGGAGACGTGGTGACTGTCGACATCACCGGCGTCGGCCAGCTGCGCAACGACGTCGCGGCGGAGGGAGGCGACCAGGGACGCTAGTACTGCAACGGCGCTGCGGGCCGCGGACTGGGATGTCGAAGGTGTGCGCGTCGGCGTCCGTGGCTACGTCCTCGACGAGCTCGGGGCCCTGCCTCGGGGGTGTTCGTGGTCGACGAGACCGGTTCATCGAGAAGGGTCTGTGCTCGGCGGGGGTGCAGCGCCAGTACACGGGCACCACGGGGGAGGATCGACAACTGTCAGCCGAGGGTGTTGCCGGCCTAGGCCGGCGTCGACTACAGCCACGGTGGCCTGTGGTCCTCCTACGTCCACATCCTGCGGTACCTGCACGAGATCGGGGCCCCGCTGCGCGAGGAGGACGCGCGGCGCGGGCGCCGGGAATAGAACGCCGCCCGCGGACGCTGTACCAGGCGGGTCGTTGAAGTTTCGGTGCTCGTGTACGCACGCCGCAGGAACACGTTGGCGGTGGATCGTGCCGATCATCAGGACGCGCACGCTTCGCCTTCAAGGTCGGCCGGGTCCGCACAGTCGGTGCGGGTCCACCACCTGAGAAGGAGACGGACATGGCACAGGGAACCGTGAAGTGGTTCAACGGCGAGAAGGGCTTCGGCTTCATCGCCCAGGACGGTGGCGGCGCCGACGTCTTCGTGCACTACTCGGAGATCGACGCGGGCGGCTTCCGCAGCCTCGACGAGGGACAGCGCGTGGAGTTCGAGATCGGCCAGGGCCAGAAGGGCCCGCAGGCCCAGGGCGTCCGCGTCCTCTGAGTCCGGGTTCGTGACAGGGCCCGTCCCCCGTTCCGGGGGGCGGGCCCTCGTGGTGTCCGGCCCGGGGGAGCCGCAGGGCCCGGTGGCGGCGGACCCTGCGGCTCGGGGGCTCGGGCCCGGGACCGCGGGGGTGGGCCGAACCGCCCTGCCTCATCACGCCTCCGGGGCCGACCGTGGTGGTCCGACCCCAGGATGGAGGCCCCGCGATGACGGCGAGTCCCCGACCACGCCCCGAGCGGACCGGCGGCTCCGCGGCACGCCACGACCGGTCGTGGCGCCGGTGGTCGTGGGCGCCGGTGCCGGTCGTCGGCGTGGCCCTGTTCCTGGCCGACCGCCAGGCGGCCGTCTCCACCGGCAACCCGCTGCTCCTGCCGTCGCTGCTGCTGGTCGGCGCGCTCGTCATCCCGGTGTCGTTCGTGGCGTGGATCGACGACCGCAACCCCGCCTTCGACGTCCCGACGGGCGTCCTGGTGGGGTGCGGTCTGCTCGGCGGGCTCTCGGCACGGCGGCCGCCGCGGTCCTGGAGAACGAGTCGGCACCGCCCTGGGGCGGGAGCCCCCTCCTGCTGGTCGCGGTGATCGAGGAGAGCGTGAAGCTGCTGGTGCCGGTCGGGGTGCTCGTGTTCACCCGGTACCGCGCCAACCCCGTCGACGGGCTGCTGGTCGGAGTGGCCGTCGGGACCGGGTTCGCCGTCCTCGAGACGCTGGGCTACGGGTTCGTGGCGCTGCTGGCGTCGGGCGGTGACCTGCGGACGGCGGAGGCCGTCCTGCTGCTGCGCGGGGTGTCGAGTCCGGCCGCACACCTGGCGTGGTCCGGGGTGCTCGCGGCCGCGCTGTGGCACGCCCACGCGCGGCGGTGGCGGCCGCGGGCGGTCGCCCGGCTGGTGGCGGCGTACGTGCTGGTGGTCGGCCTGCACGCGCTCACAGACGCGGTCTCGGGGTGGGTCGCCCTCGTCGCGGCCGCGGCGGCGAGCATGGCGCTGTTGCTCTGGGTGACCCACCGGGAGCTGGTGCTCGGGCGACGCGCGGTCGACGGCGGGCCCCCCGCCCGGCCCGGTTCGGGTCGACCGGTCCCGATCACGAGGCCGTCCGCCCCTGCACCCCCGGTGTCCCCGACCGTGAGGCTCGAGTCCGACGGACGGCCGAGCGGAGCCGTCCCCACCGACAGGAGTGAGGCATGAGCGCCACGATGCAGGCGGCCGTCGTCCCGGCACTGGGGGCCCCGCTGGAGATCCGCGAGATCCCGATGCCGACGCCGGGTCCGGGGCAGCTGCTGGTCCGGATCGAGGCGTCGGGTATCTGCCACACCGACGTCCACGCGGCGCGGGGCGACTGGCCGGTGAAGCCGAGCCCGCCGTTCGTGCCCGGCCACGAGGGCATCGGCACGGTGGTCGGCGTCGGCGCGGTCGGACTGGACCGGCGGATCGGCGAGCGGGTGTCCATCGCCTGGCTGGGGTCGGCCTGCGGCCGGTGCCGCTACTGCGTGTCCGGGCGGGAGACCCTGTGCGAGACGCAGACCAACAGCGGCTACTCGGTCGACGGGGCGTGGGCGGAGTACGCCGTCGTCGACGAGCGCTTCGCCGTCCCGGTGCCGGACGGGGTCTCCTCGTTCGACGCCGCTCCGCTGACCTGTGCGGGCGTGACGACCTTCGCCGCGATCGAGAACGCCCGGGTGCAGCCGGGGGAGCGGGTCGGCGTGTTCGGCATCGGTGGGCTCGGGCACCTGGCGGTGCAGTACGCCCGGCTCGTCGGCGGCGTGGTCGTCGGCGTGGATGTGGAGCGGTCCAAGCTGGCGCTGGCCACCGAGCTCGGTGCCGACGACGTCGTCGACGCCCGCGCGGAGGACCCCGTCGCGGCGCTGCGCGACCTCGGCGGGTTGGACGTCGCGGTGGCACTGGCCGCCTCACCGCAGTCGTTCGCGCAGGCCTTCGCCTCGCTGCGCCGCGGCGGGCGGCTGGTCTGCGTGGCGCTGCCCGCCGGGGGCACCCTGCCGATCCCGATCTTCGACACGGTCCTGGGCGGGATCTCCGTCCTCGGGTCGATCGTCGGCACCCGGCAGGACCTGGCCGACGTGTTCGCCCTGCACGCCGCGGGCCGCACCCGGGTCGTCGCGGAGTCGCGCAAGCTCGGCGACATCAACGCGAGCATCGACGAGATCCTCGCGGGCCGGGTCGCCGCCCGGCTGGTCGTCGAGTTCTGATGGGGCCGGCCGCCGGGCTCCTGGTCACGGTCGCGCTGGTGTCCTACACCACCGGCGTGTGGGCGGAGCGGCGGCAGGGCACGCAGCGGGCCCGGCACGTCTGGAGCATCGGGGTCGGGTCGGTGTGCGACCTGGTGGGCACGTCCATCATGACGCTCCTGCCGGACGGGGAGCCGTCACCGGTCGCCGAGGTGCTGCGCGCCTCGGGCTACCTGGCGGCGGCGCTGATGGCGTTGCACGTGGTGGCCGCGGGGCTCGTCCTGCGGTGGGGCGGCCCGGCGGCCCGGCGGAACTTCCCCCACTTCTCGGTCACGGTGTGGTCGCTCTGGCTGGTGCCCTACCTCGCAGGAGTCCTCGGCGCCCTGATCCCGTGACCGGCACCGTTCGGCCCGGGTCCTCCGGGCCGGGCAGCCCGCGAGTCCGGGCCCTTCGCCCGCTGGGCCGCCACCGTCCGCGAGACGACGATCGACGTGTCACCCCGAGAGCGGGGGCGCGGCGGTGAGGAGGGGATCCGGATGGCGAACCGACAGCACACCCGACGGTCGCGGGCCGGGCTCCCGCGCCGCCGGGTCGATCGGCTCGGCGACCTCCTGGCGTGGCTGACCGCGGTCCTCGGCCTGGGCTCGGTGCTCGCCGCGGTCGTGGTGGGCGTGTTCGTCCACGGTGACGTGGTGGAGCGCGCCCGGACCGAGACGGTCGGACGCACCGAGGTGACGGCGGTCGTGACCGAGTCGGCGCTGTTCTCGGCGGGCCCCGGCACGACCTGGGTGACGGTGCCGGTGCGCTGGACCTCCGCCGACGGTGCGGTGCACGAGGCCACGGCGGTGGAACCCGCCCCCGTGCTCGCGGGCACCCCGGTCGCGGTCTGGGTGGACGGGGCGGGCGCCGTCGTGCCGACCCCGGTCCAGGCCGACGACGCGACGCCCGTCGCGATCACGGCGGGCTTCTCCGTGCTGGTCTTCGGCGTGGCGGCGGTCCTGCTCCTGCACCGGCTCCTCGACGGGGTGCTGCTGCGGATGGCGGGCCGGGAGTGGGACCGCGAGTGGCGGAGCGTCGGTCCACGCTGGACCGGTCGGGCGGGCGGGCGCACCGGTTGAGCGTGCGACCGCCCACCCGGCGGGCCAGGTCTTCGTGCGGGGCTCCCGATGCAGGACCTTGCCGGTCACCCCGACGCGCCCGACCGGGCGGACTCAGGGCCTGCGGCGCACCAGCAGCTCGATCGAGATCCGGGCGAGCGGGAGGTAGAGGGCGAGGGCGGGCGCCGGACCGTCGACGGCCGGCCAGGTCCGGCTGCCCGAGCCGTGGGTCTCGATGCCGTGGTCCAGCGACAGGGTGATCGGACCGAAGTGGGCGTCCCAGGCCCAGGTACGGGCGGACTCGTCGTGCGCGGTGATCTCGAACGGGACCGCGAGGCCGAGCGGGCCCCTGACCCGCCCGGTCATCCCGTGCCCACCCGGTCCGCCGAGGCCTCGACACCGAGCAGGTAGGGGGACCACTCGGGCCACCGGTCCGGCCGGACGTAGCGGTCCCAGGCCTCGTCCGCGGGGACGGGACCGTGGGTGGCGATGCGGACGTGCACGTCAGGTCCCCGTGGAAGGCTGCATGCCCGCGGCTACCCGCTGCGGGGGCGCCCTACCGCTGCCGCAGGAGGTAGCGCTGGATCTTCCCGCTGGGCGTCTTGGGCAGCGCGTCGACGAAGTGGACCGTCCGCGGGTAGGCGTGCCGGGAGTAGGTGTCCCGGACCAGGTCCTGCAGCGCGCGGGCCAGCGCGTCCTGCTCGGCGGGCGCCGCGGTCGTCACGACGAAGGCCTCGACGACCTCGCCGCGGATGCCCTCCGGGTCCGGCCGCCCGACCACGGCCACGTCGGTGACCTGCGGATGGGTGATCAACACGCTCTCGACGTCGAACGGGCCGATCCGGTACCCGGCGGCCAGGATGACGTCGTCGTCCCGGGCGGTGAAGAAGTAGTAGCCGTCCTCGTCGACCCGGCCGGTGTCGCCGGTGAGGTACCAGCGGGTGTCCTCGGTGAACCGCTCGGCGGTCTTGTCCGGGGCCTCGTGGTAGCCGGCGAACCACAGCAGCGGGCTGGCCGGGGTGTCGATCGCGATCTGCCCGTCGACCACTCCGGCGGCGAACCCGGGCAGCGGCCTGCCCATGGACCCGTCCTTGATCGGCCCCACCACGTCGGCGTGCCAGTGGTTGCCGATCACCATGCCCAGCTCGGTCTGGCCGTAGTGGTCGCGGATCGGGGTGCCGAGGGTCTGCTCGCCCCATGTCACGACGTCCGGGGTGAGGGGCTCCCCGGCCGACGACGCCCGCCGCAGCGTGACGCCGGACAGCGCGCCGCTCTTGCTCAGCGCCCGGTACATCGTCGGCGCCCCGGCGAAGTTGGTGACGCCGTGCTCCCGCATCACCGCCGCCGTCGACTCTGGCGTGAAACCGCCCTGGAACAGCAGGTTCGGCCGCCCGGCGACCAGCGGCGCGACGATCCCGTAGTACAGCCCGTAGGCCCAGCCGGGGTCGGCGGCGTTCCAGTAGACGTCCTCGGCCTGCACGTCGAGGCCGTAGTGCAGGTAGCAGTGGAACGCGGCCAGCGCCCGCACCGGGACCACCACGGCCTTGGGCTTGCCGGTGGTGCCGCTGGTGTAGAGCTGCAGCAGCGCGCCGTCCCCGCCGACCGCCTCGTTCTCGGCGAGCGGGGCGCTGCCGGACACCAGGGCGTCGAACTCCGGGCCGGTCTCCAGGACCTCGATGCCGTCGATCGGGTCCAGCTTGGCCCGCTGGTCCGGCTCGGTGACGACGAGCCGCGCGGCCGAGCCCTCCACCCGCAGCCGGATCGCGCCGGTCGCGAACGCGGTGAACAGCGGTACGTGCACCGCGCCGAGCCGCCAGATCGCCAGCAGCGTCACGACGAGCTCCGGGCGCTTGCCCATCAGCACCGGGACCCGGTCCTCGCGCTTCACCCCGCGCTCGGCCAGCGCGGTGGCCAGCCGCCGGGAGCGGTCGGCGAGCTCGCCGTAGGTCATGGTCTCCGACGTCAGGTCCGGGTTCACGAACCGGAACGCGACGGCCTGCGGGTCGTGGCGGTCGCAGAGCAGACGGGCGGCGTCGGCACCGGCCGCGTCGTAGTCGGCCAGCCAGCCGGCGAGGGTGTCGTGGATACCCGGCAACGGACTCCTCCTTGAGCATCAGGGCGTGCGCAGCCACACTGTCGTCGTGCAGAGCGCCCCTGACCACCCTCCGACGAGGGGGGTCCCGTCGGCCGCGGACAGCATCCAGCGGGCGCTGGGCCGGGTCCGCCGGGAGACGGGCAGCTCGCTGGCCTTCGGCGGCCGGGTCGAGGAGTCCGGGGTGCTGCTCGCGCACTTCGACGGGTCGGTGGTCGGGCCGCTGCGGGGCGTGCGCCTGGCGGCGGGGCACGGGCTCGGCGGCCGGGTCGTGGCCCAGGAGCGCCCGCTGGCGGTGCGGGACTACGTGGAGGACCCGCTGATCACCCACCGGTACGACGCGATCATCCGCGCCGAGCGGCTGCGGGCGTTCGCGGCGGTCCCGGTGATCGTCGGGCGGCGCCCGGTGGCGGTGCTCTACGCCTCGCAGCGGGCGCCGCAGGAGAACCTGGACCGGGTCCTCGACGTCGTCACCCGCGAGGCCCGCGCTCTGGAGCAGGAGCTGGTCGTCACGGACCTGCTGCGCAGGCTCGCCCCGGACGGGCATGGCCCGGTCGACCTCACCCGCCGCGAGCGGGACGTGCTCACCCTGCTCGCGGCCGGGATGAGCGACCGGGCGGCGGCCGAGACGCTCGGGATCGGGCTGTACACGGTCAAGGGCCACGTGAAGAGCCTGCTGGCCAAGCTGCACGCCACCAACCGGCTCGAGGCGGTCGTCACCGCACGGCGACAGAACCTGCTGCCCTGAGCTCCTCGGACGAGGTCGTGGCGGGCCTCGCCCCACTCCAGCCCGCCACTCGAGCCCGCCACTCCAGCCGAGCATGTCCAGTGGCACAGCGGCCGCCCGACCCCGGTGCCCTCGGGGCCGGGCGCCGCTTCCCGGACCTGCTCTCGGCCCCCCGCCGATGCGAAACGGGCCCGGTCACCGTGTCGTCGGTCGGCGCCGGCGGACGGTGGGAGGGTCTCTCGACCCGCCGAGAGGGGTTCGGGCCCGCTCCGCCCGCGGTTCGACGGTGTCGGCAGGTTGGGCCGGGTGCGCGGGATCCGTGGGGCAGCCGGGCCTGACGGGGGTCCGCCGTCCGCAGGAGCGTCGCACCGTGGGCGGCGATGAGGATCACCGACATCACGCTCGAGCGGCTGCGGCTCGCGCTGGACCCGGCGCTGCCGGTCGCCGGGGACCCCACGCCCCGCCCGGCGTTCGACGCGACGATCGTGCGGGTGCACAACCGGCTTCGACGCGCTGGTCGAGTCGCAGGCCGGCTCGCCCCAAACGCGGCGGTGAACGCCCCCCGCCTGCCCACTGTGGGCAGGGGGGTGACGGTCCGGATCGGGCCGGACGCCGTCGTCGTCGAGTCGGTGGGAGACGGTCCGGTGGACCTGGACTTCGCTGCTGGACGGGTGTCGTAGATGCTGTCGGGGTGGCGGACGAGGACACCGAGGCGCGTCGGGGCCCCGGGGAGGGGCGGGACCTGCAGGTCCTGGCCAGGGTCACGCGTGTGCTCGAGCTGTTCGACCACGAGACCTCGCGGGTCGACCTGGCGTCGGCCACCGCCCGGCTCGGCCTGAACCGGTCGACGACCTACCGCTACCTGACCGCGATGGTGAAGCACGGGCTGCTCACCCACGCCGTCGGGCAGGGCTACTCGCTCGGCCCGACGCTGTCCCGGGTCGGGCTGCTCGCGCTGGACCGGCTGCCGCTGCTGGACCGGGCCGACCCGGTCATGCAGATCCTGTCGGAGGCCGTCGGGGAGACCTCGGTGCTGTCCGTCTGGGGTGGGCGGGGGCCGCTGGTCGCGCGGGTGCACGACGAGCAGAGCCGCTTCATCCGGATCTCCGTCGCCGTGGGCTCCACACTGCCGATCGTCACCGCCCAGGGGCAGATGTACCTGGCCCACCTCACCGACAAGCGGGCCATCGAGCGCGCGCTGGAGGGCATCGAGGAGCCCATGCGCGCCAACCTGCTGGCCCTGCGCGAGCAGATCCGGCGGTCCGGCGTCGCGATCAGCGACGCCTCGGGGGACGGCCTGCGCGGCATCGCGGCCCCCATCCACGGCGTCGACGGCTCCCTCGTCGCCACCCTCGCCCTGATCGGCACCGGCAGCCGGATGCCGCGAGACGCCGGGGACCCGCGGGTGGTCGAGCTGCAGCGCGCCGCACGCACCCTCTCCGACCCCCACCCCGAGTGAGTCCCCGGTTCAGAAGGTCCAGCGGGTGGCGCCGCTCGCCCGGACGGCGGTGACGTGCGGGCTGCGGTCGGCGTCCAGGGTCGCGTGCCACGGCGTGGGCCGGTCGGGCCCGGTCCCCGTGTCGACGGCGGGATCCGGACCCGCACCGAACCCCCGAGAAGGGTCCTAGAACCTGATCGGCAGGCCCGCGTAGTTCTCCGCCAACTCCCGCGCCGCGGCCTCGCTGGAGACGACCCAGCGGAGCTGGGCGAGCTGGAGCCGGGCGTCGAAGGGGTCGGTGGAGGTGTGCAGCATCGTGGTCATCCACCAGGAGAAGTGGGTGCAGCGCCAGACCCGGCGCAGGGCGTCGTCGGAATAGGTGTCGGCGAGGGTGGAGTCCTCGTCCCGCACCAGCGCGGCGAGGGCGGGGGCCAGCAGGGCGACGTCCGCGACGGCGAGGTTGAGGCCCTTCGCACCGGTCGGCGGGACGATGTGGGCGGCGTCCCCGGCGAGGAACAGCCGTCCGTGGCGCATCGGCTGCTGCACGAACGAGCGCATGGGCAGCACCGACTTCTCGGTGATCGGGCCGGCGTTCAGGGTCCAGCCGTCGAGGGCGAAGCGCGCGGACAGCGCGGACCAGATCCGGTCGTCCGACCAGTCGGCGACGTCCGTGCCGTTGGGGACCTGCAGGTAGAGCCGCGAGACCGTCTCCGAGCGCATGGAGTGCAGCGCGAAGCCGTCCGGGTGCCAGGCGTAGATCAGCTCGTCCGTCGACGGCGCGACGTCCGCGAGGATCCCCAGCCACGAGTACGGGTAGATGCGCTCCCAGGTCTGCGGGTTCGGGACCGCGGCGCGGGAGGGGCCGAAGGAGCCGTCGCACCCGACGACGACGTCCGCGTCGAGCCGCACCGTCTCCCCGTCGCGGGTGAACGTGACGAACGGGGCGTCGGTCTCGAGATCGTGTACGGCGGTGTCCGCCACCTCGTAGACGATCTGCTGTCCGGCGGCGTCCCGCGCGCGGCCGAGGTCCTTGGTCACCTCGGTCTGCCCGTAGACGGCCACGCTGCGCCCCACGAGCTCGGTGAAGTCCAGGTGGTGCCGCTCGCCGGGCCACTGCAGGTAGATTCCCCGGTGCACGTCGCCCTCGCGGTCGAGGCGCTCGCCGAGCCCGTTGTCCCGCAGCAGGTCCACCGTGGACTGTTCGAGGATGCCCGCGCGGATCCGGGCCTCCACGTACTCGCGGGAGCGGGTCTCGACGATCACGGACTCGACGCCCGCGCGGTCGAGGAGGTGGGACAGCAGGAGTCCCGCGGGGCCTGCGCCGACGATGGCGACCTGGGTGCGCATGCCCGTGAGTCTGCGCGGCGACCGGTCCCGAGCCCAGCCGACGCTTCTACTCAGTGGAAAGCGAGCGGCCGATCCCGGCGGCCGCGACCTGCAGCGCCGCCACCAGCCGCGGGCGGTGGCGGCGCAGGTCGGGGACGACGAGCCCCAGCGCGGCCACCACCGCACCGTCGCCACCCCACACGGGCACCGCGACGGAACACGCCCCGGTGCTCATCTCCTCGACGGTCTGCGCGAACCCCTCCCGCCGCACCCGGACGAGCTGCTCGGCGAGCCTGCCGGGCTGGGTCACGGTGTAGGGGGTGAGGCGGGTGAGCGAACGCAGGACGGCGGCGCACACGTCGTCGGGCGCCCAGGCCAACAGCACCTTCCCGACGCCGGTGGCGTGCAGCGGCAGCCGCCCACCCACCCGGCTCACCACCGGCACCGAGGTCGTCCCGGATATCCGGTCGAGATACAGCGCCGAGGTCTCGTCCCGCTCGGCCAGGTGCACGGTGGCGTGCGTGGCGGCCCAGAGGTCCTGCAGGAACGGGGCCGCGACCTGGCGCAGCTCCGCCTGGACCGGCGCGAGCAGTCCCAGGTCCCACACCCGCCTGCCGACGACGTACCGGTCCCCGCGCCGGTCCAGCGCCCCCAGCCCGACGAGCTCGGCCGCCAGCCGGTGCGTGGTGCTCAACGGCAGCGCCGCCCGCGCGGCGAGCTCGGTCAGGGTGAGGCTGCGGTGCTCGGCGTCGAACGCCCCGAGCAGCGCGAACGTCCGCCCCGCGACGCTCGCCCCCGGCGTCCCGACGTTCCCGGCCACGCTAGGCCAGCAGCTCGCGGGCCTGAGCCCAGATCCGGGCGACGACCTCCCCCGCGGGTTCCGCCCGGGCGAGCGCGGCGGACTGCCCGGCCCAGTGGTTGGCCGCGTCGAGCCCCTCGGTCGTGCCGCGGCGCCACCGCCCGACCAGGGCGCGGTGCTGAGGATAGGGGGCCGGGGCGGGCGCGTCGGGCTCCTGCCAGGCGGTGACGTACGGCGTGGCGACGGCGCGGCCGAGCCGCCCGGAGTACGCGCGGGTGGGGACGGTGCCCTCCGGTGGCAGATCGGCCAGCGACGCCGCCCAGCCGGGGGCGACGGCCGCCTCGGGCGTACGCAGGAACGCCGTGCCGATCTGCACCGCCGACGCGCCGAGAGCGAGTGCCGCCGCGACACCGCGCCCGTCCGCGATGCCGCCCGCGGCGATCACGGGCACTCGCAGGTGGTCGGCGAGCCGGGGCACCAGCGCGATCAGCCCGACCGTCGTCCGCTCCGCCGCGTCCGGGTCGAAGGTGCCGCGGTGCCCGCCCGCCTCCATCCCCTGCGCGACGACGGCGTCCGCGCCCGCCTCCTGCGCGGCCAGCGCCTCGTCCAGCGTGGTGGCGGTGGCGAACCAGGCGATGCCGCGCTCGTGCAGCCTGCCCACGTAGTCCGGGTCGAGCAGACCCATGATCGTGGAGACGGCGGTCGGCTCGGCGGCCAGCATCGCCTCGCACTGCTCGGCGAACACCGGGCCGGGGCCCGCCGCCTCGCCCGGGGTGCCGAAGCGGCGCAGGAAGCCCTCGGCCGCCGCGACGCGGGCGGGAGCGTCGACGGGCTCGTCCGGCACCCAGATGTTGAGCTGCAGCGGTCCCGCGGACGCCGCCCGGAACCGGGCGACCCAGTCGGCGATCGCCGCGGGCCGGTCGAGGACCACGCCGTTCGCGCCCATCCCGCCCGCCTCGGCCACCGCGACGGCCAGCTCCGGCGGGCAGGCGCCCGCCATCGGCGCCTCCAGCACCGGCACCCTCAGCCCGTAGCGGGTGCAGAACTCCTCGACCCTGGCCAGCACGGCTGCTCCCTCCGACGTCCGCGCCCCACCGTACGCAGAACGGTCCGGGAGGCCGATCACGTCACGGGGCGCCTCCGCCGTCCCGACACCCACCGCCGAGCGCTCGGTTGGATCGGGAGGCGATGAAGGCTCCGTCCCGCAGGATCGGGACCGACGTGCTCTCGTCGAGCTCGGCTGCGGTGTCCACGTCGTCCGGGAAGCCCATGCCGTGAAGCTCGCGGCCGCTCGCGCAGTCGTGTAGGGCGGCCCGGACGTCGTCGGCGACCGCGGTGAAGGCGGCCGCGGCCGCGCGGGCCTCGGGGGAGGCGGGCCAGTCGTCGAGGGCGGCGACCAGGGCGCCCGCGCCCCACAGGTCCTCCACCGCGGGGCGCAGCGTGCCGTCGGGCCTGCGCTCGCCCGCCGCGACGATCGCGACCCGCACCCCGGGCTCCTCGGCCCGCCGACCGCGCAGCCACTCCGCCGCCGCGCTCCGGTTCCGCAGGCTCACCCCGACGACCTGCGGGACGGCGTCGGCGAGCCGCGAGCCGCGAGCCGATGGTCGAGCCGTTGGGGGAGGGCAGGACCAGCCGCGGCAGGTCCGGGGCCGCCCGGATCGTGCCGGGGGACAGGCTGATCCCGCCGGTCGTCCGCCCCGCGGCCAGGACGGCATCGTGCTCGGCGGCGAACCGCACGGCCGACTCGTCCCGCCAGGGGTAGGGGTGGACGATGGTCCCGCGGTCCGCCGCGACGGTGAGGGTCGTGGTGAAGCTCAGGACGTCCACGACCACGGCGACGTCCACGTCCCCCGCGATCGCGGCGGCGCCGGTCGGTCCCCAGTCGAGACGGAGCGCGTGGCCGAGTGGTCGGCCCGGGCACCCGGGTGTCCATCGAGCCGGGCAGGCCGGACTTCACGTGCCCCCAGTGCCTCGCGGGCCGCTACAACCTCTGCCCGCGGATGGAGTTCTACGCGACCCCGCCGATCGACGGCGCGCTGGCCGAGTACGTCGTGGTGCACGAGGCCTTCGCCCATCCCGTCCCGGACTCCCTGGACGACGACAGGGCGGCGCTGCTGGAGCCGCTGTCGGTCGGGGTGTGGGCGGCGCGGAAGGGCCGCGTCGGCCCCGGCAGCCGGGTCCTGGTCAACGGGGCGGGTCCGATCGGGCTGGTCGCCACCCAGGTCGCGGCCGCGGCGGGCGCCGCCCAGGTCGTGGTCGCGGACGTCAACCCGTACCGGCTGGAGGTCGCGGCAAGGCTCGGCGCGACGGCCACCGTGGACGTCTCGCAGTCCTCGCTGGACGGACTGGACCCGGACCTACTGCTGGAGTGCTCGGGGCATCCCGAGGCCACCCGCGGGGCGATCGAGGCGCTGGCACCGGCGGGCCGCGCAGTGCTCGTCGGCAGCGGCTCGGCGGACCTCGCGCTGTCGCTGGGCTCGCTGCAGCGCCGGGAGATCGAGCTGACCGCCACCTTCCGCTACGCCAACACCTGGCCGACGGCGATCGGGTTGGCCGCATCCGGCCGGATCGACCTGGACGCCCTGGTGACCGGCCACTACGGGCTGGCGGACACCGAGGCGGCGCTGACCGCCCCGGCCCGCGACGAGACGGCGATCAAGTCGGTGATCCGCCCGGGGGAGTGAGCGCCCCGAGGACGGGAGATCGGCCGGGCCGCCCGCATCGTCGGCCTCCTCCACAGGAGTTCGGTCTCCGGCACCGACCTGTGGAGCGGCGGTCAGGGGGTGTCGCGCAACGACCCGATGCTCAGCCCGCCCTCCGCGGCGGGCGCGGCGGCGGACAGCTCGTCGAGCAGGGGCAGCGACGGGGCGAAGAACAGGCCGCCGGTGACCGCCGTGGAGAAGTCCAGGATGCGGTCGTAGTTGCCCGGCGGGTCGCCCAGGAACATGTTGCGCAGCATGGCCTCCAGCACCGACGGCGTGGCCGCGTAGCCCAGGAACAGGGTGCCGAACTCGCCCGCCGACGGGCTGCCGAACGGCATGTTGTCCCGCAGGATCTTGCGCTCGGTGCCGTCGGCGTCGGTGATCGTGGTGAGCAGGCGGTGCGCGGAGCTGGGCAGGTCCGCCTCGTCGAGCTCGACGTTGGCCAGCTTGTCCCGGCCGATGATCCGTTCCTGGGCGGCGATGGGGAGTGAGTTCCAGGCGTCGAGGTCGTGCAGGTACTTCTGGACCACCAGGTAGCTGCCGCCCTCGAACGGGCCCGCCGGGACCAGCGCGGCCGCGGGGGCCGCAGCGCCGGTGGGGTTCTCCGTGCCGTCGACGAAGCCGAGCAGGTCGCGGTTGTCGAAGAAGCGGAAGCCCTGGACCTCGACCTCCGGGCGCAGCGCGCCGCGCAGCGTGGCGGTGATCCGGGTCGCCAGCTCGAAGCACATGTCCAGCCGGGCGGCCCGGATGTGGAAGACGACGTCGCCGGGTGTCGAGGGCGCCGTGTGCGGCCCGTCGAGCGGGACGAAGGGGTGCAGCTCGGGCGGCGCGGGCGCGGCGAAGAGCCGGGGCCAGGCCGCCGCGCCGAACCCGACGATGCAGGACAGCGCGGCGTCCTGGTCGCGGAAGCCCACCGCGCGGACGAGGCCGGGCAGGTCCCCGGCGAACTCCCGGACGCGGGCGGCCGCGTCCGGGTCCGGGTCCGGCGCGACGGTTCCGACCAGGATCAGCGCGGCGCTGCTCAGCGGGGCGAGCACCGGCTGCGGTTCGACGTCCATGGGGCTCCTAGCTCTCGGGGGCGCCTCTGTGAGGACCATCATCGACTCCCCGGTACCCGCGGGACATCGCGGGACCGTGCCACCCGGGTGGCGGCTCGTCCGTCCACAGGGAAGGGTGGGCCCGTGATGCGTGCGCGGGCGAAGGCCGCCCTGGTCCGGCTGGCCGTCGTGGCGGAAC
This sequence comes from Pseudonocardia xishanensis, assembly GCF_039541715.1. Lineage (NCBI taxonomy): Bacteria > Bacillati > Actinomycetota > Actinomycetes > Pseudonocardiales > Pseudonocardiaceae > Pseudonocardia > Pseudonocardia xishanensis. The sequence goes on from NZ_BAABGT010000075.1 coordinate 57,630, forward strand.
GGGTGCTGGGTCGGGTCGTCATCGCCGTGGTCGTGATCCGGGGCCGTCGCCGCCCGCTCGTGATGCCCTTCATCGGGCACGGCTCGGTCGAGCGCGTGCGGATCGGGGCACGGGTCGCGATGGGCCATCCGGACGCCGTCACCGAGGACGACCCGCCGCCCGGTCCGCGGTCGCGCCGCCAGGTGTTCCTCGCGAGCCTGAGCCGCTTCTTCACCATCGAGCTGCCGCGCGCCCGGGTCGAGATCCGCACCCCGGCCGGCGTCGAACGCGTGCGGGCGGACTCCGAGGGGTACGTGGACGCCGTCGTCGAGCAGCCCGGGCTCGAGCCCGGGTGGCGGGAGGTCGACCTCGGCCTCGAGGACGGGACGGCGGCCCGGGCGAAGGTGCTGGTCGTGGACCCGCGAGCGGACGTGGCGCTGGTCAGCGACGTGGACGACACCATCCTGGAGACCGGGCTGACCCGCGGGCTGGCGTTCCTGCGGGCCACCCTGCTGACCGAGACCGCCGACCGGGCCCCGCTGCCCGGCGCCGCCGCGCTGTACCGCGCACTGGTCTCGCCGTCGCCGGGGGTCAGCCGACCGGTGTTCTACGTCTCCACCAGCCCCTGGAACCTGCACGGGACCCTGCTGGAGTTCATCGCGCTGCGCGCCTTCCCGCTCGGCCCGCTGCTGCTCACCGACTGGGGGCCGGGCCACGGCAACCTGTTCCGGATCGGCGCCCGCGAGCACAAGACCGGGCTGATCCGGCGCATCCTGTCCGAACACCCCGGCCTGGGGCTCGTGCTGGTGGGGGACACCGGCCAACTGGACCCGGAGATCTACGCGGGCGTCGCGGAGGCCCACCCGGACCGCGTCCGGGCGATCTACGTCCGGCAGGCCTCGGGCTGGAACCCGCGGCGGGCCGCCGAGGTCCAGGAGCTCGCGGGCCGGGTCACCGCGCTCGGGGTGCCGATGCTGGCCGTCGGGGACAGCACGGAGATCGCCGTGCACGCCGCGTCGATCGGGTTGCTGGACCCCGCGGACCTCGGCCAGGTCCGCGCCGAGACCACCCGGGGATGGCTCGCGGGCGGCGCGCGGACCTCCTGAGGTGTCGGGTCCGGGTGGGCGGGTAGCCGACCCGGACACGACGAGAGGACATCCGGTGGCGGACACGGTCGGCGACTACCTGCTCCAACGACTGCGCGAGTGGGGGGTCGAGCAGGTCTTCGCCTACCCGGGCGACGGCATCAACGGCATCGTCACCGCCTTCGGGACGGCGGACGACCGGCCGCGGTTCGTCCAGTCCCGGCACGAGGAGATGTCCGCCTTCGAGGCGGTGGGGTACGCCAAGTTCTCCGGTCGGGTCGGCGTCTGCATGGCGACCTCGGGCCCGGGCGCGATCCACCTGCTCAACGGCCTGTACGACGCCAAGCTCGACCACGTGCCGGTCGTGGCGATCGTCGGGCAGACCGAGCGCAGCGCGATGGGCGGGGCGTACCAGCAGGAGGTCGACCTGCAGGCGCTGTTCAAGGACGTGGCGAGCGAGTACCTGGTCGAGGTCAACGTCTCCGAGCAGCTGCCGAACGCGCTGGACCGCGCCATGCGGACCGCGCTGGCGAGGCGTGCCCCCACGGTGCTGATCATCCCGAGCGACGTGCAGACCGAGAAGTACGCGCCGCCGGCGCACGCGTTCAAAGACGTGCCGGCCGGAGGGAGCACCGAGCTCGTCGCGCCCGTCGTGACGGCGCCCCCCGCCGAGCTGGCGCGTGCCGCCGAGGTGCTGAACGCGGGGTCCGAGGTCGCGATCCTGGTCGGCCAGGGCGCGCGGGGCGCGGCCGCGGAGGTCACCGCGGTGGCCGACCTGCTCGGCGCCGGGGTGGCGAAGGCGCTGCTGGGCAAGGACGTACTGCCGGACGACCTGCCCTTCGTGACCGGCTCGATCGGCCTGCTCGGCACCCGGCCGAGCTACGAGCTGATGCGGGACTGCGACACCCTGCTGATGATCGGCTCGAGCTTCCCGTACAGCCAGTTCCTGCCCGAGTACGGCAAGGCCCGCGCGGTGCAGATCGACCTGGACGGCGGCCTGATCGGGATGCGCTACCCGACGGAGGTCAACCTCGTCGGGGACGCGGCGAGCACCCTGCGCGCCCTGCTCCCGCTGCTCACCGGCGCCGAGGACCGGTCGTGGCGGGAGACCGTCGAGAAGAACGTGGCGGGCTGGTGGGAGACCATCGAGAAGCAGTCCCACGTGGACGCCGACCCGGTGAACCCGATGCGGATCGTGTGGGAGCTCAACGCCCGGCTGCCCGCGGACGCGATCGTCACCGCGGACTCCGGCTCGATCGCGAACTGGTACGGCAAGGTGCTGCGGATGCCCGCGGGCGTGCGCGGCTCGCTGTCCGGCACCCTGGCCACGATGGGCAACGCCGTGCCCTACGCGATCGGCGCCAAGTTCGCCCACCCGGACCGGCCCGCCATCGCGCTGACCGGGGACGGCGCGATGCAGATGAACGGCCTGGCCGAGCTGCTCACCATCCGCCGCTACGCCGACCGCTGGTCCGACCCGCGGCTGGTGGTGTGCGTGCTGCACAACAACGACCTCAACCAGGTCACCTGGGAGCTGCGGGCGATGGGCGGGGCGCCCAGGTTCGAGGAGTCCCAGGTCCTGCCGGACATGTCCTACGCGGACGTGGCGCGCGGGTTCGGGATGGAGGCGATCACCGTGACCGAGCCGGGGCAGCTGGGGCCCGCCTGGGACCGCGCGCTGTCCGCCGACGGCCCGGTCCTGTTGGACGTCCACTGTGACCCCGACGTGCCGCCGATCCCGCCGCACGCCACCGCGGAGCAGGCGCTGTCGATGGTCCAGGCCGTGCTCAAGGGTGATCCGTCCGCCGCTCATCTGATGGTCGAGGGCGCGAAGACGAAGCTGCAGGAGTTCCTGCCGACCCGGCACTGACCAGGTCGTCCACGGTGTCGTGGATGGTGAACACCTGGTCCAGGCCCAGCAGCCGCAGGATCCGCAGCACGGCATCGCTGGGGGCGACCAGGTGCAGGTCGCCGTCCACGCCGCCGTCCCCGCGCAGGGCGGAGACCAGCATCTGGATCCCGCTGGAGGCCAGGAAGGTGACCGCGGAGAGGTCCAGCGCGAGGGTCCGGACCCCCGGCGTGGTCGCCCGCTGCAGGGCGGCGGTGGCCCGCGGGGCGGTCGCGCTGTCCAGCTCGCCGCGGACGGCGACCAGCAGGACGCCGCCGTCGAGGGTGCGGGCCGCCAGCTCCAGCGGAGCCTCGTCGGGCTGAGGGGCTTCGATCATGGCGGAGGGTGCTCTCTCGTGCTGCCGCGGGTCCCGTCGCTGGGGATCGACGGGATCCGGGCATCCGGTACTCGGTCTAGGGTGCCACCGACGCCGCGTCCAGCGCGATGGTGGCGACCACGGTCTTGCCCGTGTCGTGATGGTGGAAGCCCCAATCCGCGGACAGGGCCTGGACCATCTGCAGGCCGCGGCCGCGCACCGCGGCGACGTCGTGGACCTGGAGCTGCGGCTCGGCGGCCGACCCGTCGGACAGCTCGAGGCGCACGCCCCGCGGGGTGAGCGTGACGGTGAGCCCGAAGGGCGTCCGCGCGTGGTCGATGGCGTTGCTGGCCAGCTCGTTCGCCACGACGACCGCGGCGTCCGTCGCGTCCGGCCCGACGGCCCACGCGGCGAGGCTGGCGCGGACGTCTCGGCGGACCCGTCGGCAGGCCTCGGGGACGGGGTCGTAGCGGAAGCTCTCCCGCGGCACGTCCACCGCGGGGATGTGGGTGAGCAGCGCCAGCGCCAGGTCGTCCCCGCGCAGCGGAGCGCGCTCGTCGACGGTGGCCAGGAGCCGGTCCAGGGTGCGCTCCGGCTCGGTGCGCCAGGCCGGGCCGACGGCGGCGAGCTGGGCGGTGAGCAGCTCCAGCAGACCGTCCGTCCAGAGCACCTCGCCCGCGGTGTCGCGGGCCTCGATCAACCCGTCGGTGTAGAGCAGCAGCGCCCACTCACCCGCGGGCAGCGAGACGTCCACCGCGGGCCAGGTGGTGCCCAGCCGCACGCCCAGCGGCACGCCGAGGGCGTGGTCCGGCAGCGAGCGCGGGGTGGTGCCCTCGACGAGCAGCGGTGCCGGGTGTCCGGCCAGGTAGAGCGCGAGCCTGCGGCGGTCCGCGGCCAGCGAGACCATCGCGACCGTGGTGAACAGCATCGGGTCGTGCCGCTCGGTGACGAGCACCTGGTCCAGGATCGGCAGCACGTGGGCGGCGGGCACCCCGGCGAGGATGAGGGTCCGCCAGGCGATGCGCAGGCTCACCCCGACCGCGGCCTCGTCCGGGCCGTGCCCGCTGACGTCCCCGATGATCAGGTGGACGGTGCCGTCCTCGGTCTCGATGCAGTCGTAGAAGTCCCCGCCGAGCAGCAGCTGCTGCGCCCCCGGCTGGTAGCGGCTGGTCAGGGCCAGGGCGGCGTCGCCGAGCAGTGCGGTGGGGAGCAGGCCGCGGCCGAGCCTGCGGTTCTCGCGTTCGTGGGCGCGGGCCTGGTCCAGCTGTCGGCTCAGGTGCTCGACGTGCCTGCGTTCGACGGCGTACTGCACGGCCCGGGTGAGCAGCTGCCCGTCCACCCGGCCCTTGATCAGGTAGTCCTCGGCGCCCGCGGCGACCGCGGCCCGCCCCCGGGTCTCGTCCACGTCCCCGGTCAGCACGACGACCGCCGGGTGCCCCTCGACGGCCAGCAGCCGAGCGAGCCCCTCGAGACCCGCGGCGTCCGGCAGGTTCATGTCCAGCAGCACGCAGTCCGCGTCCGCGACCAGCGGCAGCGCCTCACCGAGACTGCGCACGTGCACCGTGTCGGTGATCTCGCCGACGTCCGCGAACAGCTCCTCCACCAACAGGGCGTCCGCGTCGTCGTCCTCGATCAGCAGGACCCGGAGCGGCTGCGCCGGAGGCGCCGTCCGCGGGTCGTTCGCCGTGATCGGCGGCGTCGGTTCTGCCACGCGACTCCTCGACAGGTGGGTGGCCCGAGACTAGCGAGGCGGGGGCTCCGCCGCACGATCGGGGAGGCGTCCACCACCCGCTCGCCCGGGCCGGGAGCTGCTCCCGGTGCGACGGTCAGCCCGCGAAGGTGTCCACGACGGCCTTGCAGAAGGCGGGCAGGTCGTCGGGGTTGCGGCTGCTCACCAGGTTGTCGTCCACCACGACCTCCTCGTCCACGACCGTCCCGCCCGCGTTGCGGATGTCGGTGCGCAGGCTGGGGAACGAGGTGAGCGTCCGGCCCTTCACCAGGTCGGCCTCCACGAGCGTCCACGGTCCGTGGCAGATCACCCCGACCGGCTTGCCCGCGGTCAGGACGGCGGTCACCAGGGAGCGCGCGTCGGCGTCCATCCGCAGCCGGTCGGCGTTGACGGTGCCGCCCGGCAGGATCAGGGCGTCGTACTCCGCGGGGTCGACGTCCGCGACCACGCGGTCCACCGGGTAGGTGGCGCTCGGGGTGATGTCCGAGGTCATCGACTGGATCTCGGTGGCGCTCAGCGACACCAGGTCCGCCGTGGCGCCCGCGGCCTCGACGGCCCTGCGGGGCTCGGTCAGCTCGACCTCCTCGACCCCGTCGGTGGCCAGGATGGCGATGCGCTTGCCGGTCAACGTGCCCATGGTGGTCTCCTCTCGTGCGTTCCCCGGGCGGCTACCCGTACCCGGCTCGGCCAACCGGGTGTAGTCCGGATGGGGCCGGGTACGTCATCGACAGGTCGGAGTTGACGCCCGGGCGTTCGTCCGGCCCAGGCCTCCGCCGTTCTGCCACGCAGCGGCGGGGGCCGACCGGCTCCTACCGCCGCACGGCGGTGGGGACCGGTGCTCCGGCCCGGATCAGCGCGTCGCCCCGCTCGTAGTCCTCGTCGGCACCGTGGGCGGCGACGCCGACCGTGCGGCCGCGGTCGTCGGCGTACCAGACCGTGAAGGCGCCGTCGCCGTGGTCGACGAGGTGGGCGCGGTCGTAGCCGTCGCCCCACGCCTTGTACTGCAGGGTGTGGTCGCCGATCACGCTCCAGAAACCGGGCACGGTGTCCCACACCGCGTCCGCGCCCGCCGCCGTAGCCCCGGCGATCGCGCCCATGCCCTCCGCCTCGCCCCAGTGCTCCACGGCGAGGTGCCTGCCCGCGGCGCGGTTCTCGGCGAAGGCGACGTCCCCGGCGGCCAGCACGTGCGGCACGGACGTGCGCATGTGGGCGTCGACGACCACCCGGCCGTTCTCCACGGCGAGCCCGGCCCGCTCGGCCAGGTCCGCCGCGGGCTCCACGCCGGTGGCCATCAGGACGAGGTCGGTGTCGAGGGTGGTGCCGTCGCCGAGCCGGACGCGGCGGCCTCCGACGATCTCCTCGACGGAGGCGCCCCCGCGCAGCGCGACCCCGTCCTCCTCGAGCCACGCGGCGAGGCGTTCGCCCACCTCGGGACCCAGCCGGGCGAGCTGGGGGAGCTCCTCGGTGGCCACCACCGTGACCGTGAGCCCGCGGCGGGCGAGCGACACCGCGGCCTCGCACCCGATGAACCCGGACCCGACCACGACGGCGGTCCGCGCCCCCAGCGCCGCGCTGCGCAGCCGTTGTGCGTCCTCGAGGCTGCGCAGGGTCAGGACCGCGGGGTCGTCGGCGCCGGGGACCGGGATCCGCAGCGGACGGGCGCCGGTGGCGAGCACGCAGGTGGTGAACGTGACGTCGCCCGCGGTGCGGGCCGCCGGGTCCAGCGCCGTGACCTCGCGGCGCAGCAGCAGGGTCAGACCCCGCTCGGTGTAGGTCATGGCGGAGGTCAGCTCCGCGTCGGCGGCCTCGGACTCGCCGCGCAGGAAGTCCTTGGACAGCGGCGGGCGCGCGTAGGGCGCCGCGGAGTCGGCGGAGGCGAGGACGACCGAGCCCTCCCCGCCGTGGTCGCGGTAGGCGGTGGCGGCGGCCAGGGCGGCCGGTCCGCCACCGATGACGAGCAGATCGGCATGCATGCCGTCGGGTACCCGTCCGTGGCGGGCCCACGCGGTCGCGCGGCGGTACGGTCGCGCCATGGTCACCGTCTCCGACAAGGCCGCCGAGCTCACCCGACTGCACCACGATCCCGAACTGCTGCTGGTCGTCAACGTGTGGGACGCGATCACCGCCACCGTCGTCGCGAACACCCCCGGCACGAAGGCCCTCGCCACCGCCAGCCACGGAATCGCCGCCGCCCGGGGCTATCCGGACGGTGAGGTCATCCCGCGGGACGAGATGATCGCCGAGGTCGGGCTGATCGTCCGCCACGCCGGGGACCTCCCGGTGAGCGCGGACCTCGAGGCCGGGTACTCCGACGCGGGCGGCACGATCGCGCGGGCGATCGACGTCGGCGTCGTCGGGGCGAACCTCGAGGACCGGATGAAGCCGCTGTCGGACTCGGTGAAGGCGGTCGAGGCCGCCGTCGCCGCCGCGGAGACGGCGGGCGTGGCGTTCGCGCTCAACGCCCGCACGGACGCCTTCCTCAAGGCGGGCGACCGCGACCCCGAGGAGGTCCTGGCGGACGCGATCGAGCGCGGCCGCGCCTACCTGGACGCGGGCGCGACCTGCTTCTTCGCCCCCGGGAAGCTGGACGAGACGACCGTCGGGCGGCTGGTCGAGGCGCTCGGCGAGCGGAGGGTCAGCCTGATCGGCATCCCCGGGTCGATCCCCCTCGACGCCGCGCAGCGCCTGGGTGTGGCGCGGGTGTCCTACGGGCCGTGGAGCCAGAACGTGGCCCTGACGGCGTTGGCCTCCCTGGCCGAGGACGTCTACGCCGGTGGTGGGCTGCCCGAGGGCACCCGAAGGCTCAACTAGGACCCGTCGTCCCCCGGACCACGAGGTGGGCGGGGGTGACGAACTCGCGGCTGGGCTCGTCGAGGTCCTCGGCGCGGCCCACCGCCCGCCGGATCGCGGTCGCGGCGAGCGCGGCGGCGCCCTGGCTCACCGAGGTCAGGTCGACACCGCGCAGCCCGGCCAGCCGGGTGTCGTCGAACCCGACGATCGACAGCCGACCCGGCACGTCCACGCCGCGGGCGCGCATCGTGAGCAGCACGCCGAACGCGGTCATGTCGTTGTGCGCCAACAGCCCGGTGGGCAGCGGACCGTGCTCGAGCAGCCGCGTGGCCACGGCGATCCCGGACTCCTCGTCCGAGCCGCCGGTGAGCACCCGCGGCGCGAGATCGTGCCGCTTCATCGCCTCCAGGTAGCCCTCCCGGCGCTCGCCCGCGAGGACGGCGCCGGGGGAGTCCACGTAGGTGATGTCCCGGTGACCCAGCTCGACCAGGTGCGCGACGCCCGCGCGCACCCCGTCCCGGTCGTCCGCCCGCACGGAGTCCACCCCGGGGGCGAGCAGGTCCGACCCGATCGTGACGACGGGGGCCCGCCTGCGGACCGCCGCGAGGTCCAGCGCGCTGATCTCCGGGCTGACCAGGATCAGGGCCGAGCAGCGGTCCGCCAGCAGGCTCTCGACCGCGTCGGTCTCCGAGCGCTCCGCGGTCCGCGCGCTGAGCACCAGGTCGTACCCGGTGTTCCCGACGGCGCGGTAGAGGTTCTCCAACACCTCCGCGTGGAAGCTCTGGCCCACCCGGAAGGTCACCCCGAGCATGCGGGTGTGCTGCTCGCGCAGCCTGCGGGCGCGCTGGTCCGGCCGGTAGCCCAGGCGCTCCGCGGTGCGGAGGATGTGGGCGCGGGTGGTCTCGGAGACCCCCGGGTCGCCGCGCATCGCCACCGACGCCGAGGACACCGAGGTGCCTGCGGCACGGGCGACGTCGACGATCGTCACCTTCCTCGCGGCCATCACACCTCCCCTTGACACCCTAGCGGGCCGACTCCTACCGTCGTCGCCACGCTACCGGAACGTTCCGGTTTCGGTCCCGGCAGTGGAACGCGTCATCGCCGGAACGTTCCAGCATGCCACCGTCGTCGAAGGGTGCCCCCATGTCCCGTCCTCCGCTCTCCGTCGCCGTCATCGGCGCCGGGATGGCGGGCCGCAGTCACGCGGCCGCCTACCGCAACGCGGGCACCGTCTTCGGGCCCGGCCTGCCGGAGATCCGGCTCGCCGCGATCGCGGACGCGAACCTCGAGCTGGGGGCGGACGCCGCCCGCCGCTACGGCTACGAGCACGCCTACTCCTCGTGGGAGCAGGTCGTCGAGGACCCGTCGATCGACGCCGTCAGCATCGTCGTGGGCAACGACCTGCACCGCCCGATCGCCGAGGCCCTGGTCGCCGCGGGCAAGCACGTGCTCTGCGAGAAGCCGCTGGCAGGCTCCGTGGACGACGCCCGCGCGATGGTCGAGCTGGAGCGCTCGACCGAGCTCGTCACCGCGGTCGGCTACACGTTCCGTCGCAACCCGTCGATCGCCGCGATCCGGGACCACGCCCGGCGCGGCGAGCTCGGTGACCTCTCGGTCTTCAGCGGCCGCTACTGGTGCGACTACGCCACCGACCCCCGCGGCCCGCTCAGCTGGCGGTTCAAGGGTCCCAAGGGGTCCGGCGCGCTCGGCGACATCGGCTCGCACGTGATCGACACCGCCGAGTACGTCGCCGGGCCGATCGTGTCCGTCGCCGGCGCGTCACTGTCCACCCAGATCGGCAAGCGGCCCCTGCCGCTGGGCGCGGTCGTCGGGCACAACGCGGCCCCGGTGTCCGACGAGCTGGGCGAGGTCGAGAACGAGGACTCCGCCACCTTCACCGCGCGCTTCGCCTCGGGCCTGGTCGGCACGTTCTCGGTGTCCCGCACCGCGTTCGGCATCCCCAACGGCCTGGCGTTCGACGTCCTCGGCGTCCGCGGCCGCGCCGCGTTCGACCAGAACCGCCCCGCCGAGTACCTGTTCGACGACGCCCAGCCCGAGGCCCGCACCCGGGGCGCCCGGCAGATCATCGCCGGCCCGCAGCTGCCCTACTTCGCAGGCGGCATGCCGATGGAGGCACCCGGCGTCGGCGGCGGCAACAGCGAGAACTTCACCTACCAGGCCCGCGCCTTCCTCGACCAGGTGGCCGGTGTGTCGGACCCGATCCCGCCCTGCGCGACCTTCGCGGACGCGCTGCGCACCCTCGAGATCATCCAGGCGGTCGTCCGGTCCGCCGCGAACGACGGCGCTGCCGTCACCCTCTGAGAGGAACCCGACCATGGCACTCAAGCTCGGCGCCTACACCGCCTGCCTGCACGACCTCACCCTCGCCGAGGCGCTCGACGTCCTCGCCGCGAACGGCCTCACCTCCGTCGAGGTGAACACCGGCGGCTTCATCCCGGCCCCGCACTGCCCCGTCGACCAGCTGCTGAGCTCGGCGAGGGCCCGTTCCGAGTACCTCGCCGTGTTCGCGGAGCGGGGCATGGAGCTCACCGGGCTGAACTGCAACGGCAACCCGCTCAACCCGCTGCCCGGCGTCGGGCCGAAGCACGCGGACGACCTGCGCCGCACCATCCGGCTGGCCGGGCTCCTCGGCGTGAAGCACGTCGTCACGATGTCCGGCACCCCCGGCTCGGACCCGGACGCGAGGTACCCGTCCTGGGTCGTGAACCCCTGGGACGGTGTCTACCTGGACGTCCTCGACTACCAGTGGGCCGTCGCGCGGGAGTTCTGGACCGAGATCGACGCCCTCGCCCGGGAGAACGACGTCCGGGTCGCGATCGAGATGCACCCGCACAACCTGGTCTTCTCCCCGGTCACGCTGAAGAAGCTGGTGGACGACATCGGCGCGACGAACGTCGGGGCCGAGATGGACCCGTCGCACCTGATGTGGCAGGGCATGGACGTCGTCGCGTGCATCCGGTGGTTGGGGCCCCTGGTCTTCCACGCCGCGGCGAAGGACGCGGCGATCGAGCCCGGCGTCGACATCCGCGGGGTGCTGGACACCTCGTTCACCCGCGTCCCGGCGGACGCCCCGGGCAAGGTCCCCACCGGCTACGGCTTCTGGTGCAACGCCTGGCCCGAGAACCCGGCCTGGAGGTTCGTGGCCGTGGGTGTGGGGCACGACGGCGCCTACTGGACCGAGGTCCTGCGCGCGCTCGCCGACATCGACCCGGACATGGCGGTGAACATCGAGCACGAGGATGCCGCGTACTCCCGGACCGAGGGTCTCGCGCTGGCCGCCAAGAACCTGGTCGAGGCGGCGGGGGCGCTGTGAAGCTCGCGCTGGACCCGCAGATGTACTACTCGACGCATTCGGTGTGGGAGTTGCCGGATGTGGTGGCTCGTGCGGGGTACTCGTTCATGGAGTTGTCGCCGAAGGCGGATTTCATCCCGTTCTTCTCTTATCCGCGGGTGGATGACGCCGGGGTGGCTCGGTTGCGGAAGCGGGCGGCGGACGCGGGGGTGGGGATCGCGTCGGTGTTGCCGGTGTTGCGGTGGTCGGGTCCGGGTGAGGACGAGCGTCAGGCGGCGGTGCGGGCGTGGAGGCGGGCCATCCAGATCACCGTGGACCTCGGCGTGGAGGTGATGAACTCGGAGTTCAACGGCCGCCCTGAGGCGCCGGAGTCGGCGGAGGCGCAGTTCCTGCGGTCGTTGGAGGAGCTGTTGCCGGTGTTCGAGCGGGAGGGGGTGAAGTTGGTGTTGGAGCCGCACCCGGATGACTTCATCGAGGACGGTCGGGCGGCGGTGGAGATGGTGCGGGGGCTCAACCGGGAGTGGATCTCGTTTCTGTACTGCACGCCGCACACGTTCCACCAGGGCGGTGATGCGGCGGGGATCATCGCCGCGGCGGGGGAGAAGGTCTCCTATGTGCACCTGGCGGACTCGTGGGACCACCGTGGGCTCAAGTACATCGTGAATCCGCCGGGATCGTCGGTGCGGGTGCACCAGCATGCGGAGATGGGTCGGGGTGAGGTGGACTTCGATGCGGTGTTCGCGGCGTTGGGGTCGGTGGGTTTCGACGGTGTGGTGTCGTCGTGTGTGTTCGGGTGGGAGGAGGACCGGGACGGGATCTCCGTGCGCCAGCGCGAGAAGGCGGAGGCGTTGATCCGGACGCACCTGGGCTGACCGAGGGCACTGCCGACCGTGCACCACCTGGTGGGGCACGCTGCAGACCATGACGTCTCTCAGGATCGCGATCGTCGGCGCAGGCATGATCGGGGTGGTCCACCGCCGGGCCGCCCTGCTGGCGGGGGCCGAGGTGGCCGGGGTGCTGGCCTCGTCGCCCGAACGGTCCGCGCAGGTGGCGGCGGAGTGGGGCACGCGGCCGTACTCGGACGTCGCCGAGATCGCCGCGTCGGACGTCGACCTCGTGCACGTGACCAGCCCGAACGCGACGCACGCCCCGTACGTCGAGGCGCTGCTCGCCGCCGGGAAGCACGTGGTCTGCGAGAAGCCGCTCGGGCTCACCGTCGCCGAGGCCCGGGCGATGACGGAGCAGGCCCGCGAGGTCGGTGTCGTGGCCACCGTGCCGTACGTCTACCGCTTCCATCCCCTGGTCCGGGAGATCCGGGCTCGGGCGGAGGCGGGCGAGTTCGGCCGCTGGTCCCTGCTGCACGGCAGCTACCTGCAGGACTGGCTGCTGGCGGCGGACTCGTCGAACTGGCGGGTTGACCCGGCGCAGGGCGGGCGGTCGCGGGCGTTCGCGGACATCGGCTCGCACTGGTGCGACCTCGTGGAGTGGGTCAGCGGCGAGGAGATCGCCGCGGTCAGCGCGCAGACCGGGGTCACCGTCGCCGAGCGGCCCACCGGGTCGGTCACCAGCTTCAGCGGTGCGGCGGAGGGACCTGCCGCGGCGGTCACCACCGAGGACGTCGTGGTCCTGCTGCTCCGCACCCGCAGCGGAGTGCTGGGCACGCTGACCGTCTCCCAGGTCGCCCCGGGCCGCCGCAACCGGCTCTGGTTCGAGCTGGACGGCTCCCGCGGCAGCGCCGTCTTCGACCAGGAGAACCCCGAGCAGATCTGGCTCGGCTCGCCGGACGGGGACCGGCTCGTCTCCCGCGACCCGTCCCGCGGCTCCGCCGAGCAGCGTCGGCTCGCCACCCTCCCCGCAGGCCACGCCCAGGGGTATGCGCAGTGCTTCGAGGCCTTCGTCGCGGACACCTACGCCGCGGTGGGCGGGGCGGACCCGGTCGGGCTGCCCACCTTCACCGACGGGCTGCGCTCCGCTCGGTTGATCGAGGCTGTGCTGCGGTCTGCCGAGAGCGGGGGGTGGGAGGAGGTGTGAGTCCCCTTCACCGGGGTGCTCGTCGAGGTGATCCGATCCCGGGATCGCGGACGCTGCACCGAGCGGGACTGTGCCGCCCCGATCCAGCATGTCGATCACCTGCCCCGCTGGTCGGGCGGGGTTCCACCACTCCGGCCGACGGGGCGGGCGAGTGCGCCCTCCACAACCCGGTGCGCGAGATACCGCTGTGGTCGCGCGGCGGACACGGCTCGGGTGTGGGGAGGCGGGGGCTCGTGGGGTCAGGCCGGGGGGCGGAGGCGGTCGGGGTCGGTGAGGACCTCGGTCAGGACGGCCTCGGCGGCGCCCCGCACCGTCGCCGTGCCGTGTCGGCGAGAGGCCACGACCCGGTCCGGCGGGTGGCCCATGCATCGCTGCGCCAGCTCTGACTCGACGGTGGGCCGCAGGTGCTCGACGAGTCGGGCGAGGGTCCCGCCCAGCACCACGACCGGCAGGTCCACGACGTTGACCACCGAGGCCAGCCCCACACCGAGCGCCGCGCCCGCTCGGTCGACCGCCCGGCGAGCTCGGGGATCGTCGTCCCGCAAGGCCAGTTCGAGCGCGTCGAGGTCGGCGGCGCAGGCGGCGCTCAGCAGGGCGGTGCGGCCCGCGTACTGCTCCACGCACCCGCGCCCACCGCACCCGCACGGCGGGCCCTCCCGGTCCACGACGACGTGCCCGATCTCGCCCGCGAACCCGCGCGCCCCCCGCCACACCCCGCCGTCGACGACGAGCCCCCCGCCGATCCCGACGTCCCCGGACACGTAGACGAAGTCCGGTGCGACGTCGAGGTGGGCCAACGCGCCCAGCGTCGCCTCGTTGCCCACCACGAGCGGCCCCGGGAACGCGGCGGTGAACGCCTGCGCCGGGCGGGTGCCGGTGAGCGCGGGCAGGTTGGGGGCCCTGACCACCAGCGGGTCGGTCGCGGGGCCGCTGAGCAGGGCGGGGAGGGCGAGCGCTGTGCCCAGCACGCGCCGCCCCGCACCGGACCCGCGGGGCCCCACGACCCGGCCCCGGGAAGGCCCTGCGCCGGGGCTCCGGCCCGCGCCGGTGTCCGCGGTTCCCGCCGCGAGGTCGGCGGCCAGGGCGGCGGCGAACCGGCCGGCGCCGTCCGCGATCGCGGCGGCCGTCAGGCCGGTGTGGTCGACGGCGATCCGGCGCAGGGCGGTGAGCCTGCCGTCGAGCCCGACGGCGCAGCCGACCAGGCCGTCGATCTCCACCGAGATCCCCAGCGCCACCGGCGCCCCCGGCGCGAACGACACCGGGCGGGCGGGTCTGCCCACGCCGCTCGGCGCCGCGGTGGCCTCGTCGAGCACGCCGTCGGCGACCAGGGGGTCGAGCAGGGACGCGACGGTCGCGCGGGTGAGCCCGGTCCGGGCCGCGAGGGCCGCCCGGGAGGCCGGGCCCTCGCGCAGTGCGGCGAGCAGCAGGCCGAGGTTGTGCCTGCGCAGGGCCGCGGGCCCGACCGGGCTCGTCGCCACGTCAGCGCGCTCCGGTGAGGTGCTCCAGGGCCAGCTGGTGGAGCCGGACGAAACCGTACCCGCGGTTCCCCGCGACCTCGGGGTCGTAGTCCTCGAACGCGCTGCGGTCGGCGAGCAGGTCCCGGTAGGACTCCCCGGGGGCCAGGGTCGGGGTGGCCAGGTCGGGCACCCCGGCGAGCTGCATCGCCTCCTGGACCTCGGGATCGGCGCGGAAGGCCGCGGCCCGCTCGGCGAGGATCAGGTAGGTGCGCATGTTCGCCGCGGCCGAGTCCCACACCCCGGTCATGTCCTCGGTACGGGAGGGCTTGTAGTCGAAGTGCCGCGGGCCCGCGTAGCCCGCGGTCTCCAGCAGGTCGACCAGGGAGAAGGCGTTCAGCAGGTCACCGTGGCCGAAGACCAGGTCCTGGTCGAACTTGATGCCGCGCTGGCCGTTCAGGTCGATGTGGAACAGCTTGCCCGCCCAGAGCGCCTGTGCGATGCCGTGCACGAAGTTCAGCCCGGCCATCTGCTCGTGGCCGACCTCGGGATTGACCCCCACCAGCTCCGGGTGCGCGAGCCGGGAGATGAAGGCCAGGGCGTGCCCGACGGTGGGCAGCAGGATGTCGCCGCGGGGCTCGTTGGGCTTGGGCTCGATCGCGAACCTCAGGTCGTAGCCGCGGTCGAGGACGAAGCCGCACAGCAGGTCCATGGCCTCGGCGTAGCGGTCCAGCGCGGCCCGGACGTCCTTCGCCGAGTCGTACTCCGAGCCCTCCCGCCCGCCCCACAGCACGAACGTCTGCGCCCCGAGCTCGGCGGCGAGCTCGATGTTGCGCAGCACCTTCCGCAGCGCGAACCGGCGCACCCCGCGGTCGTTCGAGGTGAACCCGCCGTCTTTGAACACGGGGTGGGTGAACAGGTTGGTCGTGATCATCGGCACGACCATGCCGGTCTCGTCGAGGGCCTCGCGCAGCCGGGCGATCTGCTTGTCGCGGGCCGCGGCGTCCGAGCCGAAGGGGATGAGGTCGTCGTCGTGGAAGGTCAGGCCCCAGGCGCCGCTGTCGGCCAGCCGGTGCACCGCGTCCACGACGTCCAACGGCGGCCGGGTCGCGTCCCCGAAGGGGTCGCGGGCCTGCCAGCCGACGGTCCAGAGACCGAACGAGAACCTGTCCGCGGGGGTGGGCGACCTCATCGTGCGCTCCTTTGTATGGAACCTGAACTAATAGGGGCGAATGTAGCCCCGGGAACCCCGGGGCTACAAGACTCAGGAGAGCCGCTCGTAGATGATCGCCATGCCCTGGCCGCCGCCGACGCACATCGTCTCCAGGCCGATGCTCTTGTCGCGGGCGCGCAGGCCGTTGAGCAGGGTGGTCGTGATGCGGGCGCCGGTCATGCCGAACGGGTGCCCGACGGCGATCGCGCCGCCGTGGACGTTGAGCGTGTCGCCGAAGGGGTCGATCCCCAGGTCGCGGGCCGACGGGATGACCTGGGCCGCGAAGGCCTCGTTGATCTCGACGAGGTCGACGTCGTCGATGGTCATGCCGGCGCGGGCCAGGGCCTGCTTGGAGGCCTCGACGGGGCCGTAGCCCATGATCTCCGGCGACAGGCCGGTGACGCCGGTGGAGACGACCCGGGCCAGCGGCGTCAGGCCCAGGTCGCGGGCCTTGGTGTCGGAGGTGACGATCAGGGCGGCGGCGCCGTCGTTGAGCGGGCAGCAGTTGCCCGCGGTGACCAGCCCGTCCGGCCGGAACACCGGCTTGAGCTGCGAGATCGCCTCGTAGGTGACGCCGGCGCGGGGGCCGTCGTCGGTGCTGACGACGCTGCCGTCCGGCAGGGTGACGGGGGTGATCTCGCGGGCGTAGAAGCCGTCCGCGATAGCGGCCTCGGCGAGGTTCTGCGAGCGGACGCCGAAGCGGTCCATGTCCTCCCGGGTCACGCCCTTGGCGCGGGCGAGGTTCTCGGCGGTCTGGCCCATGGCGATGTAGGCGTCGGGCAGGTCACCGGTCGAGCGCGGGTCGACCCAGGTGTCGGCGCCGGACTCGGCGGTGGCCACGGTGCGGGCCTCCGCGTCGGCGAAGAGCGGGTTGTGGGTGTCCGGCCACGAGTCCGAGGTGCCGCGGTCGAAGCGGGACACCGTCTCGACCCCGGCGGAGACGAACACGTCCCCCTCGCCCGCCTTGATGGCGTGCAGCGCCATCCGGGTGGTCTGCACGCTCGACGAGCAGTACCGGGTGATCGTGGTGCCGGGCACGGTGTCCAGCCCGAGCAGCACCGACACGATCCGACCGAGGTTGTTGCCGGACTCGCCGCCGGGCAGGCCGCAGCCGAGCATCAGGTCGTCGATCTCGTTCGCGTCCAGGGCGGGAACCTGGTCCAGTGCGGCGCGGACCATCTGGGCGGCAAGGTCGTCCGGGCGCATGTCCTTCAGCGAGCCCTTGCGGGCGCGGCCGATGGGGGAGCGGGCCGCGGCGACGATCACGGCTTCGGGCACGAGGACTCCTTCGTCGGAGGCGGAGCCTGCCATCGGCTCCGGGGGCTTGCGAGCAGTTCGCACACTAATCGGCTTAACGGTCGACGACGTGTGGCCGACCTCCCACTCGGACACGGATGGCGGAGAGAGGATTCGTCGGTGGAGGACATCGGCAGTGCGTTGGACAGCCTGCTCGCCATCGCGGCGGTGGCCGCGCTCGCCCCGCTGCTGCTGGGGTTGATGCCGCGGCTGCCGGTCCCGCAGGTGGTCCTGCTGCTCGCGGGCGGGATGCTGGTGGGGCCGCAGGTGCTGGGCCTGGCCTCGCCGACGGCCGTCGAGCCGCTGGCGGACCTCGGGCTGGGCTTCGTGTTCCTGCTGGCGGGCTACGAGATCGACCAGCGGCTGTACCGGCAGGACGCGGGCAGGCGGGCGGTGGTGGCCTGGTTCGCCTCGCTGGCGCTGGCCCTGGCCGTCGTCGGCGGGCTGACCGCGCTCGGGGTCGTGCAGGCCTGGGTGCCGGTCGCGCTGGCGCTGACCACCACCGCGCTCGGCACGCTGGTGCCGATCCTGCGCGAGAACGACATGCTGCGGGGCCGCATCGGCGGGTACCTGATGGCGGGCGGGGCCGCCGGGGAGCTGCTGCCGATCCTGGCGATCGCGATCTTCCTCGGCATCGGCAACCGCTGGGTGGCGTTGTTGTCCCTCGGCGCCGTCGTGGTGCTGGCGGTGCTGCTCGCGCTGGCGAACAGGGTGCTGCGGCCGGGCGGGCGGCTGTTGACCGTCGTCGTCGAACGGCAGCACGAGACCAGCCAGATCACGCTGCGGTTCACCGTGCTGCTCCTGCTGCTCCTGCTGGCCGTGACCGAGCGGTTCCACCTGGACGCCGTGCTCGGCGCGTTCGTGGCGGGCATGGTGCTGCGGCGATGGGTGGGCACGGGGGCCCGGGTGCTGGAGGAGAAGCTCGACGTCGCGGGGCACGGCTTCCTGATCCCGATCTTCTTCGTCTACTCCGGCATGACGATCGACCTGCGCGCCATCGCGGACGCCCCGCTGCGGCTGCTGCTCTTCTTCGGGCTGATGGTCGTGGTGCGCGGGCTGCCCGCGCTGCTGGTCTACATCGGCGCTCTGGACCTGCGCGAGCGGGTGCAGACCATGCTGGTCACGGCCACGGCGTTGCCGCTGGTGGTGGCGCTGGCCGAGATCGGGCTGCGCAACGGCACCATGCTGCCGGAGAACGCGGCGGCGCTGGTCGGGGCCGGGATGCTCACGGTGCTGGTCCTGCCCACCCTGGCCGTGGTCCTGCAGAAGCCGGAGCCCGTCGAGCTGCAGCGCGAGCCGGAGCACGGCGTGCGCTGAGCGCGGTCTGCGCCACCACCTCGCCGCGGAACAGCCGCAGGATGACGTGCAGCGCCTCACGGCCGCGGCGCCAATCCGCTCGCGATGAAGCGAGCCCGCCGGCACCCTCGGGGTCGTGCGGGTGGAGTTCGCGAGGAGGCGGGGCGGCGGCTCGGTCGCGACGATCACGCGGTCGGACGGCGTCCGCCTGCGGCTGAGCTCCTACGACCGCAAGCACGCGGTCCCGCACGACCTGGCGCACTTCGTCACCGAGCAGCAGCTCGGGATGGCCGACGGGCTGTTCGGGAGCATCGCCGAGGGGGCGGTGTTCGACAGCCTGGAGGTCCTTGCGGGCAGGCGCGCCGCGGTCCGGTCGGACGCCGTCCGGCGGCGCAACGCGGCCGGGCTCGCACTGGCCGAGATGCTGGTGGGCGCGGTGCACCTCGGGCTCGACGGGCCCGACCGGGCGGTGGTGACGAGCCTGGCGCGGGCGTGGGGGAGCGTCCGCCAGGGGCCGTGCCCCTATCCGGAGCCGGCGCGACTCGCGGCGATCCGGGAGCTGCGGCGCGCGGGGGAGCGGTTCGCCGCACTCGGTCCGGAGGAGGTCCTGCCGTTGCACTGGT
Source organism: Pseudonocardia xishanensis (assembly GCF_039541715.1). Classification (NCBI taxonomy): domain Bacteria; kingdom Bacillati; phylum Actinomycetota; class Actinomycetes; order Pseudonocardiales; family Pseudonocardiaceae; genus Pseudonocardia; species Pseudonocardia xishanensis. Next base: position 76,643 of record NZ_BAABGT010000075.1, read on the forward strand.
CCGGTCAGCCTGCCGGTGGTCGATCGGGGCGGCCGGTGAGGCGCTCGTAGGCCGCGACCAGGTCGCCCGAGCGCTGACCACCGCGTCGTCGAGGCGGGCGGTGTAGGAGGATCAACCGGTGACGACCCCGGTCTACCTCGACTGCGACACCGGCATCGACGACTCCCTCGCCCTGCTCTACCTGCTGCGGTCGCCCTCGGTGGTGCTGCGCGGGATCGGGACGGTGAGCGGCAACATCGACGCCGCCACCGCCGCCCGCAACACCCTCGACCTCGTCGCGCTGGCGGGGCACGCGGTGCCGGTCGCGGTGGGGGAGCACGATCCCCGCGTCGGCAGCTATGCGGGCGGGGCGCCGCACGTGCACGGGAACGACGGGATCGGCGGGACCGCGCTGCCGCGGGCGGGGGAGCCCGAGGCGGAGAGCGCGGCGCAGATGCTGGTCCGCCTCGCCGCCGAGCACCCCGGTGAGCTGGAGGTGCTGGCCGTCGGGCCGCTCACCAACCTGGCCGCGGCGCTGGACCTCGACCCGGAGCTGCCGTCGAGGGTCAAACGTGTGGTCGTGATGGGCGGGGCCGCCCAGACCTCAGGGAACGTGTCCGCGGTGTCCGAGGCCAACATCCACAACGACCCGGAGGCGGCCGCGGCGGTCGTCGACGCGCCGTGGGACGTGGTGCTGGTGCCGCTGGACGTCACGCTGGAGAACCGGTTCACCGAGGAGGACCAGTCGGCGCTGCTGGACTCGGCGGATCCCGCGGCCCGGGCGGTGGGGGCGATGTTGGACCAGTACTTCACCTTCTACCAGGGGGTCTACGGGTTCCGCGGGTGCGCGCTGCACGACCCGCTGGCCGCGGCGATCCTCGTGGGGGAGATCGAGGCGACCCGCGCGCCCGCCGTGCCCGTCGTCGTCGACGCGACCGGCGGGCCGGGCCGCGGGCAGACGCTGTGCGACCTGCGGCACCAGCGCAGCGGCACCGCGGACGTTCCCGGGGCCCACGTCCGGGTCGTGCTGGACACCGACCGGCCGCTCGGGCCGGTGCTGCGGGCGCGGCTCGTCGGATGATCCCGCCGTCCTGATCGATTCCGAGCGTCGCGCGCCCGTCGGGCAGCCGGTACGGTCGGGGTTCGTGGGGTGAAGCAGTCCGCCCCTCCCGACGGAGGGAGGAGTGTGGCGATGACGATCGCGGAGTCCGCACCCATGGGGATCGGCGTCCCCCGACCCGGCGTCTACACGATCAGCGTCCGCGGGACGTTGGACCGGTTGGTCGGCGCGCGGTTGCTCCGCCTGATCGACGCCCGGCTGCAGATGGCCTCGCACCATCACTCGCCGACCCGCCACGTCCTGGTGGACGTCTCGCAGCTCGACGGGCTCGCCCCCGGCGGTGAGGCGGCGCTGCGACACGCCGCGCACGCGACCTCGCGGCGCGGGATCACCTTCGACCTGATCGGCGCGGCGGCGCTCGCGGGGCGGCTGGGCGTGGCGGAGCGGCAGGTGCTGAGCAGGTACCGCAGCTTCCCGGACGTCTCGACGGCCCTGGCCGAGCTGGACGCCTAGCCTGCCGCGATCCCCGCCACGACCTCCAGCTCCGCGGCATCGCGCGGGGCCGGGACCAGCACCACGCCCGCGTCGAGCCGGACCCCGGCGAGGGGGTGGGGGACCGCCCAACCCTTGAGCACGGCGTCGTAGGCGAGGGCCGGGGGCAGGGCGAGGTGGAGGCTGCCGTCGGGATGGAGGTGGGCCCGTTCGCCGATCGCGGGATCGACGAAGGGCCCGGTGTCGGCGAGCACCGAGCGCGTGCCGGGTGGCCCGATCGCGGCGGGCGCGGTGCGCCCGGTGCCGAGGCGCGCCCAGAGCTCGGTGAGGAGGGCCGGGTCGAGCCAGGGGTCGGGATCGAGCGGGAGCTGCGGGAGGGTCGGGGTGGTGTCCGGCGCCCCGCCCGCGCGCGACGGCAGCCTGCCGAGGCCCGGCCACTCCGGTTCGGGTCCGTCGGGCAGCGGGTTCTCGCCGTGGGAGTGCAGGTGGTCGAGCCGGTCGCCGAGCCAGCTCCCGGCGTCCCCGACGATCTCCCCGGCCAGCTGCCTGCTGCTCGCGGTGCGCGCGACCCGGACCGGTGCGCCGGACTCGCGGCGCATCCAGTCCCACGTCCGGTCGCGCTGCTCGGCGGGCAGGTGGGGATCCTCGGCGGCGTCGGCGAGGAAGACCGGGATCCCCCGCAGCACGCCCGGACGCAGGGACCGGGAGGGCAGGGCCCCGTGCAGCAGGACGGCGCCGGAGAACCGCTCGGGCGCCGCGAGGAGCAGCGCCCCGGCCACCGTCACGCCGCTGCGGAAGGCGAGCAGCAGGACGGACCGGTCGCCCTCGTCGTCGAGCCAGCGCAGGAGCCACTCGGTGGTGGTCGGCAGCTCGTCCGGATCGTCGAACCAGGCGTACCCGCGCTCGGCGGGCAGCGGGGCGCGCACCGCGGCGTAGGCGACCGGCCCGTGCGGCAGCCACGGCGAGATCTCGATCATCGAGTGTTCGCTGGTCCCGTTCCCGTGCAGCACCACGACCAGCGGCGCGGCCGGGTGCTCGGAGCCCCAGCGCGCGACCATCGGCTCGTCGACGAGGCGGGTCACCGTCCGGACGCTAGCGAGCGGACGGCGGTCCGGACGTCTCAGTTCGAGGCATCCGGCCCGGGCGCCTCAGCCGGTGCGGGTCGCGGCGGAGGCGAAGCCCAGCCAGGTGTGGCGGTTGTTCCACCAACACCAGCCGACCTTCGGGGCGTCCGTGCGCTCGCGACCGTCCCGACCGGTGCCGTTGGAGATCCAGACGGCGGGGGTGCGGGCGTCGAACCGGCCGTCCGGCCTGCGGAGCCGGGACCCGATCGTCATGAAGCAGGCGTTGCGCACCAGGACCTCCGGGTCCTGCAGCACCCACTGCACGCCCTCGGTGAGGGTCAGCGGGGTGCGGCCCGCCAGCTCCGTGAGCGCCTCCGCCGGGCTGCGGTTCGCGAGGTGGTCGCCGCGGTCGAGGTCCTCGAGCAGGTGGACCGGGCCGCCCGGGAGGTCGACGGTCGGGGCGAAGTCGTCCACGTCCGTCATGTCGGCCACGACGAAGCCCTCGCGGTCCCCGCGGCGCAGCGACGGCGCCAGGGCGGAGGGGCGGGCGTCCGCGACGACGAGCAAACCCGGCCGGTCCGGGAGCGCCTTCGCCGCGATCCGCAGCTCGTCGGGGGTGAGCGGCGCGGTGGCGCCGAGGGCGATCAGTCGTTCCACCTGCTCGGGGACGGACGGCAGCACGGGACCTCCTGGGGGATCGGCACGTCCGCAACGCGCGGCTCGTCCGGTCTGTTCCCGGGCTCGCGCACCGGATTCTCGTGCAGCTGCCGAGGGTCGCCCGTGTGACAGGCTCGGCTGATCGACACGAGGGAGTGCGGATGAACGACCTGACGGGGCTCGTCGTGGTGGTGACCGGCGGCAACGGCGGTATCGGGCTGGGGATGGCCACCGGCATCGCGAAGGCGGGCGGCGCGGTCGCGATCTGGGCGCGGGACGCGGCCAAGAGTGACCAGGCGGTCCGCGGGCTGACCGAGCTGGGTGCCCGAGCGATCGCCCTGACCTGCGACGTCACCGACGAGGCGCAGGTCGAGGCCGCCATGGAGCAGACGGTCGCGGAGCTCGGCCCGCTGGGCTGCCTGGTCTCCAACGCGGGCACCTCGGACGGGGCCCCGCTCGTCGACACCTCCCTGGCCGCCTGGCGGCGGGTGCACGAGGTCAACCTCGACGGCGCGTTCCTCACCTGCCGCGAGGCCGCCCGCCGGTTCGCCGCGCAGGGGACCGGGGGGTCGATCGTCGTCGTCTCGTCGATGATCTCGCGGTACGGGAGCGCGCGGCAGGCCGCGTACGCGTCGAGCAAGACGGCGCTGCTCGGGCTCAGCCGCACCCTCGCCGTCGAGCTGGCGCGCCACCGGGTGCGCTGCAACGCGCTCATCCCGGGCTGGACCCGCACCGACCTCAGCGCGGCCGGGTACGCGAACGAGCGCTTCCGGGCGGCCACCACGGCGCGCACGCCCGTCCGGGCGGTGGGCGGAGCCCGCGGAGTTCGAGCAGGTCGCGGCCTACCTCGCCGATCCCTCGCTGATGTTCCACACCGGCGACGAGGTGACGCTCGACGGCGGTTACTGCGTGTTCTGAGCAGCCGGTGGGCCGATGCGGCAGGCTGGGGGCATGAGGTCGCGCGCGGGGATGGTGGGGGCGCTCGTCGGGATGGCGGGCGCCGGGCTCGGCTGGGCGGTGCGGGACTACCGGCGCTGGCGCGCGCTCGAGCCCACCGGGGTGCAGGTGAACCCCGTGGGCTGGCTGGTCGTCAGCGGGCTGCGGCTGCGCGCGCGGGACCGGTTGCGGTGGCGGGACGAGGGCAGCGGGGACGTCAGCCGCGGCCTCGTCCAGCTGGAGCCCCGGCCGGGTGAGCGGCCAGCCGTGGACCCGCACCCGATGCCGCACAAGGTCCTGGACCAGCACGCGGACGCCGAGTCGCGTGCGGCCCTGCAGGAGGTCTTCGCGGGTTTCGAGGAGCGCCCGGAGCTGGAGACCCGCCCCAGCGCCCACTCCCGCGGCCGGACCGCGCTCGCCGTCCGCGGGGGAGCGGAGATCGCACACCTGCACCCGGCGGACGGGTCGCTGCACGTGTCGCTGGCCCCGCTGGACGCCCGCGTGGTCGTCGCCCGCCGCTGGGGCGAGTTCCATCCGCTGGCCGGGGTCGCCCGCGGCCTGCCGGAGGGCTGGGTCCTGCTCTACCCGCCCAGGGACCCCGCCGCGGCGCGGCGCATCGCGGCCATCCTGACCGCGGCGGTGGACCACGCCATCCCCCCGACCCCACAGACTCCGGAGCCGGACCGCGACACCACGGCCCTGGGCTTCCCCACCATCCGCCCCACCTGAGCCCGAGAGGAACCTCGGTGCTGTCCGATCATGATCGGAACGGCACCGAGGTTCCTCCCGGCAGGGTGTGGCGGGTGGCGCACGACCCCTTTCCGCCGCCGAGGAGCAGGATCGCGCCCCACGGGCCCGCGACCCACATCGGCCAGAAGTACACGGCGTGGCCGGCGCCCAGGCTCGTCGCGAGCCAGACGACCAGGCAGATCACGGTCGTCGCGACCCAGGGCGCCCAGACGGCGGCGGTCGGGAGCACGCGCGGCCCGCGCTCGGTCGACACCGGGGCCGGGGGAGCGGTGGGCAGGTCGGCCAGGACCGCGGCCAGGTCCGACGCGGTGCGGGCCGCGTAGACCCGGTCCACCCGTTGCTCGTACTCGGCGAGGTCCAGCCGCCCCGCACCCACCTGCTCGTGCAACGTGGCCGCCGCGCGCTCGCGCTCCGCGTCACCGATCCGCAACTGCGAGTCTTCCTCAGCCATGACTGCCTCCCCGTCGGATGCGACCCAGCCTGCACCCGTCGGATATGACATGTCAAGACCGACACGTCAGCTCGGCGGCACCGTGCAGCGCAGCACCATCATCGAGCGGGCGATCACCCGCAGCCGTGCGCTCGCCTTGTGGTTGCGCCGCCGCGCGCCCGCCAGCAGCGGGTCGGCGGTGTCGACGACGGTCTCCCACGCCCGCCCGTAGCTCTCGTCCGGCAGGTAGAAGGTGACCTGCTGGTGGTGGGCGTTGATGAGCAGCAGGAACGAGTCGTCCTGGATCCGCATGCCGAGCAGGTCCCGGTCCGGGATGCCCTGACCGTTGAGGTAGATCTCCAGCGACTGCGTGCGGGCGCGGTTCCAGTCCTCGTCCGTCATGTGGTTGCCGTCCGGGCGCAGCCAGGCGATGTCGTCGATGCTGGAGCCCTGGATCGGCCTGCCCTGGAAGAACCGCTGCCGCCGGAAGATCGGGTGCTCGGCGCGCAGCCGCGTGAGGCGGGCGACGAACTCGGTCTGGACGTCGTGCTCGCGCGCCCGGTCCCAGTCCACCCAGGAGAGCTCGTTGTCCTGGCAGTAGACGTTGTTGTTGCCCTGCTGGGTCCGCCCCAGCTCGTCCCCGTGGGCGATCATGGGCACGCCCTGGGACAGCAGCAGGGTGGTGAGGATGTTGCGCTTCTGCCGCTCGCGGAGCGCGTGGATCGCCACGTCCTCGGTGGGGCCCTCGGCACCGTGGTTCCAGGAGCGGTTGTGGCTCTCGCCGTCCCGGTTGTCCTCGCCGTTCGCCTCGTTGTGCTTCTCGTTGTAGGAGACCAGGTCCTCGAGGGTGAAGCCGTCGTGCGCGGTGACGAAGTTGATCGACGCGATGGGGCGGCGGTTGTCCGCCTCGTACAGGTCCGACGAGCCGGTGAACCGCGCCGCGAACTCGCCCAGCGACCGCGCCTCGCCCCGCCAGAAGTCCCGCACGGTGTCCCGGTAGCGCCCGTTCCACTCCGTCCACAGGGGAGGGAACCCGCCGACCTGGTACCCGCCGTCCCCGACGTCCCAGGGCTCGGCGATCAGCTTGACCTGCGACACCACCGGGTCCTGGTTGACCAGGTCGAAGAAGGCCGACAGCCGGTCGACGGCGTGGAACTCCCGCGCCAGCGACGAGGCCAGGTCGAACCGGAACCCGTCCACGTGCATCTCGGTGACCCAGTACCGCAGCGAGTCCATCAGCAGGCGCAGCGACTCGTGGTGGCGGACGTTGAGCGAGTTGCCGGTGCCCGTGGTGTCGAAGTAGTAGGCCTCGTCGCCGTCGACGAGCCGGTAGTAGGCCTGGTTGTCGATCCCGCGGAAGGACAGCGTGGGGCCCATGTGGTTGCCCTCGGCGGTGTGGTTGTAGACCACGTCGAGGATCACCTCGATGCCCGCCTGGTGCAGCGAGCGGACCATCGCCTTGAACTCCGCGACCTGCTCGCCGCGCGTGCCGAAGCAGGCGTAGCCGTTGTGCGGGGCGAAGAAGCCGATCGTGTTGTAGCCCCAGTAGTTGCGCAGGCCCTTGTCGTCCAGCGTCGAGTCGTGCACGAACTGGTGCACCGGCATCAGCTCGACGGCCGTCACCCCGAGGGACTTGAAGTGCTGGATCATCACCGGGTGTGCGATCCCGGCGTAGGTGCCGCGCACGTCCTCGGGGATCTCCGGGTGCCGCATGGTCATCCCGCGGACGTGGGCTTCGTACACGACGGTCTCGTTGTAGGGGATCCGCAGCGGGCGGTCGCCCTGCCAGTCGAAGTACGGGCTGATCACCACCGACGTCATGGCGTACGGGGCCGAGTCGGCGTCGTTGAACGAGTCCGGGTCGCCGAAGTGGTAGCTGAACAGCGCCTCGTTCCAGCGGTACTCGCCGTCGATCGCCTTGGCGTACGGGTCCAGCAGCAGCTTCGCGGGGTTGCAGCGCAGGCCCTTGCCGGGCTCGTAGGGGCCGTGCACGCGGTAGCCGTAGCGCTGCCCGGGCCCGACGCGGGGGAGGTAGCCGTGCCAGATCAGCCCGTTGCGCTCGGGGAGGTTGATCCGCTCCTCGGTGACCCCACCGTCGTCGGAGTCGGAGAACAGACACAGTTCGATGCGCTCGGCGACCTCGGAGAAGATCGCGAAGTTGGTGCCACCCCCGTCGAAGGTCGAACCCAGCGGGTAGGGCGAGCCGGGCCAGATGTGCACAGATCCTCCGGGGGGCGGGGGTGGAGGACAAGTTGTATCCCGACGGACCCCCGACCGCTCACCCGACCCGCGGGGCGAGCTCCTGCGTCCCGACGGCCGCGAGCAGCTCGAGCTTGCTCCGCGCGTCCGTCCCGGGGGTCGGTGTGAAGACCACCACACGCAGGTTGGAGCCCCGGGTGGCGAGGGTGTCGCAGTCCAGGTCGATCGGGCCGACCTCCGGGTGGTCGACGACCTTGTGGGACCCCTGGTGCTCGGCCACCGTCCGGCGCGCCCACAGCTCGCGGAAGTCCGGCGACCGCAGCAGCCGCGTGACCAGCGCGGCGACGTCCGGGTCGTCCGGGTAGCGGCTCGTGGTGGTGCGCAGATCGGCGACCATCGACTCGGCGAAGGCGGTCAGCTCGGCGGGCGTGTGGTGGACCCTGCCGTGCACCGGGCTCGCCTCGAACAGCCCCAGGAGCGTGTTGCGCCGGTCGTCCGGCAGCGAGCTGGGGTCGCCGAACGTGGCCGCGAACAGCGGGTTCCAGTGCAGCAGGGTCCAGGTCGCGTCGTAGACGGCGAGCGGGGTCCCGGCGAGCTGCTCCATGATCCGGTGCACGCTCCCCGGGATGACCCGCGGGATCCGGGCCGGGTCGGCGGCGTGGCCTGCGAGGCGCATGAGGTGGGCCTGCTCGTCGTCGGAGAGCTGGAGGGCACGGCCGAGCGAGCCGCAGACCTGCGCCGACGGCGTCGGCGCCCGGCCCTGCTCCAGCCGCACCACGTAGTCGATCGAGATGCCGGCCAGGATCGCCAGCTCCTCGCGTCGCAGCCCGGGGGTCCGCCGCGGACCGTTGTGCGGCAGCCCGACGGTCGTCGGGTCCAGCCGCTCCCGCCAGGTGCGCAACGCCGTGCCGAGCTCGTCCATGACCCCATTCTCCGCTAGGCCCGTCGCGGCTGCCTGGTACAGGCGGTACCAGGCGCGGCGCGGCCCGGGGGTGCACGGTGGACCCATGAGCGACGTACTGAACCTTGCCGACGACCTCGTCCTGACCCGCATGGGCTACGGCGCCATGCAGCTCGCCGGGCCGGGGGTGTGGGGCCCGCCCCGCGACCGCGAGGAGGCCGTGCGCGTGCTGCGGACCGTCGTCGAGCTGGGGATCACCCACCTGGACACCAGCGAGGCCTACGGGCCCGTCGTCACCAACGAGATCATCCGCGAGGCCCTGCACCCCTACCCGGCCGAGCTGCGGATCGTGAGCAAGGTCGGCGCCCGCCGCGGCCCGGACGGCACCTGGGACCGGTCCGACGACCTGCGCGAGCAGGTGCAGGACAACCTCACCCAGCTCGGGGTGGACGCCCTGGACGCGGTCAACCTGCGCGCGATGGGCACCGAGCCGATCGGTGAGCTGTTCGAGGACTTGGTGGCGCTGCAGAAGGAGGGCCTGGTCCGCCACCTCGGGGTGTCCAACGTGACCGCGGCGCAGGTGGCCGAGGCCCGGGCGATCGCGCCGATCGTGTTCGTGCAGAACGTCTACAACGTGGCCCACCGCGAGGACGACGCACTCGTCGACTCCCTCGCGGCGGACGGGATCGGCTACGTTCCGTTCTTCCCGCTCGGCGGCTTCAACCCCCTGCAGACGGGCACGCTGGCGGAGGTGGCCGAGTCGCTGGGGGCCTCCCCGCAGCAGACCGCGCTGGCCTGGCTGCTGCAGCGCTCGCCGAACATCCTGGTCATCCCCGGCACCAGCTCCGTCGGGCACCTCCGCGAGAACGTGGCCGCGGCCTCGCTCGCCCTGCCCGCGGAGGCGCTGGCGCGCCTGGACGCCGTCGCCGCGGCGGGGGACTGGAGCCCGATGCCCGCCGGTCACTGACCGGCGGCCCGCCCGGGCCGGCGCGGGCCCGTCCGGGTGGGGGGTGGGCGGGGCATGATGGGACCGGCCCGATCACCGCCGATCCCGGAGGCCCGCCCGATGGACTTCACGCTGCCCGAGACCGCCCTCGCCGTGCAGGAGGGGGTCCGCGCGATCGGTGCGAAGTACGACCACGCGTACTGGTCGCGGCTGGAGGAGGAGCACCGCTTCCCCTGGGAGGCGTGGGGTGACCTCGCGCAGGGCGGTTGGCTGGGGCTGACCGTCCCGGAGGAGTACGGCGGGGGCGGGCAGGGACTCCTGGAGCTGGCCGTGGCGTGCGAGACCCTCGCCGCCTCCGGCGGGACGGCGGGGATCTTCCTCTACATCCTCACCCCCGGGTTCGGCGCGACCACGATCGCCCGGCACGGCACCGCCGAGCAGCGGCGGCGCCTGCTCCCCGGACTGGCGGCGGGCGAGACCCAGTTCTGCATGGCCCTCACCGAACCCGACGCCGGCAGCGACGCCCTGCGCATCCGCACCCACGCCGTCCGGGACGGCTCCGACTTCCTGATCGGCGGACAGAAGATCTGGATCTCCGGGCTGGAGAACGCGGACTGGATGATCGCGATCACCCGGACCGTCCCCGCGGCCGAGGCCACGCCCCGGACCAGCGGGTTCACCCTGTTCCTGGTGGATGTCAAGGAGGCCGTCGCGGCGGGCACGCTGCGCTACACGCCGATCCCCAAGCTGGGCGGCAACGTGGTGACCTCGAGCCAGGTCTTCTTCGACGACGTCCGGGTTCCCGCCGAGAACGTCCTCGGCGAGGTCGACGGCGGCTTCTCCGTCCTGTGGGACGTGCTCAACCCCGAGCGGGTGCTGGCGGCGGCCGGGGGAGTGGGTACCGCCGACGCCGCGCTGGACCTCGCCGTCCGGTACGCGAAGGAGCGCAAGGTGTTCGGTCGCCCGATCGGCGCGAACCAGGCCATCCAGTTCCCGCTCGCACAGATCAAGGCGAAGACCGAGCTCGGCAGGCTCATGACCTACAAGGCCGCGTGGCTGTTCGACCGCGGCCTGCCGTGTCACGCCGAGACCAACATCGCCAAGCTCACCGGCGCCCAGGTCGGGTGGGAGGCCGCCAACCAGGCCTTCCAGACCTTCGGCGGGATGGCGTACTCGAAGGAGTACCCCGTCGAGCGGCTGTTCCGGGACGCCCGGATCGCCAAGAACATCCCGGTCGCCGAGGAGCTGGTCCTCGCCCACATCGGCACCCAGGTGCTCGGCCTGCCGCGCTCCTACTGAAGGACCAGCGGGGTTCCGGAGTCCAGCAGCAGGCGCAGGGACGGCTCACCCGCCGCCGCGATCGACACCCCGGGCAGCGCCGGTCCCGGCGCGACCGCGCCCGTCATCCGGGCGGCGACGATGCCCTCGGCGCCCGACTCGTGCGGCGGGGTGAGCTTGTGACGCAGCCCGCCGATCTCGTCGTCGGTGAGCTCGGCGACGGCGAGGAACGGCATGTCCGAGGTGCCCTGGTGGATCGCGAGGGTCGGCCCGTCCGGCACGCCGTAGCGGCGGAAGTCGCCCTCGGGGACCCTGCCGCGCAGGACGATCCCGAACGGGTACGCGGTGCGCGCGCAGCGCGCCGCGAACCCCAGGCCGGACGCCTCCTCGACCTCCGGCTCGTCGATCCACAGGAACTCGAGGTAGTGCCGCGGGAACCGGATCCGCCGGTTCCGCGTCCCCTGCCCGACGTGTCGCGTGCCCTCGTCGAGGAAGAAGCCCGGGAACGGCTCCGGCGGACCGGGGAGGAACGCGATCAGATGGTCGATTTCCAGCACGGGGTGCAGGGTAGACGGGTGATCGATCGCTTCGACGGTGTCATCTCCGGCCTCGGCACCCCCGCCGGACTGCGCGTCGTGGTGGGCCACTGGCCGCGCTCGCCGCTGGGGTCGTTCACCGACGTCATGGTCGAGCGGCCGGACGGGCACCGCCTGCTGCTGGCCCCGTCCGAACCGGTGGCCGAGTTCGTGACCGCCACGTACACGTTCGACGAGGTCGTGCTCGGCCCCGTCGACCACGTCGAGCGGGGGAACCGTCGGCAGGTGACCGCGGGTCCGCTGGAGTGCGCGTGGACGGTCGGGGGCCGGGCGGCGCTGGGCCTGCTGCTCCGCGCGGTCCCCGGCCCCCTGCAGACGAACCGGCGCTGGGTGGCCGCGTTGGACGTCGTCGCGCGGCTGGTGCTGCCGGGCGTCCGCACCGTCGGCAGCGCCGGGCAGGGGCGCCGGGAGTACTACTGCGCCCGCGACCTGCACCGAATCACCGACGCGGTGGTCCGGTGGGAGGGCGTCGACCAGGGCGGGCCGGCGCGGGTGGAGCCGCCGGTGCGGTTCGGCTTCGGCTCCACCCCCGCCGCCCCCGGCCACACCCGGATCACCACCCTGGTCGAGAGACGCTAGAGCCCCGCGAGGTAGGTGATCGAGGGGGCGAAGAAGTACTCCCCGCCCTTCAGGGTCACGGCCTGCGGGAACGGGTCGCCGTCCACGAGGTTCGTCGACTCGTCCCAGACGACGGGGCACCGGGGCAACGGCGTGCGGGTGCCCTGCCCGATCACGGGGTCCAGCCCGGGCGAGGCAGGCGCCTGCGGGAAGTCCGGGTTGTTCGCCCAGAGCCGCTGGGTGAACTCGAACTGGTCGGTCACGCTGCTCATGTAGACCATGAACAGCAGCCCGACCCCGCCGGAGGGCCGCAGCGCGGGGGCGATGTCCGCCCCCGGGTCGTCGTAGCGCTCGCCGTAGGTCTGGCCGCGGCGGGCCATGATGTGCCTGCGCTCCCCGGTCGCCGCGTCCGGGTCCTCGAAGCCGCCCGTGCCGCGCGGGTTGGTCTTGCGGATGTGCGCGAAGTGCGGGCACCGCAGACCCTGCGGGTCGCCCGTGTACCCGAAGTCGTTCTCGACGTCCGCGGTCAGCCCCTGCGCGTCCTTGTGCGTGACCAGCGGCGTGCCGTCCTCGAACCGCCCGACGATCATCGCCCCCGCCCGCTCGGCGTCCTCGCCCTGGAGCCCGATCCGGGCCGCCAGGTCGAGCTCGGCCTGCTTGAACAGCCGCACGTTCTGCTCCAGCTTGCGGAACACGAAGTAGCTGCCGAAACGGTTCGGCGTCGACTCCGGCACCAGCACCTGCTGCAGCGGGAACGCCGGGTTCCACGCGGTCCTCGGCTCGACGGCGATGTCCGCGTCGAGGAACAGCGGCTGGCTGCGGCCGTCGACGTAGCCGAAGTGCTCGATCCCCGCGCCCGCCGCGTTGTGCTGTCCGCGCCCGGACTCCCGGTGCAGCACGGTCACGCTCGGCCGGAGCAGCGCGCGGACGGCGGCCTCGGCCTCCTCGACGTCGTCGGACGAGGTCGCGCCGATCAGCACCACGGCGTGGATGTGGCCCTGGTAACCGGGCTCCCAGTCCCCCTGGAGCGGGTCGGTCAGCTCGTCGGTGCGCTGGGGCATGCCCGCCCGGAACGCGGGATCGGACGGGGCGTCGGCCCCGAGCCCGAGCGCCTCGTACCCCGCGGCGGCCAGCGCGACCCCGACCCAGGTCGGACGGACCGGCAGCCCGACCTTGAAGGCGGCGGACTCCCACCGCTGCACGGTGTGCGACTTGACCAGCGGAGCCGCGGACCGGAGGAACGCGCGGCCCTCCGCGGCGTCGGTGAAGTGCAGGAACAGCGCGAGGAAGCACTCGCGCACATGGCCGGACAGGATGTTGGCCTGCAGGGCGTCCAGCGCCTCCTCCGTCGCGGCGTCGGGGCTGGTGGGCAGGGTCTTGGTGAGGTCCATCGGTCCTCCTGCGTCGGTGTCGGGCAGCAGGGAGGAGAGCGTGGTTCCGGCCCGTGAGACACCCGACGAGTACGCACATCTGCGTAGTGACCCGCAGATCCTGCGCGCGCAGCTCGACGAGTGTTCCGGTGCGGACTGGCGGACATGGTCTCCGACACGGTGGTCGTGGAGGTCGCGGTCAACGGCCCGACTCCGCGTTCGGTCAACCCGTACGCTGGGCGCGGCGATCGTGCACAACCACAACGACGAGCCGATGTTCACCGCCTCCGGCGTGCACTCCGCGGCGCCGTACGTCGAGGCCTGGACGCCTTTGCGGTCCCGCTACCCGGACCTCCTGCTCTATCGACGATGGCCGCGGGCGCCCGTGGCATCGCCGTCGAGCGGCGGTGGGCGCACGTCGAGGCGCTGGCCGGACTGGGCCGGATGGTTCTCGATCTTCGAGCCCGGGTTACTGCGCACGGCGCTCACGCTGCACCGGCACGGCAGGCTGCCCGCGGGGATGGTGAAGCTGTACTTCGGCGGCGACCTGCAGTTCGGCCTGCCGCCCACTCCCACCGCGCTCGACGCCTACCTGGAGCTGCTCGCCCCCACCGGCCTGCCGTGCCCTGCTCGGAAACGACCGTTCGGTTGACGCAAGCGGCTAGCATGGGCGCGTGGAATCCAGCACCGCACCCGTCCTCGTCTCGCGGGACGAGCAGGTCCCGGCCGTCTCGGTCGTCACGCTCAACCGGCCGGAGCGGCGCAACGCGCTGACGGTCGAGCTCAAGGAGGCGCTGCTCGCGGCGCTGGAGCAGGTTGCCGCCGATCCCGAGGTGCGGGCCGTCGTGCTGGCGGGGACGGGTAGGTCCTTCTGCGTGGGGCAGGACCTCGGCGAGCACGTGGAGTCGCTGCGCGGCAACGCGGGCACCTCGTTCAGCACCGTCGAGAAGCACTACAACCCGATCGTCACGGCCATCGCGACGATGCCGAAGCCGGTCGTCGCCGCGATCAACGGCGGCGCGGTGGGCGCCGGGCTCGGCTTCGCGCTGGCCTGTGACCTGCGGGTCGCCGCCGAGAGCGCCACCTTCGCCACGGCCTTCGCCGCGATCGGCCTGACCGCGGACTCCGGGCTGTCCGCCACCCTCGTGCACTCCCTCGGCGCCGCCCGCGCCACCGAGCTGCTGCTGCTCGGCGAGTCGTTCGACGCCGCGCAGGCGCTGGCGTCCGGCCTGGTGCGCACCGTCGTCCCCGCCGACCAGGTGCTCGCGGCCGCGCTGGACCTCGCCCGGACGCTGGCCGCGGGCCCGACCCTGGCCTACGCCGAGATCAAGAAGGCGGTGGCGGTCGGGGCGGTGTCCTCGCTGGACACGGTGCTGGCGAACGAGGCCGCGGGCCAGGCGCGGCTCGGGGTGACCCGGGACCACCGCGAGGCGGTCGAGGCGTTCCTGGCCAAGCGCAGGCCCGAGTTCGAGGGGCGATGACCGCCGCACCCGCGGGCCCGCCGCCCCGCACCCGTCGTGCCCGGGGCGGGGACGGCGGGCGCCGCCCGGTCTACGACGCGTCGTCCCTGCTGGAGGTGGCGGTCGCGGAGTTCAACACCCGCGGCTACGACGCCACCTCGATGGAGGACCTCTCCCGCGCCGCGGGGATCACCAAGTCCAGCTTCTACCACCACGTCTCGGGCAAGGAGGAGCTGCTGCGGGCCGCCCTCACCCGCGCGCTGGACGGGCTCTTCGGCATCCTCTCCGAGCCCGGCTCCATGGAGGGCTCGGCCCTGGACCGCCTGCGGCACATCATCTTCCGCCAGGTCGAGGTGCTCCAGTCCGAGCTGCCCTACGTCACCCTCCTGCTGCGCGTGCGGGGCAACACGGAGACGGAGCGGTGGGCCCTGGCCCGCCGCCGCGCCTTCGACGCCACCCTCGCCTCCCTCGTCGCGGACGCCGTGGCGGACGGCGAGGTCCGCGCCGGCGTCGAACCCTCCCTCGCCGCCAGGCTGCTCAGCGGCACGGTCAACTCGATCAGCGAGTGGTACCGCCCCGGCCGGCCCGGCTCGGACGAGCTGCCCGGCGAGGTGGTCCGCATCGTGGCCGAAGGCATCATCCCGCCCGCCCAGATCCCGCCCGCCCGGATCCCGCCCGCGTGAGTCAGCCCGTCCCGTAGGCCGCGGCGATGTCGTCCGAGCCCATCCAGTGGCTGTAGGTGGGGGCCTGCGGGAAGCCCTCCGGGACGTCCTGCCAGACCTCCTGGCGGCCGTAGGGCAGCACGTCGACCAGGCCGAACAGGAAGCCGAGCTGCTCGGTGCCGCGGCCGTCCGTGTGCCAGGTCCGGTAGACGGTGTCGCCGCCCCGCAGGAACACGTTGACCGCGAAGCCGCCGCCGGGAGGCGCCCCGACGTCCGACCCGAAGGGACTGTTCGCCGTGGAGTACCAGGTCATGGCGTTCCCGACCCTGTCCCGGTAGGCGAGGGCCTCGTCGATCGGCCCCTGGGTGACGATGACGAACCGGGCGTCGAAGTTCGCCAGCCCCTCGAGCCGGGTGAACTGCGAGGTGAACCCGGTGCAGCCGCTGCACTGCCACTCCGCGCCGTCCTGCCACATGTGGTGGTAGACGATGAGCTGCGGCTCGTCCTCGAAGAGGTCCACGAGCCGGACCGGCCCGTCCGCGGACTCCAGCGTGTAGTCGGGCAGCTCGACCATCGGCAGCCGCCGCCGCTGCGCGGCGATCGCATCGAGCTCCCGGGTGGCGGCCTTCTCCCGGACGCGGAGCTCGGCCAGCTCCTTCTCCCAGGTCGCGGCGTCGACGACGGGCGGGAAGGCGGACGCGGTCATGGTTCCTCCTCGGGTCGGTACGAGGGGTGGACCGGCGACGCGGCCGGGACTCATCGGTCGATCCGCGCCGCGAGCCCGTCCAGCACCATTGCCAGTCGCCGTTCGAACACCACGTCCTGATCGGGGAAGTCCTCGGCCTCGACGACGAGCCGGTTCAGGTACGGCAGCTCGCCCTCCTCCAGCAGCCGTGCCAGGTAGGGCCCGGTCCGGCGCTGGTAGGCCGCGAAGTCCAGGCCGGTGCGCCGCTGCTCCTCGGCCTCGCCGAGCTCCTGCTGGACGAAGCCCCGGGTGAACTGCAGGGCGGTGGACAGCAGGTCCATCATCGCGTCGATGTCGAGGCCGAGCCCGTCCACACAGGCCAGACCGGCCTCGACGAACCGGGTGTGGTGGGGGCCCAGGGTCGGCCGGTGCCCGAACCCGGCGATCCAGGGATGGGCGTGGTGGACCCGGCGGATCTCCCTGGCCAGCCGGGCGAGATCGTCCCGCCAGCCGCCGGACGGGATGCCGGTCAGGTCCAGCTCGCCCAGCACCGCGTCGTACATCAGCTCGGTCAGGTCGTCCTTGGTGCCGACGTGTCGGTAGAGCGCCATCGGGCTGCTGTCCATCCGTGCGGCGACCTTGCGCATCGAGACCGCGTCGATCCCGTCCGCGTCCGCCAGGGCGACC
The DNA here is from genome assembly GCF_039541715.1 of Pseudonocardia xishanensis. Classification (NCBI taxonomy): domain Bacteria; kingdom Bacillati; phylum Actinomycetota; class Actinomycetes; order Pseudonocardiales; family Pseudonocardiaceae; genus Pseudonocardia; species Pseudonocardia xishanensis. The sequence goes on from NZ_BAABGT010000075.1 coordinate 93,353, forward strand.
GCGGCCGCGGTGATGGCCTCGTGGTCGAGGGTGCGGACGGGTCCCCGTCCCTGGCTCGACAGGCGCGCCCAGATGACGGGTGGCGGGTCGTCGGCCATGGCGGTGCTCCCGGAGTCGCTTGCGGTCAAGAAGAATACGGTGTACACGTCTAGTTGCATACGCCGTACACGTCCATCGTAACCGAGGTGTCGACATGGCTTCGTCCTCCTCCATCGCCGTCGTCGGTGGCGGGCTCAGCGGGTTGGTGCTGGCCCGGATCCTGCAGCGGCACGACATCGCCTGCACCGTCTACGAGCTCGACGACGGCCCCGCAGCCCGCGGGCAGGGCGGACTGCTCGACCTGCACGTCGAGTCCGGTCAGCGGGCGCTGCGCGAGGCGGGCCTGTACGAGGGTTTCCGCAACCTCACCCTGCCGCAGGCGGAGGCCGTCCGGATCATGGACAAGGCGGGGACGGTCTTCGTCGACCGGGCCGCCCCGGAGGTCACGGGGGACAGCGGCCGACCCGAGATCGACCGCGCCGACCTGCGCGCCCTGCTGCTGGGGTCGCTCGATCCCGGGCGGGTCGAGTGGGGGCACAGGCTCACCCGGGTCGGGCGTCGGGAGGACGGGCGGTTCGAGCTCGTCTTCGCCCACGGCGCCCGCCGGACCGCCGACCTGGTGATCGGGGCGGACGGCGCGTGGTCGCGGGTCCGCCCCCTGCTCTCGGACGCCTCCCCGCAGTACGCCGGGATCAGCTACTTCGATCTCCACGTCACCGATGCGCCGGCGACGGTGCCCGCCTCGGCCGCACTCGTCGGCACGGGAAGCGTGTTCGCCCTGTCGGACAACAAGAACCTGGGCGGGCACGGTGGCCGCGACCTCCATGTGGGGGCCATGCTGCGGGTGGCCGAGGACTGGCTCGACACCCGCGGCGTCGACTGGTCGGACCCGGCGGCCACCCGGACGGCCCTGCTGGCGGAGTTCGCCGACTGGACCCCGGCCCTGACCGACCTGATCCGCCACTGCGACGACGACATCGTGGCCCGCCGGATCCACGCCCTGCCCGCAGGCCACTCGTGGCCGCGGGTCCCGGGCGTGACGCTGGTCGGGGACGCCGCCCACCTGATGTCGCCCTTCGCGGGCGAGGGGGCCAACGCCGCGATGCTCGACGGCTGCGAGCTCGCCCTGGCCCTCGTCGCGCACGCCGAGGACGTCGAGGCCGCGCTGCGCGAGTACGAGGCGGGGATGTTCCCGCGCTCCGCCGACGCCGCGCGGATGTCCGCGCGGGGGCTGGACCTGTGCTTCGCCGACGACGCGCCGCGGGGGTTGGTCGAGTTCTTCGGCACCGTCTGACCAGGGGAACCGCGCGGGTGTCTGTTCCGTCCAACCCCGCATGACCGTCTCCCTCGCCCCGGCCTTCCGCTTCCACGATCCCGAGAACGCCCTCGCGTACGAACGCCTCCTGCGCGCCGCGCCCCGCACCGGGCGGTGCGGGGTCTGGCTCGCCGAGGGTGCGCTCGAGGGGAGCGGGCCGCCCGTCCCCGTCCCGCCCCTCGATCCCCTCGCGGTCCTGGAGGAGTGGTGGCCGGGTCCCGGGCTGTTCCCCGGCCTCGCGCCCGGTCGGCCGCCCCGGCGGGAGGAGGTCGTCGACGAGGCGGTCGCCTGGGCCGAGAACGACGCCGGGCGGGCCCGTCTCGTCGTCGGGGTCGGCCGCCGCCCGGCGGACCTCCTCGCGACCCTCGGCTGGGCCGGGGCGAGGCGGGACCTCGCGGGGCTGGTCACCGTGCTGCGGAACTGGGAGTCGCGGTTCGGAGCCCTGGTGGTGCGGATCGGGGTGGGCGATCTGGTGCTGACCGTCGCCGCCCCACCACGCACCGCGGCCGACGCGGACCGCGTCGCGGCCGAGCACGTGGCCCTGCTCCCCGGCCTCGACCGACGCGGGTATGCGGCCCGGCTGTCCGGTGCGCGGGTCTGGCGGCTGCGGTGGGGATGAGGGGCGGCTAGCGTGCGAGGCGATCACGTCACTTCGCGAAACGAGGACCCATGCCGCTCTCCGCCGGGGACAGCCTGCCCGACGTCACCCTCACCACCCTGCGCGACGGCGCCCCCACCCCGGTGCAGAGCGCCGACGTGCTGGGCAAGGGCACCGTGGTGCTCTTCGGGGTACCCGGGGCCTTCACTCCCGGCTGTTCGGAGCGCCACTTCCCGACCTACACGCTGCGCGCGGACGAGCTCAAGGCCAAGGGCGTCGACACCGTCGCCTGCGTGTCGGTCAACGACGCGTTCGTGATGGGCGCTTGGGGCGACGCGCTCGGCTCCGGCGACATCCTCATGCTGGGGGACGGCAACGGCGACCTCGCCGAGGCCATGGACCTGGTCCTCGACGGCACCGGGATGGGCCTGGGTCTCCGCAACCAGCGCTACGCCGCGGTGCTCAAGGACGGCGTCGTCGAGAACCTGTGGGTCGAGGCGTCCCCGGGCGACGTGACCGTCTCCTCCGCCGAAGAGGTGCTCAAGAACCTCTGAGGTTCTCCCGTGCGGACGGAGCCGATCGGCCGTCGGCTCCGTCCACCCGGGCATGACCCCTCTCACCGACACCGCCGCCACCGGGGCGGGGCGCGGCACCCGCCGGCCAGGCATGATCCACAGTCGGGGAGCGGAGCGGTCGGGAATCGACCGCGTGGCTCCCGGAGTGTGGATCTCGGGGCGATGCGGCGCGTCGGCAGGCGCGTGAGGCCTCGCCGGGGGTGTCCGGGGTGGGAGGGGGAGCCCGCGTCGGTCAGAGTGGTGACCATGCTGCGCGTGCTGTGTACCGAGTTCGGGGATCCGGAGCTGCTCTCGACGGTCGAGGAGCCGGATCCGACCCCGGGGCCGGGTGAGGTGCTCGTCGGGGTCGAGGCGGCGGGGGTCAGCTTCGTCGACGGGCTGATCGTGCAGGGCCGCTACCAGGTCAGGCCGCCGCTGCCCTTCACCCCGGGGGCGGCCGTCGCGGGCACGGTCCTGGCGGTCGGCGACGGGGTGGACCCGAGCCGGGTCGGCGGTGCGGTCGTCGGGTCGATCATGGGCTACGGCGGCTACACCACCCACGCCGTGCTGCCCGCGGTCTCGGCGGTGCCGCTGCCCGAGGGCGTCAGCCCGGCGATCGCGGCCTCGGCGCTGGAGGGGTACTCGACGTTGGTCTTCGCGGTGACCCACCGGGTCGTCGTCGAGAAGGACGAGTGGGTCGTGGTCCTCGGGGCGGGCGGCGGGATCGGGCTGGCCGCGGTGGACGTCGCGCACGGGCTCGGTGCCCGCGTGCTGGCCGTCGCGTCGTCGGCCGGGAAGCGGGCGGCGGCGCTCGCCGCAGGCGCCACCGCGGCGATCGACTACACCGACCTCAAGGACGGCATCCGCGCGGCGACGGACGGCGGCGCGGACGTCGTGATCGACCCCGTCGGCGGCCCCGCGGCCGAGTCCTCGCTGCGGGCGCTGCGGGCGGGCGGGCGGTTCTGCGTGGTCGGGTTCGCGTCGGGGGAGATCCCGCGGCTGCCCGCGAACATCGTGCTGCTGCGCAACCGGACGGTCGTCGGCGTGGACTGGGGCGACTGGGCGCGGGAGGTCGCGGGGCCTGCGGGCAACGCGGCCCTGCTCGCGGACGTCGTCGGGCGGGTCGGGCGGGGTGAGATCCACCCGCCGGTGCCCGTCGAGGCCCCGCTCGCCGACGCCGCCGCGGTCCTGCGCCGCTACGCCGAGCGCACCGCGGTCGGCAAGTACGTCCTGGTCCCGTGAGGTCCTGCGCGGTCAGTGGTGCTCCGGCACCACCGACCGCGCACGGTCACCAGATGCGGACCCGCTCCGACGGCGGGGTGTACAGCGCGTCCTGCTCCTGCACGTCGAACGCCTCGTGGAAGGCGTCCAGGTTGGTCACCACCGCGTTGCAGCGCAGGTCGGGCGGCGAGTGCGGGTCCACCGCGAGCCTGCGGATCGCCTCCGCGTCCCGGGTCGCCGCCCGCCACACCTGCGCCCAGCCGATCAGCACCCGCTGTAGGCCGGTGAAGCCGTCGATGACCGGCGGCTCCGTGCCCTCCACCGCGATCCGGTACGCCTTGATCGCGATGGTCAGCCCGCCCAGGTCGCCGATGTTCTCGCCGACGGTGAGCGCCCCGTTGACCTTGTGCTCGGGCAGCCCGGCGGGGGAGAGCCCCGAGTACTGGTCGATCAGCGCCTTGCTCCGCTGGTCGAACTCCGCGCGGTCCGCGGCCTCCCACCAGTCGGTCATGTTGCCGTCGCCGTCGTAGCGCGAGCCCTGGTCGTCGAAGCCGTGGCCGATCTCGTGACCGATGACCGCGCCGATGCCGCCGTAGTTGGCCGCGTCGTCCGCCTCCGGGTCGAAGAACGGGGGTTGCAGGATGGCCGCCGGGAAGACGATCTCGTTCATCCGCGGGTGGTAGTAGGCGTTGACCGTCTGCGGGGTCATCAGCCACTCGTCCTTGTCGACGGGCCCGCCGATCCGCGCGAGGTCGTAGTCGAAGTCCCACTCGGCCGCGCGGAGCATGTTGCCCAGCAGGTCGTCCGAGGAGACGACCAACGACGAGTAGTCCTTCCACTTGTCCGGGTAGCCGATCTTCGGCCGGAACTTGCCCAGCTTCTCCAGCGCCCGCTCCCGGGTCGCGGGCGACATCCAGTCCAGGGTGGAGATCGACTGCCGGTACGCCTCGACGAGGTTCGCGACGAGCTCGACCATCCGCTCCTTGGACGACGCGGGGAAGTGCCGCTCGACGTAGAGCTTCCCGACGGCCTCCCCGACCGCCCCCTCCACCACGGACACCCCGCGCTTCCAGCGCTCGCGCAGGGCCGGGGTGCCGGAGAGCGTGCGGCCGTAGAAGTCGAAGTCCTCGTCCACGACCGCGTCGGACAGGTAGTCCGCGCACGCCGACGCGACCCGGATCGACAGCCAGGCCTTCCAGTCCTCCAGCGGGACCTCCGCCCACAGCTCCGCCGCCTTGACCAGGAAGGACGGCTGCCGCACGACGACCTCGTCGAACGACCCGTCCGGCGCCTGCAGCGCGGCGTACCAGGACGCCCAGTCGAACTCGGGGGCGTTCGCCTGCACCGCGGGCCAGGTCATCAGCGTGTAGGTCTTCTCGGCGTCCCGGTTGGTCACCCGGTCCCAGGAGACCGCGGCGAGCCGGGTCTCCAGGTCCATCACGGTGGCCGAGACGTCCTCCAGCCCGACGAGCCCGGCCAGCTTCGCCAGGTGCGTCACGTACGCCGCGCGGATCTCCGCGTACTGCTCCTCGCGGTAGTACGACTCGTCCGGCAGGCCGAGCCCGGCCTGCGACAGGTGCACGAGATACCGCGAGGAGTCCTTGGCGTCCGTGCCCACGAACGCGCCGAACAGGGCGGCTCGCCCCTGTCGCTGCCTGCGGCCGAGCACGCCGGCCAGCGCGGCCTTGTCGGGAGCCTCCGCGATCTCCGCGAGCAGCGGCTGCAGCGGCGCGGTGCCCAGCTCCTCGATGCGGGCGGTGTCCATGAACGAGGCGTAGAGGTCCGCGACCTGGCGTGCCTCGGAGCCCCCGTCGGGAGACGCCCCCTCGATGATCGCGCGCACGTCCTCCTCGGCACGGTCGCGCAGGTCGCGGAACGCGCCGTCCTGTGCCCGGTCGTCCGGGATCTCGTGGCCTGCCAGCCACGTGCCGTTGACGTGGGTGAACAGGTCGTCCTGCGGGCGGGTCCCGGTGTCGACCCAACGGAGGTCCAGGCCGCTGGGGCGCTGCTCGGTGTTCGTCACCGGCCCATCCTGCCTAACGGACCCGGACACCCGCCACGTGTCCGGCGGAGCTGGCCCTCGACGCGGTGAGGTACCGCTCACGTGCCTCGAGCGCGACCGCGAGCGTCCGGCGGTGCGTGGCCAGGTCGGTCCGCGTGGGCTGGGTCTGCACGACCAGGGTGGTCGCCCAGGTCAGCGCCGGATCGGCGCGCAGCCGGGCGGAGACCTCCTCGGCGGGCTCACCCGCCCGGATCAGCCGGGACACCGCGACGCGGGGCTCGGCGGCCGTGCGCGCCCAGTACCGCTCGAGATCGTTCGCGGCCCCCTGCGGCCGCCCGGAGAGCACCCCGATCCCGCGGGCCGCGGCGGCGTCGATACCCCGTGCCGACCCCGTCGCCCACCACATCCGGTCCAGCAGCCCGGGAGCGTCCGGGACCAGCGTGATGCCGCCCAGGATCGCCCGGAGCCGGTCCACGCCCTCGAGGCACTCGGCGTGCCTGCGCTCGTGGTTCCGCCCGAACAGCGCCGACGCCGCGGGGTCCGACCCGGCTCCGACACCCAGCGCGACCCGTTCCCCGGACAGCGTGTCCAGCACCGCGGCGTCCTCGGCGACCCGGCGCGGGTCCTCCAGCGTCACGGCGACGACGCCGACCCCGAGCGTGATCCGCTGGGTCGCCTGGGCCACGGCCGCGAGCAGCACGAACGGCGACGGGAGGAGCCCCTGCGCCTCGCTGTTGTGGTGCTGGGCGACCCAGAAGGAGTCGAACCCCGCGGCCTCGGCGGCGACGGCCAGCGCCACGGTGTCGCGATAGGCGTCGCGCGGGGAGCCCAGCCCGCCGACGTGCGTGAGGTAGCCGAGCTCCATGCACGGACAGTACTGAGCCACCGACGCTGAGTAGTCGACGGGGCTCGTGACGGCGGCCACTCTTGCAGGCCCGGCCACGGAGGACGACGATCCACGACGTGGACCTCCGGCTCGTCGCGCGACTGCACGTCGACCTGTGCCGGACTCACGGCTCCCTGTGTCCGGCGGACGTCGACCTGATCTGGACGGGATCCGCGGTGCGCAACTGGTTCGGTTGAGGCCGCGGCGCTCCGCTCCCTCACCCGACCACCCCAGCACAGGAGTCCTCCCGTGTCGCTTCGCGCCGTCCCCCTGAACCTCGAACCCCTCGGCCCGCGCCTCGGCGCGATCGTCCACGACGTCGACCTCGCCACCGCCACCGACGCGCAGGTCGCGGCGATTCGGGCCCAGCTCACCGAGCGGAAGGTGCTCTTCTTCCGCGGCCAGCACGACCTGGACCCCACCGGCCAGGTCCGGCTGGGCAACCGGATCGGGGAGCTCACCGCGTCGCACCCGGTGGTGCCGGGCATCGACGAGGAGCACACCGAGATCTACGCCCTGGACTCCGCGGACAACGGCTTCTCGGACGTCTGGCACACCGACGTCACCTTCATGAAGCGCCCGCCGCTGGGCTCGATCCTGCGCGCGGTCACCCTGCCGCCGTCCGGCGGCGACACGAACTGGGCGGACCTGGAGCTGGCCTACGAGTCGCTCTCCCCGGCCGTGCAGCGTCTGGCGGACGAGCTGGACGCGGTGCACGACGGCAACCGCGAGTTCGGCTACTACCTCGCGCAGCGGCGGCAGGGCCGGGGCAGCGTGTGGGAGGGCGAGACCGTCACGAGCCTGGAGCCGGTCGTGCACCCGGTGGTGCGCGTGCACCCCGAGACGGGGCGGCGGTCGCTGTTCGTCAACCCCGGTTTCACCGAGCGGATCCAGGGCGTGTCGGAGGCGGAGAGCCGCCACCTGCTGGACCTGTTCCACGCCCACATCACCAAGCCCGAGCACATCGTCCGGCACCGCTGGGCGGAGGGCGACGTCGCCATGTGGGACAACCGCGCCACGGTCCACTACGCCAACCGCGACTACGGGGACGCGCGCCGGGTCATGCACCGCGTCACGCTGCGCGGGGACGCCCCCGTCGGGGTGGAGGTCCTGGCGGAGCAGCAGGCCGGCTGAGCCCACCGTAGGGTCGGGGTCATGCGTGCCGTCGGGGTGAACGAGTGGGGTGGGCCCGAGGCCCTCGAGATCGTCGAGGTGCCCGAGCCGCACGCGGGGCCGGGGCAGGTCCGGGTCCGGGTGCGGGCGGCCGCGGTCAACCCCACGGACACGGGCGTGCGCGACGGATCGCGCGCCGAGCAGCAGCGCAAGGACCCGCCGCCGTACGTCCCCGGGATGGACGCGGCGGGGATCGTGGACGAGCTGGGTGAGGGCGCGGGCGGCGGGCTCGCGCTCGGCGACGCGGTGATGGCGATCGTGGTGCCGGACGGCACCCACGGTGCCTACTCCGAGCTCGTCGTCGTGCCCGCGGGATCGGTGGTCCCCGCGCCCGCGGGCGCCGACCACGTCCACGCCGCGACCCTGCCGATGAACGGGCTCACCGCGCGTCGCGCGCTGGACCTGCTCGATCCCGCCCCCGGCTCGACGATCGGCGTGACCGGGGCCGCGGGGGCGTTCGGCGGCTACGTGGTCCAGCTCGCCGCCGCGGCCGGGCTCCGCGTGGTCGCGGACGCCTCCGAAGCGGACGAGGCGCTGGTCAAGGGGCTGGGCGCGGACGTCGTCGTGCGCCGGGGGGACGGGGTGGCCCAGCGCATGCTGGAGGCCGCGGGCCCCGTCGACGTGCTCGCGGACGGCTCGCTGCAGGGGGACGAGCTGATCCCCGCCGTGCGGGACGGCGGTCGCATCGCGACGGTCCGCGGCTACGAGGGCCCACCCGAGCGCGGCATCAGCTGGCACCCGGTGCGGGTGCGCGAGATCGCCGAGGACCGCGAGCGGCTGGACGCGCTGCGCGTGCTCGCCGAGTCCGGCGCGGTCACGCTGCGGGTCGCCGACACCTACCCGGCCGAGCGCGCCGCCGAGGCCCACACCCGCCTCGAGGCCGGCGGCACCCGTGGCCGGCTGGTGCTGACCTGGGAGGACGAGCGATGAGTCGGCCGCTGGAGGGTCTGCAGGTCGTCGAGTGCGCCAGTTTCGTCGCCGGGCCGACGGGCGGGATGACCCTCGCCCAGCTCGGCGCCTCGGTGATCCGGATCGACCCGCTCGGCGGCGGCTCGGACCACCTGCGCTGGCCGGTCGACCGGGCGGGGGAGTCCTTCTACTGGGCCTCGCTGAACAAGGGCAAGCGCTCGGTCGCCGTGGACATGCGGTCGGACGAGGGCCGCGAGCTGGTGGTCTCGCTCGTCGCCGCGGCGGGGGTGCTGGTGGACAACGTCGTCGGGCGGCGGTGGATGTCCCACGAGGCGCTGACTGCGCGGCGCGCGGACCTGATCCACGTGCGCGTGCAGGGGTATCCGGACGGCCGCCCCGCCGTGGACTACACGGTCAACGCCGAGGTCGGGATCCCGCAGATCACCGGTACCGAGGAGACCGCGGCACCGGTCAACCACGTGCTGCCCGCGTGGGACCTGGTCACCGGCCTGTCCGTCTCCACCGCGGTGCTCGCCGCGCTGTACTCCCGGGCGTCGACGGGGAGGGGGACGTTCGTCGAGCTGGCGCTGTCGGACGTCGCGCTGGCCGGGGTCGCCAACCTGGGCTGGCTGTCCGAGGCGGCCGAGCGGGGCACCGAACGTCCGCGGCACGGCAACCACGTCTACGGCTCGTTCGGCGTGGACTTCGCCTGCTCGGACGGGCAACGGGTCATGGTCGTGGCGCTCACCCCCGGGCAGTGGTCGGCGCTGACGTCGGTGACCGGCACCAACGAGGTGTTCGCCGCGCTGGAGCAGGCGCTGTCCGCCGACCTCACCGAGGAGGCGGAGCGGTACCGGCTGCGGGACACGATCGCCGCGGTCCTCAAGCCGTGGTTCCTCGCCCGGGACTCCAAGACCGTCTCCGACGAGCTGGACGCGGCGCGGGTGCTCTGGGGCCGCTACCAGGGGATGACGGACGTCGTGACGGCCCACCGGACCGGCGCCCACCCCGTCCTGGCCGACCTCACGCTCCAGGACGGCACGAGCGGCATCACCGCGCGCTCGCCGATCCGCTTCGACGGCGAGCACGGGGACGCGGGTGCGACCCCGATCCTGGGCCGGGAGACCGACGAGGTGCTCACGGAGGTCCTCGGCCTGTCCGACCGCGAGCTGGCGGGCCTGCACGACCGCGGGGTCGTCTAGTCGACCGGGTGCCGGTCCCGGCGATCTCCCGCTGCGGGCGCTGCGGCTGTCCAAGTCCGGCGCGGTCCCGTTTCGCCGACACCTCGCTCGCGGGTGATCGCCGTGGACTCCCACGAGTTCCCTCGACCGGATCGACGAGGCCTACGACGTCTTCGGCAGCGCCGCCGCCCACGAGGCGCTGACGGTGGTCATCCGCCGCTGACGTACTGCTGGACGCCCCCTCCCGCTCAGTGAAGGTGGGCGGGAGAGGGGACGCGAGATGGGGCGGACGGCGGTCGTGCTGGTGGGCGTCGTCCTCGCGGCGGGCGCCGGGTACGTCACCTGGTGGTCGCAGACCCCGGGTGACTGCGCCGTGCTCACCCCCGACGCCACCGTCTGGCAGGTCGACGGCCTGCATCCCGACCTGCGCGGACCGTGCGCCGCGCTGCGCCCCGGCGACGTCATCGTGGGTGCGCGGCCGGTGCTCGGGGGGACCGAGTACGTCCTGGCGGGCGGGCGCACGGCCGTCGAGCCCGCGGGGTCTCCCCGGATCGGTCCCGCGCTGGCGGCGGGCTGGTCGATCCCGGTGTTCACCCTCGCGCTGGCCGCCCTGGCGGGGTACGCGTGGGTGCGCCGCCGGACCGATCCGGCCGTCCGGGCCGCGGCAGTGCTGGCCGCGGCGTTGACGGCCAGCTCGGCGGCCACCCTCCTCGGGCTGCCCGCGGCGGTCCAGGGGTGGCCGCGCGGGCTCTTCCTCGGGCTGGTCATCGGGGCCTACACGCTGGCGTGGGGGGCGCTGGTGCTCTTCACCCTGATCTTCCCCGCACCCGAGCGACGGGTGCGGGCGGGCCCGGTGCTCGCGGCGCCGCTGGTGCTGTTGGCCGGTGCGGCCCTGCTGGTCCCGGGGCCCCTCGGCTCGCCCGGCTGGATCGGGGGGGGGGGGTGGTCGTGGTGCAGACGGCGGTGACCGTCGCCGCGCTCGGCGGGTCGCTGATCATCGGGATCCGGCGGTTCCGAGCGGCAGGCGTCGCGGGCGACGCGACCACCCGGCAGCAGCTGCGCTGGGTCGGCGCGGGCGGGCTCTCGTCCGGGGCGCTGACGCTCGGTCTGTTCCTGGTCCCCGCGCTGTTCGGGGCGCCGCTGCTGCCGCCGGGGTGGATCGGGCTGCCCGGCCTGCTCTCCGTCGCGGCGCTCACGGTCGCCCTGCTGCGGCTGCGGCTGTTCGACCTGGACCGGGTGGCGGGCCGCAGCGTGGTCTACGCGGTGCTCACGGCCGCGGTCGTGCTGCTGTACCTCGGCGTGACGACGGCGCTGGCCGCCCTGCTCGGCGCAGGCCCGGCCGCGCTGGTCGGCGTCCTGGCCGTGGCGCTCGCGTTGAACCCGCTGCGGGTGCGGCTACAGCGCACGGTGAACCACCTGCTCTACGGCGACCGGGACGACCCCTACGCCGTGCTGCGCGGTCTGGGCACCCGGCTGGCGGCCACGATCCGGCCCGCCGACGTGCTGCCCGCCGCGGCCGACGACCTCGCCGGGGCCCTGCGGGTGCCGTATGTCGCGGTCGTGCTGCCGGGGGAGGAGCCGGTGGTCGCCGGGCGGGACCCGGGGTACGGGACGCACCGCGAGCCCGTCGTGCATCGGGGGGAGGAGATCGCCGCGCTGCTGGTCGCCCCGCGCGGCGCCGACGAGCGGCTCGGGCCCGCCGACCTGCGGCTGGTCGAGGACCTCGCCCGCCAGCTCGGCCCGGCCGTGCGGGTCGTGCGGCTCGACCTGGACCTGCGCCGCTCCCGCGAGGCGCTGGTGCTGGCCCGCGAGGAGGAGCGCCGCAGGCTGCGCCGCACCCTGCACGACGAGCTCGGCCCCTCCGTCGCGGCCCTCGCCCTCCGCGCCGAGACGGCCCGGAGGATGCTCACCACGGGAGTCCCGGACGTCGCCGACCCGACCGAGCGGTCCGCACCGACCGCGGCCACGGGGCCGACCGTGCCGACGGCGCCGACCGCGGGGGCTGCGGTCGACGCGGCGGTCCTCCGGGACAGGGTCGCGGTCGCCGATGCCGAGCTGCTGGCCCTCCGGCGGGACGCGACCGCCGCGGCCGCGGGGCTGCGGCGGCTGGCCTACGACCTGCGCCCGCCCGCGCTCGACGCGTCCGGCCTGCTCGCGGCGCTGCGGGAGCCGCGGCACGGGATCGCGGTGGAGGTCACCGGCGAGGTGCCCGCGCTGCCCGCCGCGGTCGAGGTCGCGGCCTTCCGCATCGCCGTCGAGGCGATCTCGAACGCCGCGCGGCACTCCGGCGCCGAACGGTGCACCGTGGACCTGAGGGTTCGCGACGCCGCGCTGTGGATCACGGTGACCGACTCCGGCGTGGGATGGCCCCGCGGGGTGCGCGCCGGCGTCGGGCTCGTCGGGCTGGGCGAGCGGGCCGCGGAGCTGGGCGGGGAGGTCGAGCTCGACGCCCCGCCCGGCGGCGGAGCGAGGCTGGTCGCCCGGCTGCCGCTCCGCGACGCCGAGGTCACCGCCGAGGTCGGGGCGACCGGATGACGCTCCGCGTGGTGCTCGTCGACGACCACCCCCTCTTCCGCGACGGGGTCGCGGGGCTGCTGCGCGCGACGGGGCACGAGGTGGTGGGGGTCGGGGGGACCGGGGCGGAGGCCGTCGCGCTGGCCGCCGACCTGCGCCCGGACGTCCTGGTCCTCGACCTGCACATGCCCGGCGGCGGCGGGGTCGAGGCCACCCGTCGGATCCGCGCGGCCGATCCGGGCGCCCGGATCCTCGTGCTCACGATGGACGACGCCGACGCCCGGGTCGTGGACGCCGTCCGCGCCGGTGCCCGCGGCTACCTGCTCAAGGAGAGCGAGCCGGACGAGCTGCTCCATGCCGTCGCGGCGGTCGCCCGCGGGGAGGCGGTCTTCGGCAGCGCCCTGGCCGACCGGCTCGCGAGCTGGCTCGCGGCGGGCCGCGCGGAGCCCTTCGCCGGCTTCACCGCCCGCGAGCGGGAGGTGCTGGACCTCGTGGCCCGCGGGCTCGGCAACGCCGCCATCGCCGAACGGCTGGGCCTCGCGCCCAAGACGGTTCGCAACCTGGTGTCCGCGGTGCTGGTGAAGCTGCAGGTCACGGACCGGTCCGCCGCGATCGTCAAGGCGCGGGAGGCCGGCCTCGGGTCGTGACCGCTCCGGTTCTCGGCGATCACCGGTCAGCGTCCCGATGGCGTCGGGACGGCTGCCCCTGGCCGCCCGGGACGCCCGGCGCGGACCCTGCCCGCCATGGACACACACATGACGACGGGAACGACCACCGCACCGGCCACGAGACCGTGGGGGATGTCGTGCCTGGTCGGGGCAGTGCTCGCGATCGGGGTCGGGATGGAGCGGCTGGCGAACCCGGTGGAACCCGGGCAGCCGGGCTTCACCTGGGTCGGGCTCGCGCTGGGGCTGGGGTGGCTGCTCCTGGCGGCGGGACCGGTGGGTCTACAGCTCGCGGGCGCGGTCGGCAGGCGCGCGACGTGGGCGACGGCGGTGGGAGTGCTCGGCGCCCTGGGGGTGGTGCTGGGCAACGTCGTGTCCGTGGTGGTCCGCCGGGATGCCGAGGCCTTCTACATCGCCGGGACGTTCCTGCTCTTCGGCTGGGCCGTGACCGCGGCGGTCCTCGCGCTGCGGACGAAGGCGTGGGCCCGGCCGTGGCGGGGCCTGCCGCTGCTGATCGTGCTCGTCATGGCGGCGACGGTGCCCTTCTTCGGCACGGCCGGGCCGGTCACCGACATCCTGCTCGCCGTGATGCTGGTGCCCTACGGCCTGCTGGGCGTGGCCCTGCTCCGCGACCGGAGCGCGCCGTGAACGGCCCCCCACCGACCCGCGAGGCTCACTCCCGGCCCCTCCGGGGGCCCGGCTCGCCCGCCCGCAGCCGTGCCGACCTCGCGATCGCGTTGCCGACCGCACTGGTCGGACTCACCGCCGCGGTACCCGCGGTGATGCACCTCGTGGCGGTCACGGTCGTCGCCGTCACGCAGCGCGGCGGGTACGACGCCCGCCTGGCCGAGCTCCTGGTGATCGGCACGACGGTGCTGGTGATCGGCCTGGTCGTCCTCGGTGCCGTGCCCGCGCTCCTGAGGGGTGAGCGCCGGGTCCTGCGCCGCGCCGCCCTCGCCTCCGGCCTGTACGGGCTGATCGGGATCCTCATGGTCCCCGTCGACCCGCCCTTCGCGGGCGCCATCGCGATCTTCGGCGGCTACGCGCTCGTGGCCTGGCGACTCAGCACTCGACGACGGTGAGGGCCAGGCCGCCCCGGCTGGTCTCCTTGTACTTCGTCTTCATGTCCGCACCGGTGATCCGCATGGTCCGGATGGCCTTGTCGAGGCTGACGTGGTGCGTCCCGTCGCCCCGCACCGCCATCCGGGCCGCGGTGATCGCCGTCGTCGAGGCCACGGCGTTGCGTTCGATGCACGGGATCTGGACGAGCCCGCCGATCGGGTCGCAGGTCAGGCCGAGGTTGTGTTCGATCCCGATCTCCGCGGCGTTCTCCACCTGCTCCGGGGTGCCGCCCATGACCTCCGCGAGCCCGGCGGCGGCCATCGAGCAGGCCGACCCGACCTCGCCCTGGCAGCCGACCTCGGCGCCGGAGATCGAGGCGTTCTCCTTGAACAGGCTGCCGACGGCGGCGGCGGTGAGCAGGAAGCGGACGACGCCGTCGTCGTCGGCGCCCCGGCAGAACCGCCGGTAGTAGTGCAGCACCGCGGGGACGATCCCGGCGGCGCCGTTCGTGGGGGCGGTGACGATCCGCCCGCCCGCCGCGTTCTCCTCGTTGACGGCGAGCGCGAACAGGGTCACCCACTCCGCGGGATCGGCCTGCTCCGCCTCCAGCGCCTCGCGCATGGCCGCCGCCCGCCGTCGCACGTGCAGGCCGCCCGGCAGGACCCCGCCCGTGTGGGACCCGCGCTCCACGCACTCCTGCATGACCGCCCACAGGGCGAGCAACCCGGCGCGGACCTCGGCCTCCGGACGCCGGGCGCACTCGTTCGCGAGCACCAGGTCGCTGATGCGCAGCCCGGTCTCGCGGCACCGCGCGAGCAGCTCGGCGCCGGTGGAGAAGGGGTGCGGGACCTCCACCGCCGGGGGCCGCCACGGGGTGCCGTCGACCACGAACCCGCCGCCCACCGAGAAGTACTCGGCGGTGAGCAGGGCGGTGCCGGTCGCGTCGGCGGCACGGAAGCGCATCCCGTTGGGGTGGAAGGGGAGGGTGCGGCGCCGGTGCAGCACCACGTCCCCGCAGGCGAAGCCGATCTCCCGCCTGCCGGCGAGCCGGAGCCTGCCGGTGGCCCGGACGTCCTCCACGGTGGACGACCGCGGGTCGACGGTCTCCGGCTCCTCGCCCGCCAGCCCACGCACGACCGCCCCGACGCTCCCGTGCCCCTTCCCGGTCGCTCCGAGCGAGCCGAACAGCTCGGCCCGCACGTGCGCGACCCGCTCCAACAACTCCTCGCGCGCCAGCCGCCCGACGAACAGGTGCGCGGCCCGCATCGGCCCCACCGTGTGCGAGCTCGACGGCCCGATCCCCACGCTGAACAGGTCGAACGCGGAGACGGTCATCAGGTGTCCTCGACCGTGCTGTACTCCTGCGCGGCGTCGATCAGCCACTCCGCCAGATAGGCGGCGAACGAGGACCGGACGAGGACCCGATAGTCGTTCTCCCCCAGCGCCAGGAGCACGACGTTCGCCTGCCCCAGCATCGTGACCGCAGCCGAGCCGGTGCCGAACGACCGGGGGTGCAGGTCGATCGCGCACCCGGTCTCCAGGACGTCCCGGGCGTGGGCGCCGCGCAGGCGGATCGTGGTCCGCTGCGCCGAGACGTCCGTGCCGCCGCTCCGCTCGCACAGCTCGGCGGGGGAGAGGAAGGGGCTGGTCAGGAGGACCTCGTCGGGGCCCAGCCACACGGCGTCCACCCGGTCGCCCTGCGTCCACGCGTTCGGGCCGGGTGCGGGGGCGAGCCCGCGCAGCGCGGCCGGGTCCGGGGGGAGCGCGGGGCCTGCCGCGAGGCGGACCGCGACCATCGCGTGGAAGGGCTCGGACAACAGGGTCACCGAGTCCGGCAGGGCGGCGAACCGGCCCGCCCAGCCGTCGAGCGCCCCCGTGCGGGTGAGCAGGTCAGCCATCGCGGCGGGTCCCCTCGGGATCGAACAGCACGGAACCGGTGACCTCGCAGGCGACCAGGTCGCCGCCCACCGGGACGGTCAGGCGCTCGCCGATCCGCGCGTGCCCGCCCTCGACCAGCGCCAACGCGAAGGTACGGCCGAGCGCGGCACTGCGGTAGCTCGACGTCACGTGGCCCAGCATCGGCACCGGGGGCGGGGGCAGCTCGTCGGTCAGCTCCACGATCTGGGAGCCCTCCGGGAGCCTGTAGGACGGGTCCTCCGGCAGCAGCCCGACGAGCTGCTTGCGCAGCGGGTCCAGGTTGGACAGTCGGGTGAACGACCGCTTGCCGAGGAAGTCGGCCTTCCTCCTCGACACCGCCCAACCCAGCCCGAGGTCCTGCGGGGTGACCGTGCCGTCGGTGTCCTGCCCGATGATCGGGTAGCCCTTCTCGGCGCGCAGGACGTGCATCGTCTCGGTGCCGTAGGGCGTGATCCCGTACGGCGCACCGAGCTCCAGCAACCGCGCCCAGACGGCGGGGGCGTGCCACCCGTCGACGCTCACCTCCCACGCCAGCTCGCCGGAGAAGCTGATCCGGGCCAGCCGGACCGGGACGCCGTCGACCTCGGTGTCGGTATAGGTCATGAAGGGGAAGGCCTCGTTCGACACGTCCACGTGCGGCGCGAACGCCCCGATGACGTCCCGGCTCCGCGGCCCGACCACGGGGAACACGGCCCACTGCTCGGTCACCGAGGTCAGCGTGACGCGCAGGTGCGGCCACTCCGTCTGCAGCCACTCCTCCATGTGGTCGAGGATCGGGGCCGCGCCGCCGGTGGTGGTGTACACGAGGAAGCGCTCGGGGGCGAGGCGCAGGACCGTGCCGTCGTCGATCACCATGCCGTCCAGCCCGCACATCACGCCGTAGCGGACCCGGCCGGGCCTCAGGCTCGACATCAGGTTGGTGTAGATCATGTCGAGGAACGCGCCCGCGTCCGGGCCGCGGACGTCGATCTTGCCGAGGGTGGAGCCGTCCAGGATGCCGACGGACGTGCGCACGGCCGCGCACTCGCGCAGCACGGCGGTGTCCCTGTCCTCGATGAACCCGGTCTCGCCGGGCTGCGGGTAGTAACGCGGTCGCCTCCACTGCCCGACGTCCTCGAACACCGCTCCGCGCGCGACGTGCCAGGCGTGCAGCATCGTGGTCCGCTCGGGATCGAACAGCCTGCCCCGCTCGCGCCCGGCCAGTGCGGCGAAGGCGACCGGGGTGTACGGCGGGCGGAACGTGGTGGTGCCCAGGTCCGCGACCGGGACGCCCAGGAGCTCGGCGGTGATGCCGGTGGTGATCACCCCGGACGTCTTGCCCTGGTCGTGCGCGGTGCCGATCGTGGTGTAGCGCTTGACGTGCTCGACGCTGCGCATCCCCGCACCCACGGCCCGCGCGACGTCCGCGACCGTCGAGTCCCGCTGGAGGTCGACGAACTGCGTCGCCGGGTCGCCCTCGGTCCGCCAGAGGACGAGGTTCGTGCGGGGCAGCGGCTCCGGGGTCTCGCCCTTCCCCTCGGCCAGGCAGCCCGCGAGGTCGAACGTCCCGTTGGCCGCCCCGACGACGGTGGTGTGCGCGACGGGCCCACCCGGCCGGAAGGCACCCAGCTCGGCGTCGTAGGCGAGGGTGCCGCGGACGTGGGAGAAGAGGTGGGCGGTGGGGTTCCAGCCGCCGGAGAGCAGCAGGAGGTCGCAGGCCGGCTCCCCCCGGTCGGTCAGCGCGTGGGAGACCGTCCCGTCGGGACCGCCCCGGGTACCGGTCACGGTCGCGCCCGCGCGGAGGGTGACCCCGGTGGCGAGGCACCGCTGCACCGCCCGCTCCGCTGCGGGTGAGGGGCGGGCGTCGAGGAGGGTGACCTCCGCGCCCGCCTCCGCCAGGTCCGCGGCGGCGGCGTAGGCGGCGTCGTCGCTGGTGAAGACCACGACCCTGCGGCCCGCGAGCACGCCGTGGCGGTGCAGCAGGTCCCGGGCGGAGGCGGCGAGCATGATCCCCGGGCGGTCGTTGTCCGACACCACGATCGGCCGCTCGTGCGCCCCCGTCGCGACGACGACGTGGCCGGCCCGGATCCGCCAGACCCGTTGCCGGGACAGGCTCTCCGGAGGGGACTCCAGGTGGTCGGTGCGACGCTCCAGGGCCAGGACGAACCCGTCGTCGTAGTGGCCGAAGGCGGTGGTGCGGGACAGGACCCGCACGTCCGGGTTCGCCCTCAGCTCGGCGAGGGTGTCCGCGACGAACTCGAACGCCCAGCGCCCGCAGATCCGCTCGGTGCCCAGCAGCGACCCGCCCGCGGCGGGCCGGTCGTCCACCAGGACCACGCGGTCCCCGCGGCGGGCGGCGGTGCGGGCGGCGAGCAGCCCGGCGGGCCCCGCGCCGACGACGAGGGTCTCGCAGTGGGCGTACCGGCGGTCGTAGCGCGCGGTGTCCGCAACCTCGGCGAGCCGCCCGCGCCCTGCGATCGAGCGGGCCACCAGCCCGTCGACCAGCTCGATCGTGGTCGCGAGCAGCATCGGCTCGGGGAAGGGCTCCTCGACCTGGACGAGCCCGGTGGGGTCCTCGCTCCAGGCGGCGGTGATCCCGCGGGGGCGGTCGAACGTCACGCTGCGCGCGATCACGCGCACCCCGTTGGCCAGCAGGGCAGAGGCCAGGGTGTCCCCGGGGTGCCCGGTGTACTCGCGGCCGTCGAAGGTGAAGCGCAGGACCCGCGAGCGGTCGATGCGCCCGTACCCGTCGACGCGGCTCACGACGAGAACCGGTACGTCACGGTGTCGCGGACGGCGGTGAACCAGCGGCGGCACCCCGCCGAGTGCGACCACCGCTCGCTCAGCAGGCCCTTGGGGTTGGCGCGCACGAACACGAAGCGCCCCCACTCCTCGTCGGACAGGGCGGCCGGGTCGGCGGGGTACGCGACCCCGGCCTGGCCGCCGTAGTGGAACTCGACCTCCTCGCGGGGGCCGCAGTGCGGACACTCGATGAGCTGCATGACTCTCCTGGTGCGCGGTTCCAGTGCGCGGTTCTAATGCGCGACGGCGGCGGCGCCGTGCTCGTCGACGAGGGCGCCGGTGGTGAACCGGTCGAGGGCGAAGGGGGCGACGAACTCGTGCGGGCGGCCGTTCGCCACGGTGTCCGCCAGGCACCATCCGATGCCGGGGGTGGCCTTGAACCCGCCTGTGCCCCAGCCACAGTTGAGGTAGACGTTGGAGTAGGGCGTGTGCCCGACGATCGGCGAGGCGTCCGGGGTGACGTCCACGATCCCGCCCCACGTCCGCAGCAGGTGCGCTCGCGCGAACACCGGGAACAGCTCCACCGCCGCGGCCATCTGCCGCTCGATGATGTGGAAGGCGCCGCGCTGGCCGTAGCCGGTGTAGGAGTCCACGCCCGCGCCCATGACCAGCTCGCCCTTGTGCGCCTGCGAGACGTACACGTGCACGGCGTTGGACATGACGATCGTGGGGTGGACCGGCTCCAGCAGCTCGCTGACCAGCGCCTGGAGCGGGTGCGACTGCAGCGGCGCCGGGACACCCAGCATGTCCAGCAGCACGGACGTGTGCCCGGCGGCGCACAACGCGACCGTGCCGCAGGCGATGTCCCCCCGCGTGGTGCGCACCCCGGTGACGCGGTCCCCGTCGGTCCGGAAGCCGACGACCTCGCAGTCCTGGATGAGGTCGATCCCGGCCTCGTCCGCGCGGCGGGCCAGGCCCCAGGCCACGTAGTCGTGCTTCGCGATCCCGGCGCGGGGCTGGTGGGTCGCGCCGTGCACCGGGTAGCGGATGTCGGCGGAGACGTTGACGATCGGGCAGATCTCGGCGACCTCGTCCGGGCCCAGCCACTCGGCGTCGATCCCGTTGAGCCGGTTGGCCTCCACCCGCCGGACGGAGTCGCGGACGTCCTGCTCGGTGTGGGCCAGGTTCAGCACGCCGCGCTGGGAGAACAGGATCGGGTAGCCGAGGTCCTCCTCCAGGCCCTCCCACAGCTTCAGGGCGTGCTCGTAGATCGCCGCGGACTCGTCCCACAGGTAGTTGGAGCGGATCAGCGTGGTGTTGCGGGCCATGTTCCCGCCCGCCAGCCAACCCTTCTCCAGGACCGCCACGTTCGTGATGCCGTGGTTCCTCGCGAGGTAGTGCGCGGTGGCCAGCCCGTGCCCGCCGCCGCCCACGATCACCACGTCGTAGGACTTCCGCGGTTCCGGCGTGCGCCAGAGGAAGTCGGGGTGCTCGGGCAGGGGCTCCACGTCAGATCTCCGCGTGGCGAGGGGCATGACGCGCTCCTGGTCGACGACTAGGCGTGGACTGGTATATCAGTCATCGGGTACGGTAGGCGCCGGATCGTCCGCGGGTCAAGGGGAGCAGAGCGTGAGCATCGCAGCCGTCGCGGTGGGGGAGTCGCTGG
The DNA here is from genome assembly GCF_039541715.1 of Pseudonocardia xishanensis. Taxonomy (NCBI): domain Bacteria; kingdom Bacillati; phylum Actinomycetota; class Actinomycetes; order Pseudonocardiales; family Pseudonocardiaceae; genus Pseudonocardia; species Pseudonocardia xishanensis. The sequence goes on from NZ_BAABGT010000075.1 coordinate 113,776, forward strand.
CCGACCGCGCCTACGCCGTGATCCGGGACCGGCTCGTCATGCTGGAGATCCGTCCGGGCGACCCGCTCAACGACGACCGGCTCGCCGCCGAGCTCGGCACCGGGCGCACACCGGTGCGGGAGGCGTTGAAGCGGCTCGAGGGGGACCGCCTCGTCGTGGCCTACCCGCGGCGGGGGACGTTCGCCACTGCCGTCGACATCACGGACCTGGCGCACCTGTCCGAGGTGCGGCTCGCGCTGGAGCCGGTGGCCGCGCGGTCCGCGGCCCGGGACGCGGGGAACGCCGACCGGGCCGTGCTGGCCGGGCTCGCGGAGCGGATCGCCGCGCTCGACCCCGGGGGTGCCCCCCGCGAGCTGCTGCGGGCGGACGTCGAGGTGCACCGTGCCCTCTACCGCGCCACCGGCAACCCGCACCTCGAGGACGTCTGCGTCCGGCTGGACAACCTCGCCACCCGGATCTGGGTGCTGTTCCTCGATCGCCTGCCCGCCCTCCCCGGCCACGTCCACGAGCACGCCGCCCTGCTCGACGCCGTCGTGGCGGGCGAGGAGGAGAGGGCCGCGGAGCTGGCGAAGGCGCACGTCGAAGGCTTCGAGCGGTCCATCCGCGCCCTGCTCTGACGGCAGGAGTGTGCTCTCAGCGCGCCCGCCGCAGCGCCGAGCGCATGCCACCGCCGATCATGCAGCGCTGAGCGCACGAAACGTGCCCTCAGCGCGGGTCAGAAGCGACCGCCGCCGCCTCGGCGACCGCGGCTCGCGGAGCCGCCGAAGCTGCCGGGGGAGCGGCCGCCACCGAAACCCCCGCCGCCCCGTGATCCGCCGCGGTAGCCGCCGCCGCGCATCGCCTCGTTGAGGATGCCGCCGAGCACGAGGCTGCCCAAGTCGACGCCGACGTTCCCGCCCCGGCCGCCACCGCCGCCCCCGGACCACTGGTTCACGTCCGATCGGGCCAGGTCGAGGGCCTGGTTCGCCATCGCCTCGGCCTGCTGCGCCTCCCGCAGCGCGACGACCGGGTCGCCGCCCGCCGTCGCCGCCGCCAGGTGCCGCTGGGCCTCGGCCAGCCGGGTGCGTGCCTGCGTGCCGACCGCGCCGCGACGGGTCGCCACGAAGTCCGCCGCCGCGGACACCGCCGCCCGGGCCGGGATGAGCGCCTGGTCCAGTGCCGCCGCGGCCCGTCGGGCGCGCTCCGCCGCCTCGCGGGCGTCCGCGATGGCCTGGTCCAGGGCGACGCTCGCCTCCTCCAGCAGGTGCAGCGCGGCCAGCGGATCGGGCAGCCGCCCGCCGGTACCCCCGTCGCCTGCACCACTGCCGCCGCCCGACCCCGCCGCCGCCTCGTCCGACGCGCCCAGCGACGCCCGTGCCCGGGCGACGACGGCCTGGTCCACGCCCGGCAGCGCGGCGGCCTCGGCGACGTCCTGCTCGACCTCGGCGCGGGCGCCCGCGAGCCGTCCCGCGGCCTCGACCAGCGCGGACTCGTGGCGGCCGATCCCGTCGAGCAGGGTCTCGGCCTGGGTGAGCGCGTCCTCGGCGGCGCGGCCGTCGACCACCGCGTACGCGGGCTTCGACGCGCCCAGCTGGGTGCGGGCCTCGCCGATCTCCTTGTCCGCCGCGGCCAGCAGGGCCTGGACCTGGGCGAGGTTGTCCGCGACCGGGGCGAGCGCAGGCCCGGCGTACCGGCCGGTCAGGGCCTCCCACGCGGCCTCGACCTCGGGGACCCGGGCGGTGAGGCCGAAGTGTCGCGAGGCGAGCCCGTCGACGTACCCGGCTGCGTCGGTCTCCAGCGCGCGTAGCCGGTCGAACGCCTCAACCTGGGCGTCCAACCGGTCGTCCGCCTGCGCGGCGAGCCGGATGATCTCCGCGTGCATGGCCCGCTGCTCGGGCTCGGTCTCGGGGACCTCGTCGTCCAGCTTCTGCCGGATCTCGAACGCGGCCACCATGTCCGCGCGGGACTGGGCCAGCGCCGCGGCGAAGGGCGCCACCGCCTCCTCGCCGAAGTGCCCGCGGGCCGCCGCGAGCTCCTGCTCGGAGGTGCCGACGGCGTTGTCCACGTCCAGCAGCGCCTGGCTGGAGCGGAAGCCCAGGTCCTCGGTGGACTCGCCGGGGAACGGATCGACCGGCTCGGGTGCCGGGGCCTCCGCCGGTGCGGCGGTCCTCCGGCGGCGCCGCGACACCAGGTACGCCCCACCGCCGACGACGACCGCGCCACCGACCACATAGGGCACGACGCTCCCGGAGCCGCCACCGGATCCCCCGGAGCGCAGCCCGTCCGCGAGGGCCACCGCGGCGCCCACCCAGTCCGACTGCGCGAGCCGCGGCTGCACGTCGTTCGACTCGATCGAGTCGGTGGCGGACTGCGACAGGGGGAAGTCCTGGTCGAAGGACGTGCCGTACACCCGGTCGCCGGTCGCCACGGCGAACAGCACCTGGGTGCGGCCGAGCTGCGAGGCCTGCGCGGTGGCCTCCGCCCACGCGGCGCCGTCCCGCCCGTCGAACGAGTCGACGTAGACGACGTAGAGGTCCCAGCCCTTCTCGCTGCGCAGCTGCGCCACGGCCCGCTCCACCTGCGACCGCCCGGCCTGGTCCAGCACCCCCGCGCGGTCGGTGATCCGGTCCGCGACGCGGAAGGGGGCGTCGGCCGCGGCGGTGCCCGCGAGGAGCAGCAGGGGCAGCACGAGGAGGGCGGCGAGAGCGGCGAGCCTGCGAGTCACCCGCTCATCTTGGCCTGTCCGCGCGCGGTCGCGTCACCCGCCGCCCGAGGGTCAGGCGCCCCCGATGACCAGCGCCCGCAGCTCGAGCGCGATCCGCTCCCGCAGCTCCTCGTGTGCCGGGCCCGCCAGCCACCGGTCCTCACGCAGGTCCGGGTAGCGCCAGACCGGCATCGAGCGGTACTCGTCCGGCTCCCAGACGTAGCGGGGGTGGACGTGTCCGTGCAGGTGGGGCCAGCTGTTGCCGAGGATCTCGTAGTTCAGCCTGCGGAAGGCCGCATCCCCCCGCAGCGCGGTGAACACCGCCTGGCCGAGCAGCGCGAGGTCCTCCAGGAACGCCGTGCGCTCCGGCGGTTCGAGGTCGGTGAGGTGCTCGGCCTCCCCGCGATGGATCAGCAGGCAGTAGCCGGGGAGCTTCTGGTGGTCGCCGAACACCGCGAACCCGGACGCGGTCTCGGCGAGCAGGTTCTCCGGTTTCTCGCCGCCGCGCAGGGCGGCCAGCCTGCCGTCGCTCATGGGGCGTGAGGCTATTCGGGTCCCGCGGTGCCCGCACCACCGAGCAGCCGGGCGAGGGTCTCCAGGTCCCTCCGTACCGCCGCGACGTCCCGGGCGAGGTCGTCCGCACTCATGTCCGGCCGCTGCCGCACCGTGAACAGCACGTCGCAGCCCTCCTCGTTGGGCAGGATGCGGATCGGGTTCGTGACCACCTCGCCGCTGGGCAAGGTGACGTCGTGGTCGGCGATGCCGTGCTCGTTGCGCGGGACGAAGGACAGCGACACCTCGCCCATCGGGGAGTCGGTGACCCACCGCCCCTCGCGCAGCGAGACCGTCGCCCCCGCGAGGCCCGCGGCCCACTTCGGCAGGTTCGTGGGGTCGGTGACGAAGGCGTAGACGTCGGCGGCGGGCACGGCGATCTGCACCGCGACGTGGACGCTGGGGATCACGGGAGCTCCAACAACAGCGAGTGGCCCTGGTGGGGCTCCAGCTCGACGATGAAGGCCCGCAGGTCGTCCACCACACCCACCTCCTTCTCCGTGAACATGTCGATCACCCGCGAGCCGGGCACCAGGTGCTCCGACCGCACGGTGCCGGTGACGGCCTCGGCGGCGAAGTTCAGCACGGTGACGTGCTGGGCTCCCGAGTCCAGCACGTGGACCATCACCAGCATGCCCCGGTGCGAGACGTCCGGGACGTCGATCTGGCGGCTCGTGGCGATCTGGTGCCGGGACCGGACGGCGAGGATCGCCTGGAGCTGGCGCAGGAAGCTGCGCTCGTCGGTGAGCTGCTCGGGCAGCGGGCCGTACAGTGACCGGCCGCGGGGCATTCCCGCGCTGGACTTCACGGCGTTCGGCGCGACCCCCATCAGGTCGTGCGCGGCCCGGGAGATCCAGCGGGTGTCGCCCTCGCCGATGAGCTCGGCGACCTCGTCCGCGGGCAGGGTGAGCATGCCGGTGAGGTCCCAGCCGGACAGCGCGAACACCCCGGGCTGCAGGGCGTTGAACATGGCGAGCAGCAGGTGCACCCGCATGATCTCGGGGACGTGTGCCTCGGTGATCGCGTCCAGCGAGCGCAGGCCGAGCGTCGCGGCGATGACGGTCGCGGTGGTGCAGGCGATCCCGTTGGTGGTGAAGACCTTGTTGTAGTCGACCCCGACGAGGGTCTCGGACAGGTCCGCCCGGATCCGCTCGGCGAGGGCCTCGCCGGTGATCTCCTCGCCCGCGAAGGAGTACACGTCGTCCCGATGGCCGGTCGCCCAGTGCACCAGCTCGTAGGTCAGCTCGTCGTGGTTCTGCAGGGCGTGCACCAGCCCGGCCGGGTCCACCCCGAGCTCCAGCGAGGTGCGCAGGGTGAGCCGGAGGAACTCGGTGTCCCCGGTGACCAGCGCGTGCTGGTAGGCGGGCCGGTTGACGAAGTCGTAGGACAGGTCGGCGCCCGCGGCGGCGGTCGCGCGGATGTCGTCGATCGTGAGGTTCAGCTCCTGGAAGGTGAAGCCGCCGATCTTGCGGACCATCGAGCCGATCAGGTGGTTGGCCGCGGCGGACAGCGGGTGCCCCTCCGACCAGGCCGGGAGCCCCTCCGCGGACTTCTCGACGCCCAGGAACCCGTTGGCGTCCAACCGGAGCGCCCCGGAGCCGAGGTCGGCCATGGAGTGCAGCGCGTCCCCGATGACCAGCCGCATCCCGGCGAAGCTCGGGTCCAGCCAGTTGATCGAGGGCTGGCCGTCTTTGAAGTAGTGCAGGTAGACCCAGCGCCGCGAGACGCCGTCCACGCCGACGACCGGCTTGGTCGCGCTCCAGTTCGTCTCCTTGACGCCCTCGGCGTAGAAGATGACCCGCTGCAGCCGCCCGATGATGTAGCCGGCCTTCTCCAGCGCCTCCTCGGTGGCGGCGTCGAGGTTGACCGAGTCCCTGCCGCCGGGGACGTCCGGCAGCAGCGTCCAGTCCTCCTCGTCGATCTCCACCATGTGGTAGATCCCGGGGTAGTCCGCGTACTTCATCTCGGCGAGCCGGAAGTCCGCGCCCTTGCCGGTGTGGCCGGGGACGATGTCGTCGATGATCGTGCCGCCGGACCAGGTGGCCATCCCGCACATCGCGCGGAACTCCGCCTCGGTGCCGAAGGCCGGGTCGATCTCGGTGGAGATCCGGTCGAAGTGCCCGTCGACGGAGCTGGTGGACTGCCAGCCCGAGATGCCGCCCGCGCGCTTGACCGGTCCGGTGTGGACGGCCTCGATCCCGACGGACGAGAAGACGTTCCACAGCTCCTCGTCGCCCAGCGCGGCGAGGAACGACTCACCGGGCCGGGTGATGAAGGAGATCGGGTAGGCGGTGAACCACACCGACGCCGTCTCGACCGCCTGGCGCGGCCCGGGGTCGGCGAACGGGTTCTGCCACATGGTGCCCTGGCCGGAGAACTGCCGGGCGATCTCGTTGGCGTCCGCCAGCATCGACTGGCTGAGCAGCCAGGACACGTACGCCGGGTTCTCACCGGTCGCGGCCCCGTCCTTCGCCACCGACCGCCGGACGACCGGGGACTTGGCCCGCGCGCGGTGGCGCAGGGTGCGGGGTCGCGCGGGGTGCAGGTGCTCCGCATAGGTGATCTCGCTCGGCTCGTGGGACTGCTGCCCCTCCGCCTGCTCCCGCTCGTCTGACATCCACGCTCCGTGCTCGACGCGACCGAAGTTCCGACCCGGAGGAGGGTGTACCACCCACTCCGCGGGGGAAACGACGGTGACGCGCCCGCGATGCGCCCGCCCCGCCGTGATCGCACGCCGAGCGGTGGAGTCGCCGCCGAGCGCACGTGTCGCGCACCCGGCGCGGCATGATCACCGATGAGGTGCGCTCAGGGGCGTCCGGACCGCGGCGAGCGCTCGGAGCCCCCGATCGCCGAACGCGGGCGACGACTGCTCAGTGGCCGCAGCCCGCGGTGCCGCCCGCGGTGGCGCCGACGCCGAACGGGTCCAGGTCGCGGGTGTCCGCGAGCGGGACCCAGCGGCCGTCGACCTCGTGGTAGTCCGCGGCCGGGCCCCGCTGCGCGATCTCGCGCACCGCCGCGACCAGCCGGTCGACGTCCGAGGCGGTGGTGTTCAGCCCCAGGCTCACCCGCACGGCGTCCGCTCCGCCCGCCAGCCGGGTGAGCAGCGGGTGGGCGCAGAACCGACCGTCCCGGACCCCGATGCCGTGCTCGGCGGACAGCGCCGCGGCGACGAGGCCCGCGGGGATGTCGGTGACGACGAAGGAGACCACGCCCACCCGGTCCTCCGTCCGGTCCCAGATCCGCAGCGGGGTCACCTCGGCGATCCCGGCCAGGCCCGCGTCCAGCCGCGCCACCAGCGCGCGCTCGTGCGCGGGGACCTCGGTGTCGATCGCGGCGTCCAGCGTGCGGCAGGCCGCGGCGAGCGCGGCGGCGCCCAGCACGTTCGGGGTGCCCGCCTCGTGGCGGTGCGGCGCGGGGGCCCAGCTGACCTCCGCCGCGCCGCCCTCGACCCCGACCGCGCGGACGGCGCCGCCGCCCGCCAGGTACGGGGCGGCCACGTCCAGCCAGTCCCGACGCCCGACGAGCGCGCCGGTCCCGTAGGGCGCGTAGAGCTTGTGCCCGGAGAGCACCACGTAGTCGACGCCCCGGGCCGCGATGTCCACCCGGCGGTGCGGGGCGAGCTGCGCGGCGTCGAGCACCACCCGGCACCCGGCGGCGTGCGCGAGCGCGACGATCTCGGTGATCGGCGGGATCTCCCCGGTCACGTTGGACGCGCCGGTGATCGCCAGCAGCGCGGTCGGCCGCTGGGCCAGGGCGTCCGCCAGCCGGTCCAGCGTCTCGCCGAGGGTGTCCGCCGCGCACACCACGCGGTGGTCGCCGCGCCAGGCCAGCAGCGTGGCGTGGTGCTCGACGTCCAGGCACAGCGTCGATCCGGGCACGGCACTCGCGAGCAGGTTGAGCGCGTCCGTGGTGTTGCGGGTGAACACCGTGACGTCGTCCGCCCGCGCCCCGACGAACCGGGCGACGGTCCCGCGCGCGGCCTCCAGCACCGAGGTGCAGACCTGGCTGGCGTACCCGGCGCCGCGGTGCACGCTGGAGTAGTAGGGGAGCAGCTCGGCGACGTGGTCCGCCACCGCCTGCAGGGCCGGGGCGCTCGCGGCGAGGTCGAGGTTCGCGTAGGGGACGGTGCGGCCGTCGAGCAGCGGGACCGGCAGTCCCGTGCCGACGAGTGCGGGGAGCGCGACGGCGGTGCGCGGGGCGGGCACGGCGGCGTCGATCTCCGCGGTGGCACAGGGGGCGAGGGCGGTGTGGGACATGGCGATCCTCCCGGATCCGGTGAGGACCCGGCTCGGCTCACTCACCGACGCGGGTCCGCGCTTGCCGTCCGCGGGTTCGCGGCGGCCGGGTCGTCACCCGGAGCACCCCACCGCGGAGGAGGGTTGCCGACCAGCGAGCCGGGGCTTGACGCTGGCACTCATGACCTGCCGTCGACGGTAGGCAGTCGCGCCGTCGGCGGTCAAGTGTGATCCGACGCATAGCCGAATGACCGGACATTGACGCCGGGGTCCTCTCAGAACGGCACCGAATTGTCTGCCGATGCGGGTGTGGGTCGGATTAACGGCAGATTTCGTCGACCATTCGCGGATTCGGGCACAATGGGTGATCATCTCTGCGGTAGGGGGTGCACCGTGTGGGGTGTCCGGCCCGGCGAAGCCCAGGTGGCGGCGTGATCCGTGAGCGGTTCCCGGCGGGGGCGACACGATGGGGTGAACAACGGGGCGGTGGCCGCCGCAGGCCCCGCACCGTGCGTCGCCCCCGTTCGGACCCCGGAATGCGTGGCCCCGGTCACGATTCCGGGCAATTCCGCCGTCCCACTCCGACCGGACAAACACCGACGCCGGGGGTGGCCGCCGCCATTGCTCCGTACGGGTGGCACAGTTCCCGGCATGCGCCTCTCCCGGACGTTCGCGTGTCGACGCCATGTCGACCTGCGACGCGTGGCGAGCGCGCTGTGTAGCGCGACGGTGAGCTGAGGCCGGGGTCCCCCGGACCCGCCTCCCCTCCTCTCGCTCCGGCGCCCGTCACCCCCTGAACGCACCGCCTCCACGGCGGTGTCGGCGGCGCGCCCAGGCTCGGGCCCGACCACGGTCCCGCCCCGTCCCACCGGGCTCCCCGCTCCACACAGGACACCGGCGGCGGCTGGTCCCGCCGAGCCGTCCCGCTCCCCGGAGAAGAAAGGACACCCGTGTCCCGTCACAGACGCCGACCCACCCGGTCGGCCACCCGGCTCGTCGGGTCCGCGGCCCTCGCAGGCGCGGCCCTGGCGACGTTCGCGGGCGGTACCGCGAACGCGGCCACGCCCGACCTCGTGCCCGACCTCGCGCCGGTGCTCACCGCACCGACCGGGCCCGAGCCCGCGCCGGCCCCGACCGCGCCCTACGTCGAGCCCAGCGCCACGGCGTTCGACGACCCGATCAACCAGCACCTCGACGACGCGCCCGCGGGCGTGCCGGTCGCGGGCCTGATCAAGTCGGTCGCGGGCGCGCCCACCCGGCTGCTCCCGAGCTGAGGCCGGGCATGCGCACAGCGAGGAAGGTCCTGCTCGGCCTGCTGGCGGTGGGTGTGGTCGCCGGGGTCACGACGATCCCCAGCGGCGACGCCTACGCGGACGTGCAGAAGGTCCGGTCCGAGGTCGAGGGCGCCGACGGCAAGGACTACTGGGTCGAGAACAACCTCGACAAGGCGGCCGAGGCCGCGGGCGAGCGGCCCGAGTACATGGTCGTGTGGGCCGGTGACGAGAACATCGCCGACACCGTGGTCCCGGACGTCAAGAACCTCCCCGGTTCCCTGGCGAACCCGGTCGACGAGGTCCGCGACGCCCTGCCGGGCCCGGACTTCATGGCGGTCGTCGACGTCACCAAGGGCTCGCCCAGCTATGGCAAGGTCGTCAACACGGCCACCGTGGGCCCGCTCGTCGAGAACGAGCCGCACCACATGCAGTACTCGTGGCGCAAGGGCGACAAGATCTACGCGGGTGGCCTGTACTCCGCCGCCACCTACGTCTTCGACGTGTCCGCGCTGCCGGAGCTGAAGCTCTCCGGCATTAGCCTCCCCAGCCAAACCCTCTGCGGGTCGGTGCCGGACGCGTACTGGGTTCTGAACGATGGAACGGCGTACGGGACGTACATGGGTGGACCGGTCGTGCCGGGCCCCTGCACGTACTCCCACGGCGAGGTCCGCACCGGCAACGGGTTCGCGGGCACGCCGGGTGAGGTCGTCCGGTTCGGTCCCGACGGGCGGAAGCTCGTCGAGGCCCCGGCCGCGACCACCACGCCGGAGGACCCGACGCAGTGCCTGACCATGCCGGCGCTCGGGCAGCCCAGCTGCGCCAACCCGCACGGCATCCAGGTCCGCGAGGACCTGGACACCATGGTCACGAGCGACTACGCCGAGCCGCGGTCGATCATCCTCGACCCGGTCAAGGCGCCGTCGCCGTACCTGCGTCGACCGACGGTCCGGACCTGGGACATCTCCGACCTGAACAACCCCAGGGTCAAGTCGGTGTCCTACCTGCCGACCGGTCCGCGCTCCGACGGTCGGGACCCGCTGCACAACGAGAACCGTGCCGCGATGGAGACGACGGTCACCAACCTGCCCGGGCACAAGGGTGCGTTCGCCCAGACCATGCAGGGTGGCGCGCTGTTCTACACGCCGGACATCACGGTCCCGGAGCCGGAGTGGAAGGAGATCTACGACCTCTCCGCCGCGGTGAAGGAACTCGACCCGAAGGCAGGCGACAACGGCGGTCCGTCGTCCAACGGTGGGTGGCTGCAGACCAGCCCGGACGACACGACGCTCTACCACGCGATCATCGGTCGCAAGCCGGGCGCGCTCGGGGCGGACGACCCCGGCACCGCCGGTGGCGTGATCGCGCTGGACATCGAGAAGCTGGTCGAGGCGGGCGACGACGCGCGGTGCTCGATCGACACCGAGGCCGAGATCGCGGGCGAGGGTGCCGAGTCCGACTGCCCGACGCTCAAGGGCCACCAGACGATCAACCCCGGCAAGGTCGCAGGCGGTCCGCACTGGGGTGCCCTGGACAACCTCGAGCTCGGTGCGGACGGCTTCTACCACCAGACCGATCAGCCCGAGCGCCTCGCGACCGCGAACTACTTCGTGGCCCGCACCGGCACGGACGGCGACCACAGGGTCTGCCTCGTGGATATCGCGAAGGACGGGTCCCTGGCCCTCGACGAGGACTTCAAGGACGAGGTCACGGGTGACACCTGCATCTCGTTCAACCGGGAGAGCTGGCCGCACGGCTCCTTCGGCAACGCGAAGCCCCACTCGATGCTGTTCGTCACGAACGATGCCGACATCAAGTAGGCGTCTCGTGGTCGTGCTCCCGCTCGCCCCGCTCCTCGCGGTGGCGGGCGGGGGCACGGCCTCGGCTGCCGACACCGCCTCTCCGACCAGCGCCGCCCGTGCGGCGGCGGCGTTGGGGGAGCAGGCGGGCGCGTTCGCGGTGGGCCTGCGGGTCGCACTGCTGGTCGGGACGGCGCTGGTCGCGGGCATCGCGCTCGTGTCCGCCGTGCTGTCGGTGCGAGGTCCCCGACCGGCGGGGAAGCCCGGTCGTGGGCTCACGGTGACGGTCCGGGTGGCGGCGGGCGTCGTGGCCGTCGCCGCCGAGACCGTGCACCTCACCGGGGACGTGTCGGTCCTCGGCACGGTGTCGCAGGTGGTGGCGGCGCTCGCGGCCGCGGCGCTGGTCGGGACCCGCTGGGCCGCCCTCCCCGGGGTGGCGCTGGCGGGCCTGCTGGCGGTGCAGCTCGGCTCGACCCGCACCGGGCTCCCGTTCGTCCTGGACGCGGCCTACGCGGTCGGCGCGATCCTGCTGGTGGGCGCGGCGGCCACGGCGGCCACCACCCCCGCGAGTCGCCCTCCGACGGTGCGTGTCGCCACGTCCCGGACGGCGACCCGCGCGAACGCCGAGGCACCGACGGTGTCGTTCGCGGCGGTGCCGGGGGAGTCCGTCCGGCGCGGGGGGCCCCGGCTCGGCGCGGTCGCGATCGCGGGCGGGCTCCTGGCGACGGTCGCCGGTCTGGCCCAGCTGGTGCTCAGCGGGCCCGAGACGAGCCACGACCTGCTCGGCAGCCCCTACGGCCTCGCGTCGCTGGCCGCGGTGGTGCTGGCTGCGCTCGCCGTCGTCGGGGTGGGGATCGTCGTCGTCGTCGTCGTGGTGCGTGCGGGCACGTTTCGTGCTCGTAGTGCTGTCCCGACCGCGCTCACCGCACCCGACCGGCGATCTTCCCGCGCTGAGGGCACGAAACGTGCAGGGGCGGTGCCCTCCCGCGGGAGTGAGGTCCTCCGGATCTCCGCTGTGCTCGGGAGCGTCGGGGTGGCGGCGACGGGAGTGCTCGCCGCGCTGCCGCCGCCGGGGCCCGCGCCCGTCCCGGGGCAGCCGCTGCTGCGGACCGTGGCGAGCGGGGGAGAGACCCTCGCCGTGCTCGTGGCGCCGATGCGGCCTGGGCCGAACCTGGTGCACGTCTCCGGCACCTATCCGGCGCAGGGCGCGGCCGTCTCGGCGGCCGCCCCCGCGGCGCACCACCCGACCACCCCGACGGCGACGGCGACGGCGACGGCGACGGTCGCCGCCGGGGACACCCCGCCCGTCCCGATCACGGCGCGGGACGGCGCCGGGGGCGGCTGGGCCGTCGTCGACCTGCCCGCGGGGACGGGCGTGCTGACGGTCTCCGTCGGCACCGGGTCGGCGACGGTCCCGGTCGACACGGGCTCCGCCGACGCCACGCCCGTCCTCGCGACCCCGGCCGACACGGGCGGCGCGGCCGCGGCGCGCCCCCGTGCGGCCGTCGGCACCACCCTGGCCGGGGCGGACGGGCCCGAGTGCGCGTCGGCGCTGCTCGGGGACCTGGCCGGACAGCGGGCGGCCACGACGGCGACCGAGGTGACCGGCTGCCCGTCGGACGCGCTGTCCGCGGCCGACGCCGATGCGCTGCGGGCCACCGTCCGCAGCATCACCGAGCGCGGCGTCGACACGATCCGGCTGGTCTCCGACGACTCGCCGCGGTCCGTGGCGGCGGCGGAGCTGGTGCGGGAGACCGTCCCGGACGCCGAGATCACCGACCGGGTGGGCCAGGACTCGGCGTTGCTCGTGGTGTCCGGCTGGGCCCCGGCCCGCAGGACGCTCGACGACGCCTCCGCCCGTGCGCTGGAGACCCCGACCCACCTCGGCGGGACGTACCTGGCGCCCTGGCTGCTGACCCCCGGCGTGGTGACGGCGACGGCCTCCTCGGTCCTGCCGCTCACCTTCGACCCGCAGGACACCCCGCCCCGCCGGTACGCGGGCGCCGTCGCCGCGTCCTTCCCGGGGGAGACGCCGTCCACGGCCGGTTACCTCGCCTGGGCCCGGCACGGGGGCGTGCGGCCCGCCGAGCGCCCGACGCTGTTCGGGGCCGCGCCCGTCGACGTCCCGATGACCAGTACCGGCGAGCACCACACAGGCGTCCCCAACCCGGCCTCCTGGTTCCCCGGCGGGACCGTCGTCCCGGTCTCCGCCCCGCTCCCCTGAACACCGCCTCCCGAGGAGAAGACACATGTCCGTGCTCACGGCCCCCCTGAAGGGGGTCCTCGACACCGAACGCGCCGCGTTCGGCCCTCTCGACCGCAAGGCCCCACCGACCCAGCCGGCCCCGACGGCCGTCGCGGTCCTGCTCGCCGCGTTGTTCCTCTGGGGTGTGTCCCGGGTGGCCCCCGCGACGATGGTCGTCACCGGAGCGCTGGGCCTCGCGCTGGGGTTCACGCTGTTCCATTCCCGCTTCGGGTTCACCTCGGGGTGGCGGCAGCTGGTCGCCGTCGGGCAGGGCGCGGCCATCCGGGCGCACATGGTGATGCTCGGCGTGGCGACCGTCCTGTTCGCCGTGATCCTCGCGACGGGGGTCGGGCTGTCCGGCGACCCGAGGGGCTACGTCAACCCCATCGGCATCAGCCTGGTCGTCGGCGCCTTCCTGTTCGGCGTCGGCATGCAGATCGGCGGCTCGTGCGCCTCCGGCACGCTGTTCGCCGTCGGTAGCGGACAGTCGGCGATCGTGCTGACGCTCCTCGGGTTCGTCGTGGGCTCGGTCTTCGCGGCATTGACCTTCCCGTTCTGGACGAACGTCGTCCCGCAGGGCGTCCCCGTCGACCTCCGCGCGGTGTTCGGCACCCCCGGTGCGCTCGCGCTGTCCCTGCTGGTCATGGTGGGCATCGCCGCGCTGACCTACGTCGTCGCGCGGCGCCGCACCCCGCCGCCCGTCGAGCGTCCGCCGTCGGCCCGGGGGATCGCCCGGACCCTGCGCGGCTCGTGGCCCATGTGGGTCGGGGCCATCGTGCTCGCGGTGCTCAACGCGGCGGTGCTGGTCGTCTCCGGCCAGCCCTGGGGCGTGACGAGCGCGTTCGGCCTCTGGGGCGCCAAGGTGCTGCAATGGTTCGGGGCCGAGCCGCAGACGTGGGCCTTCTGGCAGGTGCCCGCCAACGCGAAGTCACTGGCGGGGCCCGTGCTCGCCGACCGCATCTCGGTGCTCGACATCGGGATCATGATCGGGGCGCTGTTCGCCTCGGGCGTCGGCGGCGCCTTCCTGCTGCACAAGCGGATCCCGTGGCGGATCGCGGCCGGGGCCGTGGTCGGCGGGATCCTCATGGGGTACGGCGCGCGGCTCGCGGGCGGCTGCAACATCGGCGCGTACTTCTCCGGGATCGCCTCGTTCAGCCTGCACGGCTGGATCTGGGGTGTGGTCGCGCTGGCCGGGACGTGGGTCGGGCTGCGGCTGCGGCCGCTGTTCGGACACACGAACCCCAAGCCGGTCGACTCGCTGTGCTGACCACACGAACGAAGGGACACACCATGATCCGTACCACCGCCACCGTGCTCGGGGGCGTCGCGCTCACCGTGCTCGGCGCAGGCGTCGCGTCCGCCGCGCCGCTGGTCGCCGAGCCGCCGACGGCCCCGGCCGAGACCCCCGTCGCCGGGAACCCGGTCCGGGTGCTCGACCACGCCCCGGTTCCGATCGAGGACCCGACCTTCGGCGTCTTCGACGTGCAGGCCCCGGTCCACGGGGCGCTCGGCGGGGTCCACTGAGCCGATCCCGACGTGGGCGGGGGGAGGGGGCACCCACCCCCCGCCCACCCGCGGGGAGTGACGAGCGTCGGATTGACTCATGGTCGAACGGCGGGGCAGCATCGGACGAGGCCTGTAATTGATCGTTCGTTCAGTGACGTCGCGCGTCGAGGCGCAGCCGCCGTCCCTGACGGGGAGTGGAGCACGGATGCGGACGCGATTCACGGAGCTGTTCGGGGTCGAGCACCCCATCGCCCAGGGTGGGATGCAGTGGGTGGGGCGCGCCCCGCTCGTCGCGGCGGTCGCGAACGCGGGCGCACTCGGGTTCATCACGGCCCTGACCCAGCCGACGCCGGAGGACCTCCGCGCGGAGATCCGGCGCGCCCGCGAGCTCACCGACAAGCCCTTCGGCGTGAACCTCACGATCCTCCCGGCGATCACGCCGCCGCCCTATGCGGAGTACCGCCAGGTCATCATCGACGAGGGCGTGCCCTTCGTGGAGACGGCGGGCGCGAACCCGGTGGAGCACCTGGAGCACTTCCACTCCGCGGGCATCAAGGTCATCCACAAGTGCACGTCGGTCCGGCACGGGCTCAAGGCCCAGCGGCTCGGCGTCGACGCGCTGTCGATCGACGGCTTCGAGTGCGCCGGGCACCCCGGCGAGGACGACGTGCCCGGGCTGATCCTGCTGCCCGCCGCGGCGGACGCCATCGAGATCCCGTTCATCGCCTCCGGCGGGTTCGGGGACGGGCGCGGTCTCGTCGCCGCGCTGGCCCTCGGCGCGGACGGCATCAACATGGGCACGCGGTTCATGGCGACCGTGGAGTCCGGCATCCACCAGAACGTCAAGGACCGGCTGGTCGAGGCGTCCGAGCGGGACACCCAGCTGATCTTCCGCCAGTTGCGCAACACCGCCCGCGTGGCCGACAACGCGGTCTCCCGCGAGGTCGTGGAGAAGCTGAACAACGGTGCGCAGTTCGAGGACATCCGCGACCTCGTCGCCGGGGCGCGCGGGGTCAAGGTCTACGAGACCGGCGACCTGGACCACGGCATCTGGTCGGCCGGGATGGTGCAGACCCTGATCCGGGACATCCCGACGTGCGCCGAGCTCGTCTCGCGGATCGTGCGGGACGCCGAGGAGATCATCACCTCGCGGCTCGCGGACATCATCGGCACCCCCGCCACCGTCTGACGGGTCCCCGACGGCGGCGCCCCCGCGGGGGTGCCGCCGCTCAGGCGACGGCGCGGCGGGGCAGCCGCACCCGGACCGTCTCGTCCGGGACCGCGCCACCCCAGACCGGGTCGCCGTCGCAGACGAGCTCGCCCCGGTCCACCAGGTAGCGCACGTGGGACGCGGTCTCGGCCAGTGCGCCGATCCGCATCCGGCCCACCTCCGCCCACGGCCGCGACCAGGTCAGCCGGGCCGTGACCTCCCAGACGGTGGGCTCGCCCGCCTCCCGCACGATCGCCAGCAACTCGTGGCAGCGCTCGGCGTGGTGGGCCTGCAGGGCCCGCGCCCGGTCGGCCAGCCCGCGGAAGCGGTACTCGTGGGCGGGCAGCGCGGTCAGCCCGGCGTGCTCCTCGTCGGTGCGGGCGATCTTGTCCAGCGAGTCCAGGAAGGACTCCAGCGCGGGGTCGTCGCTGCCCGGGGTCATCCCGATGTTCGGGGTGATCCGGGGGAGGACGTGGTCCCCGGTGAGCATGACCCGCGCCTCCGCCTCGAGCAGGCAGAGGTGGCCCGGGGTGTGCCCCGGCGTCCACACCGCCCGCACGGTGCGGCCACGCAGCGGCAGCGCGTCGCCGTCCTCCAGCAGGACGTCCGGGTGGGCCATCGACTCGAAGTCCGGCCGGGGCCCGCCGGGGCCCACGAGCTCGCCGACCTCCTCCTCGGAGGCCCCGCAGCCGCACAGCCAGCCCGCCATCGCACCGCGGTGGTGCTGGGCCGCGCCCCGCGCGGGCAGGGTGGCCGCCTCGGCGGGGTGCATCCCGATCCACGCCCCGGACCGCGCGGCGAGCCGGGCGGACAGGCCGTGGTGGTCCGGGTGGACGTGCGTGGCGACGATCCCGACGACGTCCTCGGCCCGGGCCCCCGCGGCGGCCAGTCCGGCCTCCAGGGCGGCCCAGCCCTCGTCGGTGTCCCAGCCGGGATCGACGACGACCAGTCCGTCGTCTCCGGGGATGAGGTAGCTGAGGGTGTAGCGCAGCGGGTTGTCCGGGATGGGCACCGGCACGGACCACATCCCGGCGGCGAGCCGCTCGACGGGCGGGTTCACCCGCGCGACCCAGGCGCGCTGCTGCGCGGTCCCGACCACCTCGACCCCGGTCATCGAGCCCCCTCCACTGAACGTCCGTTCAAACTCTCTGACCGTAACCGGCGGGCGCGGTGTCGGCGGAGTGAGTCCCGTCTCGTCGCGGGTCAGGCCTTCGGGTGATCGTCCGCACTCCAGTTGCATGCCGCAAGCATCGATGTTTAGTGTGCTTGTAGCAACCAAAGGAGAAGGTCGTGATCAGCACGTCCACCGCTGCCGACGTGGTCTCGGTGATCCGCGAGCTCGTAGCGCTCGGTCGCTCGGTGCGGCAGCCCGGGGAGGTCGCCGAGACGGGCGGCCCCTGCACCCTGCAGGCCGGTCAGGCGGCCGTGCTCGGGCTGCTCCTCGAGCACGGCGAGCTGCGGATCGGTGGCCTGGCCACGGCGATGGAGCTGGACGCCTCGGTGATCAGCAGGCGGGTCGCGCTGCTGGAGGAGTCCGACCTGGTGGTCCGCCGCGCCGATCCCGAGGACCGGCGGGCGCAGCTCGTCGGGATCACCGAACGGGGCTCGGCGGCGCTGCGCCACTACCGCGCCGCGCGGGCGGACGAGGTCGCCGCCGCGCTGCTGCACCGTGAGGACGCCGAGGTCGCCCGGATCGTCGCCGACCTGCGCGGCCTGCTGGCCGACCTGAACCGCACGTCGACCGCCGGTCGGCATCGCACCGCCGTCGGCTGACGACGCCACCCGAGATCGAGGAAGAGACTCCCGTGTCCACCACCCAGGCCGCACCGGTCGCCCCGGTCAACGCCCAGGACAGCGGCATCATGACGCAACGCCAGGTCGTCCAGGCACTCGCGGGCA
Organism: Pseudonocardia xishanensis; assembly: GCF_039541715.1. Lineage (NCBI taxonomy): Bacteria > Bacillati > Actinomycetota > Actinomycetes > Pseudonocardiales > Pseudonocardiaceae > Pseudonocardia > Pseudonocardia xishanensis. Next base: position 131,176 of record NZ_BAABGT010000075.1, read on the forward strand.
TGCTGCTCGCGATGTTCACGGCGTTCCTGTCCGCGACCATCGTGTCCAACGCACTGCCCACGATCATCACCGACCTGCACGGCTCGCAGAGCCAGTACACCTGGGTCGTCACGGCGACCCTGCTGGCGTCCACGGCGAGCACCCCGATCTGGGGCAAGCTGTCGGACCTGTTCTCCAAGAAGCTGCTGGTGCAGCTGGCCATCGTGCTCTACATCGGTGGCTCGATCCTGGCCGGCTTCTCGCAGTCGGTCGAGACCCTCATCGTCTGGCGCGCGGTCCAGGGCCTCGGCCTCGGCGCGCTGCAGTCGCTGGTCATCATCGTGATGGCGGCGATGATCAGCCCCCGCGACCGCGGCCGCTACACCGGCCCGATCGCCGCGGTGATGTCGCTGGCCACGGTGGCCGGGCCGCTGATCGGCGGCGTGATCGTGGACAGCTCGCTCGGCTGGCGGTGGTGTTTCTGGGTGGGCGCGCCCGTCGCCGTCGTCGCGCTGGTCGTGGTGCAGCGGACGCTGAACCTCCCGGTCGTCAAGCGCACGGTGACGATCGACTACCTGGGTGCGGCCCTGATCGCGGGCGGCGTCTGCGACCTGCTGATCTGGGTCACGCTGGCGGGCGACGACTTCGCCTGGAACTCGGGCCCCTCGTGGCTGCTGCTCGGCATCGGCGTGGTCCTGCTGGGCCTGGCCGTGCTCGTCGAGTCCAGGGCGGCCGAGCCGATCGTCCCGCTGTACCTGTTCAAGGACCGCACCACCGCGCTGGCCACGGTCGCCGGCATCGGCGTCGGCGTCGCGATGTTCGGCGGCGCGGTGTTCCTGGGGCAGTACTTCCAGATCGCCCGCGGCTACTCGCCCACGGCATCCGGCCTGCTCACCCTGCCGATGATCCTGGGCTCGACGCTCTCGGCCACGCTGTCCGGGCAGCTCATCAGCAGGCTGGGCAGGTGGAAGGTCTTCCTCGTCTCCGGCGCGGTGCTGATGGTCGTCGGGTTCGGGTTGCTGGGCACGATCGACCACACCACGGACATGGTCCTGGTCGGCGGCTACCTGGCCGTCCTCGGCATCGGCATGGGCATGATCATGCAGAACCTGGTGCTCGCCGTGCAGAACACGGTGAAGCCCTCGGACCTGGGCTCCGCGTCCTCGACCGTCACGTTCTTCCGGTCGCTGGGCGGCACCGTCGGCGTCTCCGTGCTGGGCGCGGTGCTGGCCTCGCAGGTCGCCACGCGCACCACGGACGGCCTCGCCGCCGCCGGGGTCGCGGTGCCCGCGGGCGGCTCCGGGGACGTCAGCATCGCCTCGCTCAACGACCTGCCGCCCGCCCTGGGCGACATCGTCCGGGCCGCGTACGGCGACGGCACCGCCACGATCTTCCTGGTCGCGGGTGCCCTCGCGGTGATCTCCGCGATCGCCATCGCCTTCATCAAGGAGGTGCCGCTGCGCACGCTCAGCGGCATCCAGCAGCAGCAGGCGGACCAGGACCGCGCCTCGGCGGACACCGCCGAGGTCGCCGAGACCGCGACCGCCGTCGACCACGTCGGCGAGCCCGCCTGGGAGCGGGGGCGGCACACGCAGCTCGAGCCCGCCCCGCGCGAGGCGGCGGACCCGGACGGCGTCGGCCCCGCCGTGTACGGCTTCGTCACCACGGCCTCGGGCGCCGGCATCGGCGGCGCGGTCGTCACCCTGACCGGGCCGCGCGGCGACCAGGTCGGCCGGGCGATCTCGCAGCAGGACGGCGGCTTCGAGTTCCACCTGCCCACCGGGGGCACGTACCTGCTGGTCGTGGCCTCGGGTGCGCTCACGCCGTCGGCCACCATGGTCGCGGTGGCGGACCGGCCGACCCGGCACGACGTCGCGCTCGGCGGGGGTGCCGAGATCGCGGGCACAGTCCTGCGCGAGCCCGGGGTGGCCGTCCCCGCCGTCACCGTCACGCTGATCGACGTCCGCGGGGACGTCGTCGGGGCGGCGAGTACGGACGCCGCGGGCCGCTACCGGATCGACGGCCTCGCCCCGGGGACGGTCACGCTCACGGCGGTGGGGGAGGGGGCCACCCCGGTCGCCACCACGGTCACGCTCACCGACGGCTCGCCGCTGCGGCACGACGTCCTCCTGCCGCACCGCGCGGAGCTGCGCGGCACGGTCACCGCGGAGGCCACCGGCCGGGCCGTCCCGGAGTCGGTCGCGACCCTGGTGGACGCGGCGGGTCGGGTCGTCGACTCGGTCACCACCGCGGCGGACGGGGCGTTCGCGTTCACGGACCTGCCCGCGGGCGACTACACGCTCACCGCGGTCGGCTACGCGCCGGACGTGCAGGTCGTGCGGGTGACCCCGGGCGGCACCACGGACGTGCGGATCGCGCTCGGCGTCTCGGGGGTGCGAGCGGACGCGGAGCCTGCCACCGGCCCCATCCGCGTCCAGCCCGTCGCCGGGGACTGACCCGGACACGGCGGAAGAAGGGCGCCCCCTTCCGCCGTGTCGGGATCGGGCTGGGGATCAGGCTGGGGATCAGGCGACGGTGGCCTCGAGGGTCACCGGGATGTTGCCGCGGGTGGCGTTCGAGTACGGGCAGACCTGGTGGGCGGCCTCGACGAGCGCGTCCGCGGTGGCCTGGTCGACGCCGGCCAGCTCGACGCTCAGCGCCACGGTGAGCGCGAAGCCGCCCGCGTCGTTCGGGCCGATGCCGACCTCGGCGGAGACCGACGAGTCGGTGATCGGGGCCTTCTGCTTGCCCGCGACCATCTTCAGCGCCGAGTGGAAGCACGCCGCGTACCCGGCCGCGAACAGCTCCTCCGGGTTCGTGGCGCCGCCCGCGCCCCCCATCTCCTTCGGGATGGCGAGGTCGAGGTCGACGAAGCCGTCCGACGAGCGGACGTGGCCGTTGCGGCCGTCCCCGGTGGATATGGCGGCGGCGGTGTAGACGGTGGACATCGAACCTCCAAGCAGAACGACCGTTCTTTCTTGTGGTCGACTCTGCCACGGTCCGCGCGCAGATGCAAGACCGATCGTTCTGTCTGTATCCTCGTGGCGTGTCCGCCACGCCCTCCGCCGCTCGGGAACGCCTGCTGCGCACCGCGTCCGCGCTGTTCTACGCCGAGGGAATCCGCGCGGTCGGGGTCGACCGGGTGATCAGCGAGGCGGGCGTCACCCGGGCGACCTTCTACCGGCACTTCCCGAGCAAGGACGACCTGGTGGTCGCCTACCTGCAGGCCGTGGACGCCGCCGTCCGGGAGGTCGCCGCGAGCGCGCCCGAGGGCGGGCCCCGGCTGCGCGCGGTCGTCGGGGAGATGGGCGAGCGACTGTGCACGGACGGCTTCCGGGGCTGCTCGTTCCTCAACGCGGCCGCGGAGTTCCCGGACCCGCAGAGCCCCGTGCACCGCGCCGTCGCCGCCCACCGGGCCTGGCTGACGGGGCTGTTCGTCCGGGAGCTGGAGCTGGTGGGACACCGTGACCCGGAGGCGGGCGCCGCGCACCTGATGATGCTGCGGGACGGCGCGATGGTCGCGGGCTACCTCGCCGACGCCCCCCGCGCCCGCACCACCCTGCGCCGGGGGTTGGACGAGATCCTGGCGGCGTAGGCGGGACACCGTAGGCGGGACACTAGGTGCGGAGCTCGCCCCCGATCCAGACAGCGCGGACCTGCTCGGCCGTCGGACGGCGGAGGGCCTCGGCGAGCGGGTCGTGGAGCAGGACCAGGTCCGCGGGCAGGCCGGGGGCGATCCGGCGCGGCGGCCCGCCGGGCTCCTCCGCGAGGTAGCGGTCCAGCGCCGCGCGGGCGGTGAGCCGCTCGGCCGGGCCCAGCGCGGCGCCGTCGGGGGTGGTGCGGGTGGTCGCCGCGGCGATCACCTCCCACGGGTCCACCGGCCCGTACGGTGCGTCCGACGACAGCGCCAGCGGCACCCCCGCCGCCACCAGGCTCGCGCAGCGGTAGAGGTCGCCGTGCTCGGCGGCCGGCGTCTCGCGCCGGAACAGGTCGCCGCGGTCGGTGAGGAAACCCGGCTGGGTCACCACGGCGGGCAGCTCGCCGACCAGCTCGGCGGGCACCACGGCGGCGTGCTCGATCCGGTCGCCGGTGCGGACCCCGGCCTCCCGCAGCGCCACCACCAGCAGCACCAACGACTCGCGGGTCACCGAGTGCACGGCGACGGACCGCCCGACCGCGTGGGCCTCGCGGATCCGGCCGACGAGCTCGTCGAGCGTCGGCAGGCCGGAGTCGGCGAGCACGATCTTGTACGGCCCCGCCACCGCGCCCGCGGGTGGCTCCGCCCCGAGCGGCACGCCGAGCAGCGTGAGCCGCTGCGGTACCGCGGTGAGGCTCGCGGCGGCCCCGGGTTCGAGGTCCGGGGTGGCGTCGGTGAGTGCGGTGAGCCCGAGTGCGGCGAGCTCGGCGCCGAGCGCGCTCAGGTCCGGTGGCGCGCTCGCGGGGAGTCGGCTGCGCAGCCAGTCGTCCGCCCGGAGGACGCGGCCCGTCGGTGTGCCGTCCGGGCCGCGTTCCACACCGGGATGGTCGGTCGGACCCACCGCGGCCAGCGCCTTCGCGTTGAGGACCCAGAGCGCGCCGCTGCGGTGCTGGATCCGGACCGGGCGGTCGGGGTGGAGCCGGTCGAGGGCGGCGGCGTCGAGGTCGTCCCCCGGGTAGCCGACGCCGCGGACCCATCCGTGCGCGTCCGCCTCCGCCGCCGCCAGCACCGCGGCCAGTGCGGCGTGGTCGGCGGGAGCGCGGACGGAGCGGCGGGCGGCGGCGAGGGCGTGGAGGTGTAGGTGGTGGTCGACGAGGCCGGGCAGCAGAGCGCCGCCGCCGCAGTCGACGACCTCGTCGGGCCCGGCCGGGCTGCCGGGTCGGTGTGCACCGCCGGATCCGGCTGCCCTGCCCGGCCCCGCCGGGCCGACCGAGGTGCTCGGTCGGAGGGACCGGTCGGGACCGGCCGCCTCCACGGCGACCACCCGCCCGTCGCGCACCCGCACGTCGACCCGGCGCCCGTCCACCTCGGCGTTCCGCAGCAGCAGGGTCATGATCGCTCGGGTCCGGCTGCGCGGCACGGGATCCGCGGGCGCGCGGGGCCGGACACGGGCCTCGGCTCCGCGGTATCGCGCTGTCGCCTACACCGGTGCGCGGTCACACGCGGATCCCCAGCTCGGCGAGCACCGCCGCGGTGTCCGCGCCCAGCTCCGGGCCCGGCGCGGGGACCGGGCGGTGACGGGGTGGGGGAGCGGTGTCGACCGGGCCGCCCGCGGTGCCGTCGAGGGTCGCGGCGACCACCGCGGTCATCGAGACGTCGTGCAGCTCACCGGGGCGGGTCGCCACCAGCGCGGCGGCGGTCAGGCCGGTCAGCGGATCGGCGATCGCGTCCCCGGCGAACACCGGGAGTCCGTCGTGGTCGACCGCGACGAGGCCCGCGCCCGCGGCCACGTCGTCACCGAAGCCGATCCGGTTCGACGCCCGCCCGGCCGCTGTGATCGAGATCCACGTCGCCCCGCGGGCGACGGCCTCCTCCGCGCTGAGCCCGAACCCCCGCAGCGCCCGCGGCCGCGAGGCCTCGATGACGACGTCCGCGGCCGCGACCAGCGAGGACAGCGCGGCCCGGTCGCGGGCGGGATCGAGCACCACGGACCGCTCCCCGGAGTGCAGGACGGCGTGGAACCGGGGCTCGCCGCGCCGAGCCCCGTCGGGTCGCTGCGGGGTCTCGACGGTGACGACCCGCGCCCCCGCGCGCGCGAGGAGGTGCGCGCACAGCGGTCCCGCCCACAGCGCCGCGAAGGACACGACCAGCCGTCCGCGGAGATCCAGTGGGTCGGCGGTCGCGAGGCCACCGGGCCACTCTCCCGCCGACTCGGACCCGGAGGTCGCCGCGCCGACGACGACCGACACGGGCCCCGGCCGCTCGGGGAGGCCCGCGATCGGCGTCCGGTCAGGAGCGGAGGTGGCGCTGCCCGCGGTGGGCCCCGTCGGCCCCGGTGAGAGGGGGACCGGGCACGCCCCCACCCCCAGCAGCTCCGCCCGCTCGGCGAGGTCGGCCCCTCGCATCGCGGCGAGGGCGTCGGTGAGCCGCGGCCAGGGATCGTCGTCCGGCAGAGGGTGCTCGACGACCGCGCCGAGCAGCGCGGGATCGTCCGGACGCGCGCACGAGACGGCGGCCCAGCCGTCCGCGAGGGGGAGGAGCCTGCACGCCCCTCCGACCGAGATCCGGCCCCGACGCCCCCACCCGGTCAGCGCCGCACGCTCGCCCAGCAGCGCGGCCCCGTCGACGTCGAACAGGGCGCCGAGCGCCGCCGCGACCGACGCCGCCCGACCCGGCGGGACCAGGGGCGGGCCGTCCGCGTGCCCGGTGAGCGCGACGACGCCGGAGGCCAGCCAGTCCGCCCGCGCACCCACCCCGCGACCCTACCGCCGCGCCGAGCGGTGCCCCGCCGCCGATGATCCACGGTTCGGGAGGGGAGGGGTCGTCTGGCGACCGCCCCGCTCCCGACGTGTGGATCACGGGCGGGGCACGGCACCGGTCGACGCGCGGTCGTCGGCCGGGGGTGATCTCCTAGGCTGAGGCTCACCATGACCGTGCCCGTCGTCGCGCCCGAGGCGCTCCTGGCCCCACCCCCGCTGCTCGACGGGGCGGGGCGGATCGTCGAGCCGTTGTGGGGCGTGGACCTCACCGCGGACGGTCCCGCGGAGATCCCCCCGAGCGACCGCATCCTGGTCGGCATCGGACCGCCCACCCCGCTCGCCCGCGCCCTCGACCTCACCCTGGTCCCCGCGGGCACCGAGACCGGGCCGGAGCAGGTCGGGGTGGCGGACCCCGAGGCCGAGCTCGCCCGCCTGCACGCCGCCGCGACGGCCGCCCCCCACGCGTCGACGGTCCTGGCCGGGTTGCTGCGCTGGTCCGGATCCCTCGACGTCCCCGCCGCCCTGGACGCCGAGTCCCTGGCCTACTCCACCCTGCTCGGCGGCCCCGAGTTCCGCGCCTGGCTGACCCGGCGCGGCCCGCGCCCCCTCCCACCCGCCGTGGACGATCCCGTGCTCGCCGTGCGCGAGGGCGATCTGCTCCACCTCACGCTGAACCGCCCGGAGCGCCGCAACGCCTACGGCAGGCAGCTGCGGGACGCCCTCGTCGCGCTGCTGGAGGTGGCCCGGCTCGACACCGACGTGCACGTGGTGCTCGACGGCGCGGGCCCGGCCTTCTGCGCGGGCGGTGACCTCGACGAGTTCGGCACCACCCCCGATCTCGTCACCGCGCACCTCGTCCGCACCCGGGCCGGGGCGGCACTGTCGGTGCACACGCTGCGCGACCGGATCGAGGTCCACCTGCACGGCGCGTGCGTGGGTGCGGGGATCGAGGTGCCCGCCTACGCGGGGCGGATCGTGGCGGCTCCCGACACGGTGCTACGGCTCCCGGAGGTCGCGATGGGCCTCATCCCGGGGGCGGGCGGGACGGTGAGCATCCCGCGCCGGATCGGGCGCCACCGCACGCTCTGGATGGCCCTGTCCGGCGCCGCCGTGAGCGCCGGCCGCGCGCTCGCCTGGGGGCTGGTCGACGAGGTGGGGCCGCCTGGCGCCCCCGACCCCGGCGGTGCCAGGCTGTCGGCATGAGCGACCCGGACAGCACCGACTCCGAGAGCGACCAGCTCGACTCCGAGGACACCCTGCTCGACGATCGTTTCGCCGACGTCCTCGACGAGGGCTACTCGCCGCCCGAGCGCGAGTGGGCCGCGGACGAGGACGCCGACCTGGACTCCCGGCTCGCCCGCGAGATCCCCGACGAGACCGTCGACGACCAGGACGCGGACTGGGAGTCCGACTCGGACGACACCGACGGCGAGCTGCTCGACGACCAGGTCGGCGACCGGCGCGCGGGCCGGCTCGTCGACGCCTCCCAGGGGGGCGTGTCGGATACCGACTCGGACGCGTGGGCGCGAGACGTGGGCATCGACGGCGCGGGCGCGTCGGCGGAGGAGGCGGCGGTCCACGTCGTCGACGACGAGGAGTAGGTCTCCGGGGCGGCGACTCCGGGGCGGTCGAGACGCCCGCTCCTAGGCCTTCTCGAGCTCGCTCTCGAGCTTGAGCACGGTCGTGCCGTCGTCCTGGTGCAGGACGTAGGCGGGGTTGTCGTCGGTCCCGTTGCGGGACTGCTTCGTTCCCTTGATCGTCTTCTCGACGCGCTCGGTGTGCACCTCGGCGACCTCGCCCTCGCCCTGCCCGTTGCCCCAGTTCCACGCGACCTTCGAACCCTTGCGGTACTTCGCCATGCGGCCGAGGTAACCGCAACGGGGGCCGGTGAAACTCACGCGGTCTCCCGGACCACCATCCGGGCGGGGAAGCGGCGCACGGCCAGGTCGGGGTCCCAGCGGCCGTCGATCGCGGCCAGCACGGCGGCACCCATCCGCGCCTCGCCCACGTCGAGGTCGGCGCCCACCGTGGTCAGCCGTGGTCGGACGAGCTCAGCGAGCGGCTCGTCGTCCGCGGCCAGCACGGCGACGTCCTGCGGCACGCGGACGCCCGCGTCCACCAGCGCGGTGAGCACGTGAGCGGCGTGGGTGGTGGTCGCGCCGACCACGCCGTCCGGCAATGTGCCCTCGGCCAGCCAGCTGCCGACCAGCCCGGTCGCGGCCTCCCGGCCGGGGGAGAAGGGCACCTGGCGGGCCTCGGCGCCGCCTGCCCGCGCCGCCGCCACCGCCTCGGCCATCCGGTGACCGAGCATGTGCTGGTCCGCCATGCCCGGGCAGCCGCCCAGCGCCACGATCCGTCGGCAGCCCCGGCCCAGCAGGTGCTCGGCGGCGGCCCGACCCAGCGGGCCGTCGTCCAGCACGATCGTCGGGGTGAGGTCCGAGGGCGTGTGCGACATCGCGATCGGGACGGTCCCGGCCGCGGTGATCATCGCGACGCTCTCCTCCGTGTACCGGTCGAGCGTCGCGAGCACCGCCGCCGGACGCAGCGCGAGCCACGACCGGGCCGCGGCGACCCCGGTGACCGTCGGGTCGCCGTGGAACAGGAAGGTGTAGCCCGCCTCGCGGATGTCCCGCGCGACCTGGATCAGCCCGACGAACGACAGTCCCTGGCGCAGCACGGACGCCCCGTCCACGTGCCCCACCACGAGGTCGCTCCGCCCGCGGCGCAGCGAGCGCGCGTTGACGTGCGGGACGTAGCGCAGCTGCTCGGCCGCCTCCAGCACCCGGGCGCGGGTCTGCTCCGGGATGCGGGCACCGGGCGTCCGGTTGAGCACGTAGGACGCGGTCGCCCGGGACACCCCGGCGCGACGCGCCACGTCGCTCATCGTCGTGGCTCGTGGTGGTGAGCCGCTTATACCGTCCACCGGGGAAATGTTGCACGCGACGACTCCGACACGATCGGGTCCTCCCGACACCCACACGGGCGAGAACACCGTGGTCACCGGCGGTGACACGAGTGCGTGCCGCTGGGCCGGACGGGCGGTCGGCGGGCCCACCCGGACAGGGGGTGCCTGCGACCTTCGGTCACCCGGATCCGTTGTGCCCCAACGGGGGTCCGGTCGACCCGCGGACCGCCGGCTCCGGGGTCGGGACTGTCTCCGCCTGCTCCCGCGCGGGATCGTCCCGCCGCGCCGCAGCGGCTGAGACGGCGCCGACGCCGAGCGCGCCCGCGCCCGCGGCGACGTCGATCCCGTTGCGCCGCAGGGTGTTCAGCAGCGCGGATGCCGCGCGGTCGTTCGCCGCGAGCAACGGCGGTCGGCGGTGCGGCCCCCGACGGCATCGGCCGGGCCGCGGTGATCCCGGCGTCCTCGTGGGAGGCGCCCGGCAGGACCCGGGCGGTCAGCCCGTGGGCCGCGACGGCCTCCCGGTAGGCGTCGCGCCGCCCGTCCGCGTTCGGTGCGTCCGCACCGTCGCCATGCACGATCCCCGCTCGCCAGCAGCCGGGCTGCTACTGCACTCGCACGCCTTCCATCAGGGAGGTGATGCGGCGGGGTGATGCGGCGGTCGGGTCGGTGGGGTTCGACGGTGGGGTGTCGCCGTGTGTGTTCGGGTGGGAGGAGGACCGGGACGGGATCTCGGTGCGCAGGCGCGAGAAGGCGCAGGCACTCATCGCGACGCCTCTCGGCAGCTGATCCACACGTGGGGTCCGCCATCCCCGCGGGACGGGCGGCGGCCGTCCGGAGCACACTGGGACCGGTTTGGATCGATCTCAGATCGAAGGGGACGGCATGACGGTGATGGTGGCGGTTCCGGACTCGCCCGAGGGACGGACGGCGCTGTCGGCGGCGATCGACGAGGCCCGGCTGCGCGGGACCGACCTGGTCGTGCTCAACCTGGCCCTCGACCCGTTGGACCTGGTGGGGATGCCCACCGACCTGGACATCACGGTGAAGGAGCGCACGGGCTACGCGGACCTCGCGGACTGCGTGCTCGCCGCCCTGGACGAGCGGGCCGGAAAGATCGACCTGCTGGTGATCGGCATGAAGCGCCGCTCGCCGATCGGCAAGGCCCTGCTGGGCTCCCTCTCGCAGCGGCTGCTGCTGGAGGTGGACGTCCCGGTGCTCGCCGTCAAGCGCTGACCGACGAGAACAGCCCCCTCGCACGCGGGCGAGGGGGCTGTCCGGGGTGCGCTGCTTACTCGGCGCTCGTGGCGGCCGCCACGGTGACCGGGATGCTCGTGGCGCCGGGCTTGCGCGGCTCGGTGTACGCGCCCGCCACGCGGACCGTCAGCACGCCCGCGTCGTAGGACGCGGAGACGGCCTCGGCGGTGGCGTGCTCCGGCAGCGTGAAGCTGCGCCGGAAGGAGCCGTAGCGGACCTCGCGGACGCGGCGTGCGCCGTCGTCCTCGCTCCGCTCGTCCCGACGCTCGCCGTGCACCACGAGCCGACCGTCCTCGACGTCCACGTGGACGTCCCGGGTGGCGTCGATGCCGGGGAGCTCCAGCGCGACGACGGCGTCGTCACCGTCGCGGCGCAGGTCCGCGGCGGGGGTGAAGCCGGACTGGCGCTGGATCGGTGCCGGGGCGAAGGCGCGACGCACGAGGGCGTCGAAGTCGGCGAAGAAGGGATCGCGACGGGTCAGGGTGCTCATGGTGTCCTCCTGCTCTGATGCTGTGGGGTTCGCAGCGTCTGACTGAGTAAACTTGCGCCGGTCCGACTCAATTCCTGGTCGGGAGTGACGTCCGTCACCTTGTTTGTCCGGGGGGTCGGCTGGGCATCTCCGGACCATGACCGAGCCTGCGGACGCCGCCCCGCGCGTGCGCAGTCTGGCCGCACTCCGTCGGGCGGAGGCGACCTGCACTGGCTGTGAGCTGCAGGAACACGCCGAGCAGGTGGTCGGCGGCGAGGGCCCGCGGACCGCGCGGCTGATGCTGGTCGGGGAGCAGCCCGGGGACCGGGAGGACCGGCAGGGTCACGTGTTCGTCGGGCCCGCGGGGCATCTGCTCGACCGGGCACTGGCCGAGGCGGGCATCGCCCGCGAGGACGTGTTCCTCACCAACGCCGTCAAGCACTTCCGGTTCCGCGAGCGCGGGAAGCGGCGGATCCACCAGTCGCCGACCGTCCGGCAGGTCCGAGCGTGTCATCCCTGGTTGGAGGCCGAGCTGCGGCTCGTCGGGCCCGAGGTCGTGGGGCTGCTCGGTGCCGTCGCGGCGAAGTCGGTGTTCGGGCAGGACTTCCGGCTGACCGACCGGCGCGGCGAGATCCTCGAACACGAGGGGCGGCGGTGGGTGGCGACGGTGCACCCGTCATCCCTGCTCCGGACCGAGGACTCGGCGGAGCGGGAGGCCGCGTTCGAGGCGTTCGTGGGCGATCTGCGGGTGGTGGCGGGGGCGTGACACCCGGCCGGACCGGTGGGTCGGTCGGTTCTGAGCCGGTCGCGGCGGGGCGGGACGGTGGGCTGTCGGCCGAAGCCGGCCCACAGGTCGGTCGCGAGCCCGGGCCGACTCGAGTACGGGGTCGGTGGGTGTCACGGCTCGGTCGGGGTCCGGCTCACTCGACATCGACGTCCACCTCGCCGATCGCCAGAGCCTCCACGGCGCCGCCGGTCAGCGCGGCGAGCCACGCCGCGAACGCCGCGGGGTCCGCGGCGCGGGCGGTGATCGTGGCGTCGGCGCCGTACTCGACCGAGGCGACCGCGTACCCCGCGGTGCGCAGGGCGTTCTCGATCCGCCCCGCGCCGGCGTGCGGCACGGCCAGCAGGAACTCGGTCAGCCGGACCCGGCGGCGCACGCCCACGACGTCGAGCGCCTCGGAGACCGCCCGCCCGTACGCGCGCACCAGCCCGCCCGCCCCGAGCTTGACCCCGCCGAACCACCGCGTGACGACGGCGACGACATCCGTCACCTCCCGCCGCAGCAGGACCTCCAGCATCGGGACACCGGCCGTGCCCGCGGGCTCGCCGTCATCCGACGAGCGCTGGACCTCCCCGATCCGGAACGCCGTGCAGTGGTGGGTGGCGTCCCAGAACTCGCGTCGTACCGCCGCGATCACCGCCGCCGCGGAATCGGGGTCGGACACCCGGGTCAGCGTCGTACGGAACCGGGACCGCTCGATCACGATCTCGTGCACCCCGTCCCGGGCGATCACGCGGAGGGGTTCGGGCACGGGGACACGCTACGGCGGGTCGGAAGGGGGCTCGACCGGCCGGTGACTCCGCCTCGCGGCCGGCCCGCGGTCTGCGACGGCGTTCACACGCCTGCCGACGCGAGCCGCGAACAACCGATGACGACACCGTCCCGGGTGACCGGCCGCCGCCAGGTGGTGTGGCCGGCCTCGGTGAGGAGCTCGGCGGGCACCGGGCCGAAGCCCGGGAGCTCCACCGGCAGCGGGCCGCCGGTGTCGACCGGCGTCTCGATCGGGACGAGGACCTGGATCTCCACCCCGACCACCGACTCGCCGGGTGCGGTGCCGGTGAGCCGAGGGTGTCGGCCATGACCTGGCCACGGGTGCGGGTCACCGGTTCGGGGGAGACCCCGTGCTCGGCGACGGCCTCGCGGAGGGCGGCGCCGCAGACGATGCCCTGCTCGGCGGGGAGGTGGGCGCGCAGCAGCGCCATCCCGTCTCCCGTCGGGCTGAGGCTGACGTACCGGTCGCGGCGGGCGGCACGGGCGCGCTCGGCGGGATCCAGATGGGCGGCGCCGACGATCGCGGCGACTCCCGGCTGGTCCAGCTCGCCCTCGCCGAACCGGGCACGCACACCGGCCAACCCGGCGTGCAGGTCCCGCCCGATCCGCAGCTGAGCCCGAGCCCTGGTCGGCGAGACTCCCAATGCCCGGCCGAGCCGGTCGACGAGGGTGGCCTCGACCTGCTCGACGGTGACCTGCCCGGAGGCGATCTGGTCCGACCGCCGCTCGACCTCGGCCCGGGCGACGGCGCGGGTGGACTCGGCGATCCCGGCGTCGATCCGGTTGCGCAGGGCGACGAGGTCCTCGATCTTCGCCAGCTCGCCGCCGACGGCCGAGACGACGGTCTCGGTCGGCTGGACGAGGGCGGTGGGAATGTCACGACGATAGTCGACCAGACGTTCGAGGTGGAGCTGTTTTCGCAGGTGAGAGGTCAGTGGTCGACTGCTCGCGACGGCCGGCGCGTGTCGGTCGGCCTCGGGGAAGCCGCCCTTCGGGACTGCAGTTCGTCCGCGCAGATCCGACCGCTCACCTCAGTCCCGTAGCGCGGTCCCGTGGCGCGGTCCGGTGCCTCGGCCCCGTGGCGCGGTCCCGCGGTGCGGTCTCGTGCCCCGGTTCCGCACTGCCTCCGTGTCGCGGGTTCGCATCCCGCCTCGGCGCCCCTGCCTCGGCCCCGTGCCTCCGCCACCTCCAGCGACGCGGGGTCGGGCCTGGCGTGTTGCGGGGTGCCCAGCTCGATGCTCGGCCTGCCTGCTCGCCCCACCTCGACACGCCGACATCGTGACGCCGGTCAAGTCTCGGAACTCTTCGGTAACGATTCAGAAGATCGCGTCGTCTTAGGTATTGTCAGTACCGAAGCCCCAACGAGAGGACATGATGACCACGATCTGGACCCGCATCCGCCTGACCGCCCGCCGTTTCGACGACTGGACGCTGCAGGCGTTCAACCCCGAGTACCCGGTCGGCTCCCGCAGCTGACCTGCGCCGCCGGAGCCGACCGGCTCCCGGCTAGTGCGAAGGGGGACCGGCAGAGTCGCCGGCCGTCCCCTCGATCTCACTGGTGGGTGCCTTGACCGGCCGCAGTCGCACCCACAGCAGGAAGAACGCCGCGAGCACCAGCATCGCGATCCCGGTGTCCAGGTTGATGTTCCAGCCGCCCGCCTTCGCGATGTCCGTCTCGTCCGTCGCGACGAGGCCCAGGACCAGCAGCACGATCCCGTAGACGCTGAACATCAGGGCGAGGATCGTCCGCAGGTCGAACAGCCGCGAGGCCGTGGTCGACACCGGGGCGTCCTGCCCCGCCGGGCCCTTCGGTTCCGTCATGGCTCCGCCCTTACCAGAAGAGGATGTAGAGGATCGCGGTCAGGACCAGCACGCCGATCCCGAGGGTGACGGGGCTGCGGTACCAGCCCGCGTCCTCGCCGTGGCTCGCGTGCGTCCGGTCCTCCTTCGAGGTCAGGCTCCACACCAGCCCGCCGAGCTCCGACGCCGGCTTCGGGGTGCTGACCATCGACACCCCGATCGCGACCATGACGCCCACGACGAAGGCCGCGCTGGCGCCCACGAAGCTGCCCGCCTGGCTGGACAGCGCCAGGACCCCGGTCGTGACCAGGACGTTCACCACGACGGCGGCGACGGTGCCGGACAGCAGCCCGATCCACGCCGACGGGCCGGTCATCCGCCGCCAGAAGAGGCCGAGGATGAAGATCGCGAACAGCGGCGCGTTGAAGAAGCTGAACAGCGACTGCAGGTAGTCCATGATGTTGCCGGAGCCGGACGCGATGAACGCCGTGCCGACCGCGATCACGCAGCCGATGACGGTGATCCACCGGCCGACCTGCAGGTAGTACTTGTCCGACTTGCCGGGGCGGACCCAGTCCTGCCAGATGTCGTAGGTGAACACGGTGTTGAACGAGCTGATGTTCGCCGCCATGCCCGCCATGAACGCCGCGAGCAGGCCCGCGATCGCGACGCCGAGGATGCCGTTGGGCAGGACCTCCTTCATCAGCAGCGACAGCGCGTTGTTGTAGGTGACGTCCGTCTCCCCGCCCGCCTTCAGCGTGACGAGCTGGGGGACCAGCACCGCCGCGATCATGCCGGGGATGATGATGACGAGCGGCAGCAGCGCCTTCGGGTACGCGCCGATCAGCGGGGTGCGCTTGGCGGCGGACATGCTCTTGGCCGACAGCGCGCGCTGGACCTCGGCGAAGTTCGTGGTCCAGTAGCCGAAGGACAGCACGAAACCGAGGCCGAACACGATGCCGATCACCGACAGCGCCGGGTTGGCGATCTCGGTCAGCGACGTCCCCGGCCACGACGAGAGCTCCTCGGCGCCACCGGGCCCGTTGGTGACCGCCTCCTTGAGCCCGTTCCACCCGCCGACGCGCGAGAGCCCCGCGATGGTCAGCGGGATCAGCAGCGCGAGGATCACGAAGAACTGCAGCACCTCGGAGTAGATCGCCGCCGACAGCCCGCCGAGGGTGATGTACGCGAGCACGATCAGCGCGGCGACCGGGATGGCGAGCGCCAGCGACCAGCCGAGCAGCGCCTCCAGGAGCAGGCCCAGCGAGAACAGGTTGACGCCCGCGATCAGCACCGCCGAGAGCGCGAAGATCACCGCCTGGACGCGCTGGGTGGTCCGGTTGAACCTCTTGTAGAGGAACTCGGGGACCGAGCGGGCCTTGGACCCGTAGTAGAACGGCATCATCACCAGCGCGAGGAACACCATCGCCGGGATCGCGCCGATCCAGTAGTAGTGCACCGTCGGGATGCCGAACTGGGCCCCGTTGGCCACCATGCCGATCAGCTCGAGCGCACCGAGGTTCGCCGAGATGAACGCCAGACCGGTCACCCACGCGGGCATCGACCGGCCGGAGAGCAGGAAGTCCAGGCTGGAGGACACCGAGCGCCGCGCGGCGTACCCGATGCCGAGGACCAGCAGGAAGTAGAAGGCGACCAGGACGTAGTCCAGGGCGTTGGCGTCCAGCCGCAGGTCGGTCTGGCCCTGGGCGAGGATCATCGCGGGCCTCCTCGACCGGTTCGCAGCCCGGCCGGTGACCGGCCCCATCCGGTACGCGACATAGCGGCTCCCTCGCCGTTCCGAGCAGCCCGAGGCTGCGTGTGGCACATGGTGCGCGGCGTAACGTACCTCGTGTCGCGTGAAAGTGAACATTATCCGACAGACTGAATCGGTTGAGTCTGTGCGGATCGGTAGGTGACCCGGTCAGGACGCCGTTGACGCCCGTTCGTGCGCGTTGCATTGTGTGCGATGTGGTGCGGGATGACGGGGTGGCGCGATGAGTCTGCTGGCGCGTCAGCGCCAGGAGCTGATCCTCGCCGAGATCCGCGAGCGCGGCGCGGTGCGCGTCTCCGACCTGGCCGAGCGCTTCGGCGTGTCCGACATGACCGTGCGCCGCGACCTGGACGTCCTCGCCCGCCGCAGGCTCGTCGACAAGGTGCACGGCGGGGCCACCGCACCCGGCGAGACGAGTGCGGAGGAGCCGGAGTTCGCCGTCAAGGCGGGCAGGCAGCGGGCGGAGAAGGAGGCCATCGCCGACGCCGCGGCGGCGTTCGTCGAGCCCGGGGCGACGATCGGGCTGTCCGCCGGCAGCACCACCGCCGCGCTCGCCGCGCGGTTGCTGGAGGTCCCCGAGCTCACCGTGGTCACGAACTCGATGGCCGTGGCCGACGTGCTGAGCGGCGGCCGCCCGGACCGGACGGTCGTCCTCACCGGCGGCATCCGGACGCCGTCGGAGGCGCTGGTCGGTCCGGTCGCGGTGGCCGCGCTGCGGTCGTTGAACCTGGACGTGGTGTTCCTCGGCGTGCACGGGATGACCACGGCGAGCGGGTTCACCACCCCGAACCTCATGGAGTCCGAGACGGACCGGGCGCTGGTCGAGGCGGCGCACCGGCTGGTCGTGGTCGCGGACAGCACGAAGTGGGGGACCACGGGCATCTCCACGATCGCCGAGCTCGGCGAGGCGGACGTCCTGGTGACCGACTCGGGCCTCGACCCGGACGCGCGGGCGGTGCTCGAGGCCGAGATCGACCGGGTGACGATCGCCCCGGTGCGCTCCTAGACCGGCGCGCCGCCGCGCCAGGTGCCCGGCTCCTCGTAGAGCTCCCGCAGGTCCAGCAGGTGCCCGCGCATGGCCTCCTCGGCCTCGGCCGCCTCGCCGCGCGCGATGTGCTCGGCGATCGCGAGGTGGGCGGCGTCCACCCGGTCCCACTGCTCCGGCGCGACGGCGGCGCGGTCCAGCGTGGTCCGCAGCACGTCGCTGACCGGCTGGCCCATCATCGTGAACATCAGGTTCCCGGTGGCCATCAGCTCGGTGGTGTGGAAGTCCATGGCGCGCCCTGCAGTTCCGGGTGGAGCTGCAGCGCGAGCTGTCGGCGGTGTTCGCGGGCGCCGACCTGATCGTCGTCCCGACCACGCCCGCCACCGCACCGCGGCTGCCCGGCGCGGTGTACGAGGGCCGCTTCGGGCTGTACAACACCCACCTCGCCGGGCGGGAGACCCACCCGGAGGCGGTCGGCGCGAACCTGGGGGAGACCTGGGAGCTGGTGCGCACGGCCGTGAAGCCGTACCCGATCTGCCACTTCATCCACGCCTTCGCCGACGCGGTGCTGGAGCTGCGGCCCGAGATCGGGGACGCCGAGATCGCCGAGATCCGCTGTGCGATCCACCCGGTGCCCGGCAAACCCGCACGCCACCACCGCGACGACCCGGCGGCAGCGGGAGATCTTCCACGCCGAGCGGGGCGGGCGCCCGGTCCCCGAGCTGCCGCTGATGCGCGAGGTCTACTGCGCGCCGACGCGGGAGCGGGCGGTCGAGCTCGCCCGGCCCTCCCTCGCGGGCAAGTACGAGGTCTAGGCCGACTGGGGCCAGGACCGTGTCATGCCCGAGAAGGAGTCGTTCCGAACCGGTTACGCGGACCTCGCGGAGGACCGGTTCGTGGTGGGCTCACCGGAGGAGTACCTCGCGGCGCTGCTGCCGTGGCGGGAGCTCGGTGTGGACCACTTCGTCCTGCGCACCGACTGGGCCGGGATGCCGGTCGAGTCGGCCCGAGCCTCCGTCGCCCTCCTCGCTCGCGAGGTGGCCCCCGTACTCCGGTCCTCCCCGGCCGGACCCCCGAGAAGAAGGAGTCGTCATGGACTTCGGCGTCTTCATCCCCATCGCCAACAACGGCTGGCTGATCTCCGAGAACTCGCCGCAGTACATGCCGTCGTTCGACCTGAACAAGCGGATCGTGCAGGAGGCGGAGGCCCAGGGCTTCGCGTTCGCCCTGTCGATGATCAAGCTGCGCGGGTTCGGCGGCAGGGTCGAGTTCTGGGACCACGCCCTGGAGTCGTTCACGCTGATGGCGGGCCTCGCCGCCGTCACCGACCGGATCAAGCTCTACGCCTCGACGGCGGTGCTCACCCTGCCCCCCGCGATCGTCGCCCGGATGGCCACGACGATCGACTCCATCGCGCCCGGCCGGTTCGGGATCAACATCGTGTCCGGCTGGGCCGGCGGCGAGTACGCGCAGATGGGCCTGTGGCCCGGGGACGAGTACTTCGGCTACCGCTACGACTACTCCACCGAGTACGTGACGGTGATGAAGGAGCTGTTCGAGAAGGGCCGCAGCGACTTCAAGGGGCAGTACTTCCAGATGGAGGACTGCGTGCTCTCGCCGCAGCCGTCCGGGCACATCGACATCGTCTGCGCGGGGCAGTCCGAGCGCGGCATGCGGATGGTCGCGGAGCTGGGGGACTACAACTTCATCCTCAGCCCGGGCGTCAACGACCCGCAGGTCTACGCCGAGTCCACCCAGCGGCTGGCCACGGCCGCCGCGAAGACGGGCCGAGACGTCGGGTCGCTGCCGCTGTTCATGGCCATCATGGCGGACACGGACGAGGAGGCCCGCGCGAAGTGGGACTCCTACCGGGCCGGGGCGGACGCGGACGCGCTCGGCTACATGGCGGACGAGGGCGGCAAGGACACCAACGCGGACGAGTCCGGGACCGCGCGGACGATCAACCTGCCGGAGGGGGCCGTGAACTTCAACATGGCCACACTGGTGGGCAGCTACGAGACCGTCGCGCGGCAGATCGACGAGGTCGCGACCATGCCCGGCGTCAAGGGGATGATGTTCACCTTCGACGACTTCGAGCAGGGCGTGCACGACTTCGGCACGAAGGTGATGCCGCTCCTGGGCTGATCCCGCCGGGCGCTCGCCGAGGTCAGATCCGGCGGGCGCCCGCGTACGGGAAGCTCGACATGTCCGAGATCTTCACGGGCTCGCCGCTGGTGGAGGCGTGCAGGATCTTGCCGCCGCCCATGTAGATGCCCACGTGGCTGACCGGCTGGTAGAAGAACACCAGGTCGCCGGGCTGCAGGTCGCCCTTCGCCACCGGGGTGCCGAAGGTGGACTGGGCGGCCGAGGTGCGCGGGATGGTGACGCCCGCCTGGCGGAAGGCCCAGCTGGTGAGGCCCGAGCAGTCGAAGGCGTTCGGGCCGCTGGCGCCCCAGGCGTAGGGCGTGCCGAGCTTGGTCTGCGCGGCCGCGAGGGCCTTGGCGCCGAGGCCGGAGACCCCGCTGACCACGTCCCCGACCGGGGCTCCGCTCGCGGCGGCGGCCGCGGCCCGCTTCAGCGCGTTCGCCCGCTCCTCGGCCTCCGCGGCCTTCTGCACGACGCCGGCCTGGGCCTGGTTGGCGTGGTCCAGCACCTGCGGCAGCGTGCCGACCGTGGTGCCGAAGACGTTCTGCAGGGAACCGCCCACCGCACCCGGGCCCTCCTGCGGGACGGCGGGCAGCACCTGGGTGGCCTGGGCGGCGAGGTCCGCGCCGGTGGTGGGGGCCGAGTCGTCCGCGCCGGGCGCGGTGGGGTCCGTGAGGCCGGGGAGGGCGAGGTCCGCCGCAGCGAGCCCGACGGTCCCGGTGGCCGCCTCGGTGGCCTGCTGGGCGGGGTTCGGCATGCCGGTGAGCACGGCCGAGGCGCCGATCGCGCCCACGGTCGCGACGGCGGCGATGGCCTTGGGGGAGCGCAGCTGCGCGGGGAACGCGCCGGTCAGGCTGCGGACGGTGCCGCCGATCCCGCCGAGCCCGGGCGCGCCGCCGGTGAAGAACGACCCGGTCAGGCCCGCGGGCGGGGCGACGGCGCCGAACGACTCCGTCGCGGGCTCGGCGACCGCGGGCTCGGCGGGGGGGACGGGCGCGGTGCCGAACCCGGCTGCCGCTGCTCCGTCGGTGGGGGAGGTGAACAGCGCGGCGCCGCTGAGCTGCGCGGACTGCGCGGACTGCTCGGACTGCGCGCGGCGGGCGCGACGGCCGCCCGAGGGCGGGGTGACACCGCCCGAGAAGCGGGCGATCAGGTCGGCGGCGGACAGGGCACCCGCCCGGTCGTGACCGCCGTGCCGCGCGAGCGGGACGAACGGAGCGAGCGGGGACAGGGGAGCCACGCACGTGTCGGTCATGCAGTCGTACCTCGCCGCCGCGGGCGGGGAGCCGGGGAGCGCCGCACCGCACCTGCCCCGTGCCGGGGTCGGGCGCCCGGGGGAATGTCGGCGGGCAGGTGTGGCGGCCGACCGGGCGTTGCCCCGGGCGTCTCCTCCCGGTGCGTGGACGACCGTAACCGGGCCGTGACCGACATGCGGCCCGAATCGTGATCGGCGCGCCGACCGGTCGCCCAGTCGGGACGAGACGTCGTTACCGGCCGACGAGAGCCGTTGGGCGTGTCGCTCGTGCCGGACGGTGACGAGGGGTGGGCCGAACGGGTCGCGGGGTGGGCCGACCGGGGCGCTCCGCTCAGCCGAGGGTCGAGTCGTACAGCGCCCGCAGGCGGGCCGCCCAGCCGCCCGCCTCGAAGCGCTCCTCGAACCGGGTGCGGGCGGCGGTGCCCAGGCGGGCGCGCAGCGTCGCGTCCGAGGCCAGCTCGGTCAGCGCCTCGGCCACCGCCTGCGCGGTCAGCGGGACCTGCCGCCCGGTCTCCCGGGTGACGATCTCCGGCAGCCCGCCCACGCGGCTGGTCACGACGGGGATGCCCGCGGCCAGCCCGCGCACCACCGCGCTGGGCATCACGTCCGTCCGCGTGACGTGCACCTGCACGTCCGCGGCCTGCAGCAGGGCGGGGGGATCGGCGAGCGGGCGGACCACCACCCGTCCGGACAGCTCGGCCTCCCGGGCCACCCGGGCCTCCAGCCAGGGGCGCAGCGGCCCGTCACCGGTGAGGACGACGGTGGCCGGGAGGTCCGGCGGCAGCGCGGCGACGGCGTCGAGCAGCAGGTCCTGGCCCTTCCCCCGGCGCATGGGGGCGGCCGAGACGACCAGCACGTCCGCGGCGCCGAGCCCCAGCACGGCCCGGGCGCGCTCCCGGTCGACGGGCTCGGGGTCGGCGACGCCGTCCGGCAGCACGACCAGCCCGCGCGCGGACCCGGCGACCCTGCGGTACCAGTCCACCTGCAGCCGGGAGACCGCGATGGTGCGGGTGACGAACCGGGCCCTGGCCATGGTCTTGGCCGTGCGACGCAGGCGGTCCAGCCGGTCCGCGGGCTCGTCCTCGATGCGGTGCAGCGTGGAGAACACCGGCAGACGCAGCCGGGTGGCGGCGGCGGACCCGGCCACGTCGGCGTTGGGGGAGTGGGTGTGGATGAGCGCGACGCCGTGCTCGCGCAGGGTGTCGAGGACCCTGGGCACGGCCCGCGGGTCCCACGGCGCCAACCCGTGCTCGACGACGGTCGCCCCGGCCGCGCGCAGCGCCGCGGCCCGGCGGCCGTCCCCGGCCCCGGAGATCCCGACCACGACCAGCTCCAGCCCGGCGGTGCGCGCGGCGCCCGCCAGGGCCACGAGCCCGTACTCGCCCCCGTCGGGGTGCAGCGTGTCGACGAGGTGCGCGACCCTCAGCGGAGAAGTGAGCACCGTCCTCCTCACCCGTTCGTGGAGCCGCCGACCCTACTCGGAGCGTGGGCGGCACCGGGCGAACCGCCCACTCCGCCCCCTATCGCCGCCCTGACCAGCGGCGGATAGCGTTCCGGAACGGTGCGCGCTCTCTTCCTGGACTCTCCGCTGCTCTTCGGGTGGCTGCCGACGACCCTGACCTGGCTGGGGATCGTCTCGCTGGTGTTCCTGCTGGTCCGGTTCCGCCGGGGCTGGTGGACGCGGCGGCTGCCGCTCGTCGTCGCGATCACGCTGGTGGTGCTCGGCGCCGCCGCCGTCGCGCTGCAGGTGCTCCAGCCCTTCCCGGACCCCCTCGGCTGGCGGGTCTGGCTGTGGAGCGGGCTGGCCGTGCTCGCCCTGGTCGCCGCGGTCGCGGGCCGCCGACGGTGGTGGCGGCTGCTCAGCGTGCTCGCGGTGGTCCTGGTCCTGGTCACCGCCGGGATCAAGATCAACGCGGTGTACGCCTACCGGCCCACCCTGGCCGGGGTGTTCGGGCTGCCCGCGGCGAACGCGATCGACTTCGCCGCCGTCCCCGCCGCGCTGCCGGTCGCCGCGCCGGGGCCGGACGGGTCCGTCGAGGCGGGCTGGGTCGCGCCCGCGGACCTGCCGGGCACGGGCCGCGTCGCGACCGTCCCGATCCCCGGCACCGTCTCGGGGTTCGCCGCCCGGCCCGCCGAGGTCTACCTCCCGCCCGCCTACCTGGTGTCGCCGCGCCCGCTGCTGCCGGTGTTGGTGCTGGTCGGCGGGCAGCCGGGCGACCCGGCCGACTGGCTGGTCGCGGGCGAGCTGGCGAAGATCATGGACGCGTTCGCCCGCGCGCACGCCGGGCTGGCCCCCATCGTCGTCGTGCCGGACGCGACCGGCAGCGCCTTCGCCGACCCGCTCTGCCTGGACTCCCGGCTGGGAAACGTGCAGACCTACCTGGCCGAGGACGTCCCGGCCTGGGTGGCCACGCACCTGCAGGCCGACCCGAACCGGCGGGCGATCGGCGGCTTCTCCTACGGCGGGACCTGCTCGCTGCAGCTCGCCGCGAACCGGCCGGACGTCTACCCGACCTTCCTCGACATGTCCGGGCAGGTGGAGCCGTCGTTGGGCACCCGGGAGCAGACCGTCGCCGCCGCGTTCGGGGACCGGCCCGACCCGCTCGCGGCCTTCCGCGCGGTGAACCCGCTGGAGCACCTGCCGCCGGGTATCGCGGGCCGGGTGGTGGTCGGGCGCGAGGACGAGATCTACGGCCCACAGGCCCGCCGGGTCGTCGACGCCGCACGGGCGGCGGGCCTGGACGTCACGCTCTCGCTGGTCGCGGGCACGCACTCCTGGACCGTGGCGAAGGACGGGCTGGTGGCGGAGCTGCCGTGGATCGCCCGGCGCACCGGGCTGCTCCCCGACATAGGGTGAGCGGCGTGCGCACGGTGTACGTGATCGGGATCGGCTCGGGTGACCCGGACCATCTCACCCTCTCCGCGGTGAAGGCCCTGCAGGCGGTCGACGTCGTCTTCGTGATCGACAAGGGCGAGGCCAAGGAGGACCTGGTCGCGCTGCGGACCGAGATCCTGCACCGGCACCGCGAGCCCGGGAGCTACCGCGTGGTCGAGTCCGCGGACCCGGCCCGGGACCGCTCGGAGCTCGACCGCGCGGCCTACACCTCCGCCGTCGTGGACTGGCAGGACCGGCGCGGCGCGCTGTACGCCGAGATGATCGCGGGGCTGGCCGAGGGCGAGACCGGCGGTTTCCTGGTCTGGGGCGACCCCGCGCTCTACGACGGCACGCTGCGGCTGCTCGAGGGGCTGGACGTGCACGTGGTCTCCATCCCGGGGATCTCCAGCGTGCAGGCCCTGGCCGCCGCGCACCGGCTGATCCTCAACCGGGTGGGGCGCCCGATCCTCATCACGACCGGGCGCCGGATCGCGGCGGGCCTGCCCGCGGACGTGGACGACGTCGTCGTGATGCTGGACGGGAACACCGCCTTCGCCGCCCTGCCGGACGCCGAGGTCGCGGACGTCGACGTCTACTGGGGTGCCTACGTCGGCGGGCCGGACGAGATCCTCGCCGCGGGACCGGTCCTCGAGGTGCGGGACGAGATCGTGAGGATCCGCGCCGAGGCCCGCGCCCGCAAGGGTTGGATCATGGACACGTACCTGCTCCGACGTCGTCCTGCCGACCGCTGACCGGGTCGTCTGCCAAGCTGGGCGGGCGGATCAGGGGCAGGGGGAACAGGGTGGCCGGAGTGGCGGGCGTGGTCGGGGAGGGTGAGCCGGTCGACGACCGCGGCGGCTCGGACGAGGGCGGCCGGGTGCATCGCGTCGACCACGGCGGGCCGGACCCGGTCGGTCCGCGGCCGAGCGCCCCGGCGACCCGCGAGCGCGGGCAGGTGATCGAGTCCGGCGTGGCGAAGCTGGCCCGGTGGAGCGGGCGGATCCTGCTGATCGCGCTCGGCCTGGTGCTCGTCGGGCTGCTCGTCGGGCAGCTGTGGTCCATCGTGCTGCCGACCCTGCTGGGCGTCATCATCGCCACCGTCCTGCGGCCGCCGGTGCGCCGGCTGGTCGACCACCGCGTCCCGCCCGCGCTGGCGGCGCTGCTGGTCCTGCTGGTCACCGTCGTGGTGATCGGCGGGGTGATCGCGGGGTTCGCCCCGCAGGTCGCGGGCCAGTCGGACGAGATCGTCTCGGGCGTGGCGGGCGGCATCCAGCAGATCCAGCGGTGGCTGGAGGGGCCCCCGTTCAACCTGGGCGACGGGCAGCTCGGCACGATCCTCGACCAGGCCGTGCAGCAGGTGCAGGCCAGCGCCGCGACGATCGCGGGCGGCGTGCTCACCGGGGTCGGTGCGTTCGCCTCCGGCCTGCTCAACGTCGTGCTGGCGGTCATCCTGGCGTTCTTCTTCGTCAAGGACGGCCCGCGGTTCCTGCCCTGGCTGACCCGCGCGACCGGGCCGAAGGCCGGCGGACACCTCAGCGCCGTGCTCGAGCGCTCGTGGCGCACACTCGGCAGCTTCATCCGCACCCAGGCGCTCGTCGCCCTGGTCGACGCGGTCTTCATCGGGATCGGGCTCGCCGTCCTCGGCGTCCCGCTGTGGCTGCCGCTGGCGGTGCTGACCTTCTTCGGCGGGTTCGTACCGGTGGTCGGAGCGTTCGTGGCGGGTGCGCTGGCGGTGCTGGTCGCCCTGGTCACCCAGGGCCTGACCGTCGCGCTGATCACACTGGCGATCATCGTGGCCGTGCAGCAGATCGAGGGCAACGTCCTGCAGCCGATCCTGCAGAGCCGCAGCATGGGCCTGCACGCGGCCGTGGTGCTGCTGGCGGTGACCGCGGGCGGCACGCTGTTCGGCATCGCCGGGGCGTTCCTGGCGGTGCCGGTCGCCGCGGTGGCCGCGGAGGTGCTGCGCTACATCGGCGAGCAGATCACGGCACGCAGCACCCCCGCCGCGGCGGCGGACCCGGACGAGCCCGTGGACGATCCCTCCCCGTCCTGAGCACTGCTCCGGTGGGTGGTCGACGGGCACGACGAACGGTGTCACGGGCTCGGCCGGCGGTGTTTCGAGACCCCCCGAACACGGAGATCCTGGAGGGACCGGCTCGATCCGTCATCGTCCCCACGGAGAGTTCATGCTCAGCCAGTCGGACTCGCTCCCCCCGACCGACGCCCCCACCAGCACCGACACCGACCCGCAGGACCTCAGCGCCGAGGCGCTCGCCGTGCTCTCCACCCAGCGGGACGACGAACCCGAGACCGAGCTCAGCGGCGCGGGCATCGAGTACGTCCACCGCAGCTGGCCCGCCGACCCGGAGCAGCTCTCGGTCATCCGGCACGAGCTGCGCCGCTGGCTCGAGCCGCTGCGGCTCAGCGGGGACGAGGTCGACGACGTCGTGCTCGCCGTGGACGAGGCCGTCGCCAACGCCGTCCGGCACGCCTACCCCGAGGACGGGTTCGGCGAGGTCGAGCTGACGCTGTGGACCGAGGGTTCCGAGACCTCCGCCGACGGCGGGGCGCTCTGCATCGAGATCACCGACCACGGCAGCTGGCGCGGTGTGGACTCCGTCACCGCGGACTCGCAGGGTGGGCGGGGCATGCTGTTGATGCAGCACATGGTCGAGACCGTGCTGGTGCACTTCGACGGGCGCGGCAGCCGGGTGCTGCTGCGCCACCGCTTCGGCGCCCCCGCCGCGAAGCGGTCCGCCGAGCAGGACCGGGCGCCCCGCCACGCTCGCTGAGCGCCCGCCGCAGCCGGGACGAGGGGCGGGACCGGGTCCGTGCGACCGGCCCGGACCGCCCCTCGTGCCGCCTCGGGCCCGGTGGCCGTGGCCGACGGGGCGCCGGGCCGCCCGCGTTCGCCGCCTCCGGCCGAAGCCCATCGCCTGGACGATGATGTCCGGGGGTGGCACGTGGTTGTGCCCGACGGTCGCGGGGTACGCGGGGGACATGCCTGACGAGACACCCGACACCGGCGCCGACATGGCCGACGCCCTGCAGCTCGACCCCGGGGAGACGCTGACCGAGGGCGACCCGTTGGACGCCGGGTACTCCCCGCCGGACCGGCCGTACGCCGTGGAGGACCCCGCGATGACCGGGACGGCCGAGACGCTCGACGAGCGGCTGAGCCGCGAGCTGCCGGAGGAGTCCGGGCCCGTGGACGACGACCGGACCGGACGGCTGGCGGCGGCCGAGACGGGCGCCGACGGGAGCGCGACGGACGACGCGGACGCCCGGGACGTGGGCGTCGACGGGGGAGCGGCGGCGGCCGAGGAGGCGGCGGTGCACGACACGGAGACCGGCATCGAGCCGGTGGTGGACGACTCGCCCGCGGGGGACCCCGAGGTGGCGGAGGCGTTGGAGGAGGAGGAGCGGCCCGCGGCGGCACAGGCGGACGCGGAGCGGGACTACCGGTCGGAGACCCCGCCGCAGGAGCCGGGTGCGCGGCGGATCGACGCGAACCCGGACACCGGGGGAGTCCCCGACGTCGACGGGGCCCGCGACGCGGGCGTCACTCCGGGCAGCTGGAGGTGAGCCGGGCGATCACCCGGTCGAGATCGAGGGCCTCGGACTCCTCACCGAACGCGACGACCTCGCTGCTGGACTCGACGAAGTGCCGCAGCAGGTCGCGGTCGACCTCGAGCACCGCCCGGCCGTCCGTGGAGCGGATCTCGATCTCGACGATGTCGTAGCCCTGCACGAGCTGCGGGCTCATCCGGATGTCGCCGAAGCCGGCCGGACCGCTCAGGGCGTCCCGCACGAGGTCGCGGGCGACGAGCCACTCGACCCAGCGGTCCTGCCTGGTCCGGACGGCGAGGGTGACGGCGTAGGGGTCCTCCGCTGTGTACGACCAGCGCGTGACGACCGGCGCCGGCTGCCCGTGCAACACGGTGAACATGTCCTGCTGGACCGAGTCGCTCCCGATCATCTCCGGGCCCCCTGACCTGTCGTGTTGGGCCGAACGGCGGTGTCCGTGCGGCTTCACCCGGGGAATCGGTGCGGGGGCCCGGAACGCATCGCTCCGGGCCGGCTTTCACCCGTACTGGTGACGAGGGCGTGTCCCTCACCGGGGACACCACCGCCCCGTGGGGAGACTCGTCCTAGTCGCGGGTCGCCGTGGAGACGACCCAGATCCCGGTGGCGCCCGCCCGCACGGGCTGGACCAGCGTCAGCGTGGCGGAACCCTGCGGGTCGGTCAGCGCCACCGTGCCCGGTGCGGTGCTGTGCGGCTCGGGGTCCGTCCAGCCCCAGGTGGTCGTCGCGTAGGTGAGCGCGACCTCCTCGGGATCGAGCGTCCAGGGCTGGGAGCCGCGGTCGACGTCGTCCTGCAGGGTCTGCGCCGCGGCCTGCTCGGTGACCGGCCAGAGCAGGGCGGTCCCGGTCGGCGCGGCCTGCGGGACGGTGGTCTGCGGGGTCTCGATCCGGGTACGGGAGTTCCCGCTGCCCGCGCAGCCCGCCACCAGGGCCAGCACGGCGGTCGTCAGGGCCATTGCGGCGCGCCTCGTCACGGTCACGCACGGTAGCGACCGGGGCGGGGTCCCGCACGCGACGCTCCGGCCACGTTCGAGGGGTGGCTGTCCCGACGGTCAGGTGGCGGGGGGCGCCCGGATCGTTAGGGTCGGCGGCGCAGCGTCAACGGCGATCAACGAGGTGGAAGAGTGTCTGAGAGCAGCACCCGGTTCTACGCGGCCCGGGACCTCCTCCTGGCGAACCGCACGGACTACGACACCGCGGTCCGCGACTTCGCCTGGCCCGAGCTGGACGAGTTCAACTTCGCGCTGGACCACTTCGACGCCGTCGCCGCCGATCCCGAGCGGGGTGACCGCAAGGCGCTGTGGATCGTCGAGGCGGACGGCGCGGACGCGTCCTGGACCTACCGGGAGATGGCCGAGCGCTCGAACCGGGTGGCGAACTGGCTGCGGGACGAGGGCGTCGCGCGGGGCGACCGGATCATCCTGATGCTCGCCAACCAGCTCGAGCTGTGGGAGACGCTGCTGGCGGCGATGAAGCTCGGCGCGGTGGTCATCCCGGCGACGACGCTGCTGACCGCCGAGGACCTGCGGGACCGGGTGGACCGGGGCCGGGCGAAGCACGTGATCGTCGGGGCGGGGGACACCGCCAAGTTCGACGACGTGCCCGGCGACTACACCCGGATCGCGGTGCGGGGGGCGCCGAAGGGGTGGCGGGACTACACCGAGGCCTACGACAGGAGCACGGTGTTCCTCCCGGACGGCCCGACGAAGGCCACGGACACGCTGCTGCTCTACTTCACCTCCGGCACCACCGCGAAGCCGAAGCTGGTGGAGCACACCCACCAGTCCTACCCGGTCGGGCACCTGTCCACGATGTACTGGATCGGGCTCGAGCCCGGGGACGTGCACCTCAACATCTCCTCGCCCGGATGGGCCAAGCACGCCTGGTCGAACGTGTTCGCGCCGTGGCTGGCCGAGGCGACCGTGCTGGTCATGAACTACACGAAGTTCTCCGCCGAGGAGCTGCTCGGCGTGCTGGACCGCTTCGGGGTGACGTCGTTCTGTGCGCCGCCCACGGTCTGGCGGATGCTCATCCAGGCGGACCTCACGGGCCTGCGCACGCCGCCGCAGAAGGTCGTCGGCGCGGGCGAGCCGCTCAACCCCGAGGTGATCGAGCAGGTCGAGAAGGCCTGGGGGCTCAAGATCCGGGACGGGTTCGGGCAGACCGAGTCGTCCGTGCAGATCGCCAACCCGCCCGGGGCGGCGATCAAGCCGGGCTCGATGGGGCGGCCCATGCCGGGCTTCCCGATCGTGTTGGTGGACACCGTGTCCGGGGAGCCCGCGGACGAGGGGGAGATCTGCATCGACCTGTCCCGGCGCCCCGTCGGGCTGATGGTCGGGTACAGGGACGATCCGGAGCGCAACGCCGAGGCGATGGCGGGCGGCTACTACCACACCGGGGACGTCGGGTCCCGGGATGCGGACGGCTACATCACCTACGTGGGCCGGGCGGACGACGTGTTCAAGGCGTCGGACTACCGGATCTCCCCGTTCGAGCTGGAGAGCGTGCTGATCGAGCATCCGGCGGTGGCGGAGGCGGCGATCGTGCCGTCCCCCGACCCGGTGCGGCTCGCGGTGCCCAAGGCGTACGTGGTGCTCGCGGCGGGGTACTCGCCGGACGAGGCCACGGCCCGGGACATCCTGCAGTTCGCGCGGGACAACCTGGCCCCCTACAAGCGGATCCGCAGGCTGGAGTTCGCCCAGCTGCCCAAGACGATCTCGGGCAAGATCCGGCGCGTCGAGCTGCGCGGGCGCGAGGGCGAGCTGCACGCGGACCCGACCGCCACCCCGTCGGGGGAGTTCACGCTGTAGTCGCGGGGGTTCCTCGGGCGGGGCCGCGCTCGTCCGGTAGGCATTGCGTCCGGCGAGGATCGGCTCGGGGCGAGTGGACCGGGGCGGTGCGGTGGGTTCGGCGAGGGGGCAGGCATGACCGGTGGCGGCGGCGGGTACACGCCGGGGGACGGCCCCATGGCCGGGGTGCTGGCGGGGATGCCGGAGGTCGTCACCCGGCTGCTGGACGAGCACGTCCCGGACCGGCTCGGCCGCTGCACCGCCTGCCGCAACGCCGGGTCCGGGATGGTGTGGCCCTGCACGCTGCACCAGATCGCGACCCGGGCCCAGGCCCTGCGGGCGGACTACCCCCGGTAGTGGCCGGGCCAGTCCCGGTGCGGGATCCGCGTGATCTCCAGGATCTCGCCGAGGGTGGACCACTCGTTGCGGCCCAGGCGGGCGAGCGGACGGAGCTTGAGCGGGCTGGGCAGGGTGTTGCCCCGCGCGTCGGTCTCGAAGACGTCCTCGTCGATCGCGGCGTGCAGCACCCGGCCGATCACCACGGTCGAGTCGCCCAGCTCCAGGACGTGCTCGGTGCGGCACTCCAGCGCGACGGGTGACTCCGCGACGCGCGGCGGCGCGACGGTCAGGCTCGGCTCGGCGGTGAGCCCGACCTCGGCGAACTCGGACACCTCGGCGGGGAAGTCGGTCGCGGTGGCGTTGATCTTCTCGAACAGTGTCTCGGTGGCCAGGCACACCACGAACTCGCCGGTCTCGCGGCAGTTGCGCAGCGAGTCCTTCCTGCCGACCGAGGTGAACTGGACCATCGGCGGGTCCACGCAGG
The DNA here is from genome assembly GCF_039541715.1 of Pseudonocardia xishanensis. Lineage (NCBI taxonomy): Bacteria > Bacillati > Actinomycetota > Actinomycetes > Pseudonocardiales > Pseudonocardiaceae > Pseudonocardia > Pseudonocardia xishanensis. The sequence continues at coordinate 161,762 of NZ_BAABGT010000075.1, forward strand.
ACACCGTGAAGAACGAGTGCGGCGCGAGGTTGTCGACGCCCGCTGCCGAGCGGGTGGAGACCCACGCGATCGGGCGGGGCACGACCACGCTGTTGAGGATCTTGTAGAATGCCCCGGCGCCGAGCTCTGCGGGGTCGATGTCCTTGCGCATGCCCCGATCATGGACCCGCCCGTCCTCCGCCGCCGGCCCGGTGGGGCCGGTGCGGGGGCCGGTAGCGTCCCGAGTCATGTCGCGGACCCGTGCGCTCGGCCTCGCTCTCGGGGTGGTGGCCGACCTGGTGTTCGCCGATCCCCGGCGGGGTCACCCGGTGGCCGGGTTCGGGCGGGTCGCCGCAGCGCTGGAGCGGCGGGTGTACGCGGACTCGCGGCTCGCCGGGGCGGGGTACGCGGCCGTGCTGGTGGGCGGTGCGGTGCTGGCGGGGGTGGGTCTGCGGCGGGTCGCCGCGGGGGAGCCGGGCCCGGTCGCGGACCACCTCTGCTCCGCCCGCGTGCGTGCGGGCGGGGAGGTGCTGGTCACCGCGGCGGCGACGTGGGCGGTGCTCGGCGGGACCTCGCTCGTCCGGGAGGGTGCCGGGCTGGCGTCCTCGCTCGACGCCGACGACCTCGCCGCCGCCCGCGCCCGGATCCCCCACCTGTGCGCGCGCGATCCCGAGTCGCTCGACGCGGCGGGGATGGCTCGCGCGGGGGTGGAGTCGCTGGCGGAGAACACCTCCGACGCGGTGGTGGCGCCGCTGTTCTGGGGCGCGGTCGCCGGGGTGCCCGGCCTGCTCGGCTACCGCGCGGTCAACACGCTCGACGCCATGGTCGGCTACCGCTCGCCGCGATACCTCCGTTTCGGGTGGGCCCCGGCCCGGCTGGACGACCTCGCCAACCTCGTCCCCGCCCGGCTCGCCGCACTGCTCACGGCCGCGGCGGCACCGGTCGTCGGCGGTCGCCCGGCGGCCGCGCTGCGGGCCTGGCGGCGGGACGCCCGCGAGCACCCGAGCCCCAACGCCGGTCCGGTCGAGGCGGCCGCGGCCGGGGCGCTCGCGATCCGGCTGGGCGGGCGGACCGAGTACACCCACGGGACCGAGGAGCGGCCGTCGCTCGGCGACGGTCCCGCCCCGACGACCGCCGACCTGCACCGGGCCGCGCGGCTGTCGCGGGCGGTGGGGCTGCTGGCCGCGGTGGTCACCGCGGCGGCTGCGGCTCCTGGTCGCGGCCGGACAACGCGTCCCGGATGCTCGCCCTGCGCTCGCGGCGGCCGCGCCGCTGCAGGACCTCGAGGCGGACGAAGTACCCCAGGGCGACCAGGGCGATGGCGCCGAAGGTGAGCCACTGCAGGGCGTAGGAGCCGTTGGTGAACGGCGCCGCGGTCGTGGGGGTGGAGACCGGGATGGGGGTCAGCACGCCGGGCTGGTCCGCGGCGAGCTGCACGTAGCCCTGGACGACCTCCGACAGGTCCGTCGCGGCGGCGAGCTGCCGGGAGTCCGCGGCGTAGATCTGCAGGTGCCCGGCCTCGGTGAGGGGTGGGCGGCCGGAGCCGTCCGTCTCGTTCACCCGGAGCCTGCCGGTCAGGGTGACCGGTCCCGCGGGCGCGGCGGCGAACGACGGGACGGTGCGGCCCTCGTCCGTCGCGACGGTCCCGCGGTCGACGACGACCACCCGACCGTCCGTCAGCCGGACGGGGGTCAGCACCTCGGAGGCGGGCTTGCCGTCCACGACCCGCAGCCGCACGAGGGCCTCGGCCTCGGGCAGGTACTCGCCGGTGACGCTCACCTGCCGCCACTCGTCCGCCGGGTCCACCACGGAACCGGGCACCAGCGCGGCGAAGGGGACCGGGGGCGCGGTGTTCGCCGCGGAGATCGCCTGCTCCTGCGCCTGCCGCTGCTCCTCGCGACCGAACTGCCACGGCGCCAGCAGCGTGTAGCAGGCCACCACGAACCCGACGACGACCACGACGAACGCGATCCAGCCGGGCCGGAGCAGGAAGCGCATGACTCCCAGCGTAGATACTGGCGCCGTGAATCCGCACGGTGCCCTGCTCGTGGCCGGGACGACGTCCGACGCGGGCAAGAGCGCGCTCGTCGCGGGACTCTGCCGGTCGCTGTACCGCCGGGGGATCCCGGTCGCGCCGTTCAAGGCGCAGAACATGAGCAACAACTCGATGGTCACGCCGGACGGCGGCGAGATCGGCCGGGCGCAGGCCATGCAGGCGCACGCCTGCGGGCTGGAGCCGAGCGTCGACCTGAACCCGGTGCTGCTCAAGCCGGGCAGCGACCGGACCTCGCAGGTCGTCGTCCGTGGCCGGGCGGACGGGCACGTCTCGGCACTGTCCTACCGGACCCGGACCGCGGCGCTGCGGGAGGTCGTCGTCGACTCGCTGACCCGCCTCCGCAGCCGCTACGACGTGGTGGTCTGCGAGGGCGCGGGCTCTCCGGCGGAGATCAACCTGCGGGCCACCGACCTGGCCAACATGGGGCTGGCGGAGGCGGCGGACCTGCCGGTCGTGGTCGTCGGGGACATCGACCGCGGCGGGGTGCTCGCCCACCTGTTCGGGACCGTCGCCGTGCTGAGCCCGGCCGACCAGGCCCGGATCGCCGGGTTCGTGATCAACAAGTTCCGCGGCGACCCCGCGCTGCTCGCCCCCGGCCTGGACCGGCTGCGGGACCTGACCGGGCGGCCGACGTTCGGCGTCGTGCCGTGGTCGGACCGGCTCTGGCTGGACGCGGAGGACTCGCTGTCCGCGGTCGCCGACGGCGTGCTCGGGCGGCCCGCCCCGCCGCGGGGCGAGCAGTGGCTGCGCGTCGCGGTGGTCCGGCTGCCGCGGATCTCGAACGCCACGGACGCGGAGGCGCTGGCCTGCGAGCCGGGTGTGGCCGTGCGATACGTGACGGAGCCCTCCCGGCTGCTGGACGCGGACGTCGTGCTGCTGCCCGGGTCCAAGGCGACGGTCAGCGACCTGGCCTGGCTGCGCGCGTCCGGGCTGGCGGACGGGATCGCGGCGCACGCCGCCGCGGGCGGGCCCGTGGTGGGCATCTGTGGCGGGTACCAGATGCTCGGGCGGCGGATCAGCGACTCCGGGGTCGAGTTCTCCGGGGAGGTCGACGGGCTCGGGCTGCTCGACCTGGAGATCGTCTTCGACGCCGAGAAGCACCTCGGTACACCGACCGGGACGGCGCTCGGTGAGCCGGTGACCGGCTACGAGATCCACCACGGGCGGGTGGTGCGGTCCGGCGACCCCGGGCTGGTCGGGTCGGAGGGCTCGGACCGGGGACACGTCCTCGGCACGCACTGGCACGGGCTGCTGGAGAACGACTCGTTCCGCAGGGTGCTGCTGCGGCGGCTCGCCGCCCTCTCCGGACGGACGGGGTTCGAGGTCGCGCCGGACACGTCGTTCGCGGCGGAGCGGACCGCCCAGCTCGACCTGCTCGCGGACCTCGTCGACACCCACCTCGACATGCCCTCACTTGAGCATGTGATCAGTCACGGTGCGTCTCCCGAGCTGCCGGTCGTGGCCTCCGGTCTGGCAGAGTCGCGGCGGTGAGCGAGCGGGCGAGCGGAGAATCGGCACGGGGCTTCCCCTTCTCGGCGGTCGTCGGGCACGACGACCTGCGCCTCGCCCTGTTGCTCAACGCCGTCCATCCCGGGGTCGGGGGCATGTTGGTGCGGGGCGAGAAGGGCACGGCCAAGTCGACGGCGGTGCGGGCGCTGGCGGCGTTGCTGCCCGCGGTGGCGGTCGTCGACGGCTGTCGGTTCTCGTGCGACCCGGCGTCCCCGGACCCCGCCTGCCCGGACGGCCCCCATCCGGAGGCGGAGCGTGCGGAGCCGACCATCGGCACCGTCGCGGACGTCGATCTCGACGACCCGATCGGGCTGGTGGAGCAGGTGGTGGGCGGCGGGTCCGCGCACCGCCCGGCGCGGCTCGTCGAGCTGCCGGTGGGGGCGACCGAGGACCGGCTCGTCGGCTCGTTGGACCTGGAGCAGGCGCTGTCCGCGGGCACCCGGGCCTACCAGCCCGGGCTGCTCGCCGAGGCCCACCGCGGCGTGCTCTACGTCGACGAGGTCAACCTGCTGCACGACCACCTCGTCGACCTGCTGCTCGACGCCGCGGCGATGGGCCGCGCGCACGTCGAGCGAGACGGCGTCTCGGTCACCCACGCCTCGCGGTTCCTGCTGGTCGGGACCATGAACCCGGAGGAGGGGGAGCTGCGGCCGCAGCTGCTGGACCGCTTCGGGCTCACCGTGGAGGTGCGGGCGGCGCGCGAGGTGGACACGCGGGTGGAGGTCGTCCGGCGGCGGATGGCGTACGAGGCGGACCCGGCCGGGTTCGCGGCGCGCTGGGCCGAGGCGGACGCGGCGGTCGCGCGGCGGATCGTGGCCGCCCGGTCCCGGGTGGACTCGGTGCTGCTGAGCGACCGGGAGCTGAGCCGGATCGCGTTCGTCTGCGCGCGGTTCGACGTGGACGGGATGCGCGCCGACCTGGTGATCGCGCGGACCGCCGTGGCGCACGCGGCCTGGCGGGGCGTCGCCGCGGTCGACGAGTCGGACGTGCGGGTCGCGGCGCGTCTCGCACTGCCGCACCGCCGCCGTCGGGACCCCTTCGACGAGCCGGGGATCGACGAGAAGGACCTCGACGAGGCCCTGCGGGACGCCGAGGACTTCCTCGGCCCCGAGGACGACGGGCCGGAGGACGACGGGCCCGAGGACGGCGGCCCCGAGGACGACGGGCCCGGGGGTGGGGAGCGCGATCCCGACGGGCCCGAACCCTGCAGCCCCGAGGGTGCCGACTCCGGAGCCGATCCCGACGGCGCGGGGCCGGATGGCGCGGGCGACGGTGCAGCGGACGGCGGGGGCGGCGGCCCCGCCGCGCCGGCCGAGGGGCCGCCGCCGCCCGCGGATCGGGACTCCTCCTCGTCGGAGGCGTCCGACGTCGAACGTCCTCCGTCGGACACCTCCATCGGGCCCGCCCCCGCCGAGCGCCCCACGAGCACGGGTGTCGGCAGCGCGGTCGGGACCGGCGAGGTCGCCCGGCTGGACCGACGCGCGGCGCGCCGGTTCACCGTGCCGGGCGTGGGGGAGGGGACGCCGGGGCGACGGTCTCGCGCCCGCACCGACACCGGCCGGGTCACCCGGCCCTCGGACGGCACCCCGCGGCGGGCCGCCGACCTGCACCTGCTCGCGACCGTCGCGGCGGCGGCGCCCTTCCAGATCGAGCGCGGTCGACGGGGACCCGGGCTGAGCCTGCGGCGGGAGGACCTGCGCGGCGCGGTCCGCGAGGGGCGCGAGGGCAACCTCGTGCTGTTCGTCGTGGACGCCTCGGGGTCGATGGCCGCGCGGCGGCGGATGCAGGCGGTCTCCGGGGCGATCCTCGCCCTGCTGCGAGACGCCTACCAGCGCCGGGACAAGGTCGGGCTGGTCACCTTCCGCTCGGCGGGCGCGGAGCTCGTCCTCCCCCCGACGACGAGCGTGCCGACCGCTCAGGCCCGGATGGCCGCCTTGCGGACCGGCGGGCGGACCCCGCTGGCGGACGGGCTGCTGCTCGCCCGGCGCGCGCTGCAGGCCGAGCGGGTGCGGGACCCGCGGCGGCGGCCGCTGGTCGTGCTGTTGACCGACGGCCGCGCGACCGTGCCCGCCAGGCCCGGCGGGGATCCCGTGGCGGACGCCCGTCGTGCCGCGGGGCTGCTCGCGGCGGACGGGGCGCACGTCGTCGTCGTGGACTGCGAGTCCGGGTTCGTGCGGCTCGGGCTGGCCGGGCGGGTCGCCGCCGCCGCGGGTGCCCCCGTGATCACCGTGGACGAGCTGACCGTGGCGGACCTGACCGCCGCCGCGTCGGCGTAGAGGAGAGCGCGATGCCCCAGGGTCAGGTCTCGGCGGTCCCGCAGGACGGCCTCACCACCCGCCAGCGCCGCAACCGGCCGCTGCTGGTGGTGCACACCGGTGCGATGAAGGGGAAGTCGACCGCGGCGTTCGGCATGGCGCTGCGCGGCTGGAACCAGGGCTGGTCGATCGGGGTGTTCCAGTTCGTGAAGTCGGCGAAGTGGAAGGTCGGCGAGGAGGAGGCGTTCCGCGCGCTCGGCCGCGTGCACGCCGAGACCGGCGAGGGCGGACCCGTCGAGTGGCACAAGATGGGGTCCGGCTGGAGCTGGACGCGCAAGGCGGGCACCGAGTCCGACCACGCCGCGGACGCGCTCGAGGGCTGGCGAGAGATCCGCCGCCGGATCGAGAACCGGGTCCACGAGGTCTACGTGCTCGACGAGTTCACCTACCCGCTCAAGTGGGGCTGGGTGGACGTGCACGAGGTCGTCGAGGTGCTGAACGCCCGGGAGGGCCGCCAGCACGTGATCATCACCGGCCGGGACGCCGCGCCCGAGCTCATCGAGGCCGCCGATCTCGTCATGGAGACAACCAAGATCAAGCACCCGATGGACGCGGGGCAGAAGGGGCAGCGGGGGATCGAGTGGTGAGGACCCGCGAGTCCGCCCCCCGCTCCCGCGAGTCCGACACCGGGGCGCCCGAGTCGGACGGCTCGGGTCGGGGGTCGTCGTGACCCGCGCGCTCGTGGTCGCCGCACCCGCCTCCGGCTCGGGCAAGACCACCGTCGCGACGGGGCTGATGGCCGCGCTCGCCCGCCGGGGCACCGCCGTCGCGCCGTTCAAGATCGGCCCGGACTACATCGACCCCGGCTACCACACCCTCGCCGCCGGGCGGCCGGGCCGGAACCTCGATCCCGTGCTCGTCGGAGCCGACCGGATCGTCCCGCTGGTGCGCCACGGGTCCGCGGGCTGCGAGATCGCCGTGATCGAGGGCGTGATGGGCCTGTTCGACGGCCGGGTGTCCGACGGCACCGGGTCGACGGCGCAGGTCGCGGGGCTCGTCGGGGCGCCCGTGGTGCTCGTCGTGGACTGCCGGGGGCAGTCCCGCTCGCTCGCGGCGCTGCTGCACGGCTTCCGGTCCTTCGACCCGGACACCGCGCTCGCCGGCGTGATCCTCAACCGGGTCGGGTCGGCGCGGCACGAGGAGGTGCTGCGCGCGGCGTGCGTCGAGGTGGGGCTGCCGGTGCTCGGCGCCCTCCCGCGGCGCACCGAGCTGGCGGTCCCGTCCCGGCACCTCGGGCTGGTCACCGCCGCCGAACACGGCCGGGCCGCGCTCGCCGCCGTCGACGCGATGGCCGACCTGATCGCCACCCACGTCGACCTCGACGCCGTCCGCCAGGTCGCGAGGCCCCTCGCGCCGGGCGACACCTGGGACCCGACCGAGGCCGTGTGTCCGACTCACCCGGCGGAAGTGGGGGACTCGGGTGGCGGGAGTGGGGGACTCGCGGGGGTTGTCCGCGAGCCCCTCACCCCCGACCCGCGAGCCGGACAGCACAGCCCGCGAGTCGGACAGCACAGCCCGCGAGTCGGACAGGGCGGCGTCCGAGTGGGACGGCGGGTGGTGACCGCGATGCTCGGGGGGCCCGCGTTCTCGTTCGGGTATGCCGAGCACGTCGAGCTGCTGGAGGCCGCGGGGGCGGAGGTGGTGATCGTCGACCCGTTGCGGGACGAGGGCCTCCCCGACGGGACGGGCGGGCTGGTGCTGCCCGGCGGGTTCCCGGAGGAGCACGTCGCGGCGCTCGGCGAGAACGTGGCGCTGCTGCTCGCGATCCGGGACCTCGCCGCGGCGGGTGCGCCCATCCGGGCCGAGTGCGGGGGCCTGCTCTACCTCTGCCGCGAGCTGGACGGGATCCCGCTGGTCGGGGCACTGGACGCCACCGCGGCCATGACCGGGCGTCTCACCCTCGGCTACCGCGAAGCGGTCGCGTTGACCGACTCCACCGGGTTCGCCGCGGGGTCCCGGACGAACGGGCACGAGTTCCACCACTGCGTCGTCACCCCGCGGGCGGGGCGCACCCCCGCCTGGGGGTGGCGGGGGAGCGAGCCGGAGGGGTTCGTGCAGGGCGGGGTCCACGCCTCGTTCCTGCACACCCACCCGGCCGGGGACCCGGGCGCGGTCACCCGGTTCGTCGCGGCCCACCGATGATCGTCGTCGGGATCGGGGCGCGGCGCGGCGTCTCGGCGGCCGAGGTGCGGGCGGCGCTGGCGCACCTCGCCGCGCGGGTCCCGCTCGACGGCGCGGTGTTCGCCTCCGTGGACGCCAAGGCCGCGGAGCAGGGCATCCTCGACGCGATCGCCCCCGCGACGCTGCGCACCCGCCCGGCGGCCGAGCTCGCGGCGGTCCATGCCGCCGGGGCGGCGCTCGAGCGGCCCGCCGCCGGTTCCGGGTCGGCAGGGTCGGCCGAGTCCGCCGCCGGGTCCGCGGCGCTGCGGTCGGGTCGGGGGAGCGCGCGGGCGGACGCCGCCGTCGGGACGCCGAGTGTCGCGGAGGCGGCGGCGCTGCGGGTCGCCGGGGCGGGGGCGGTGCTGCTCGTGCCGAAGACCGTCGTCGGGCGGGTCACCGTGGCCTGCGCTTCGGGCCAGGGTGACGTGTGATACCCCCGTGGGGTAGTCGGCTCGGGACGCCTCTCCGGCCATCTATGCTTCCGGACGCCACAGACTGGGAAGGAACGAGCGCGTGACCGAGCACGACCAGTACCTCGTCGGCCTCGATCTGGGGGGCCGCAGGGTCGTCGTCGTCGGGGGTGGGCAGGTCGCGCAGCGGCGGGTGTCCCGGCTGATCGCGGCGGGCGCCCTCGTGGAGGTGGTGTCCCCGGAGGTCACCCCGGCCGTCGAGGGGATGGCGACCGCGCGGGAGATCACCTGGACCCCCCGCGAGTACGTCGACGGAGATCTCGAAGGCGCCTGGTACGTCCTCGCCTGCACGGACGATCCGCAGGTCAACGCGGCCGTGGGGGTCGAGGCGGAGCGCAGCCGGATCTTCTGCGTGCGCGCGGACGACGGCAGTCTCGGCACGGCCGTCACCCCCGCCACCGGCCGGTACGACGGGCTGACCGTCGGCGTGCTCGCCCGCGGCGCGCACCGCCGCTCCGCCGCCGTGCGGACCGCGCTGGTCGAGGCGCTGCAGGCCGGGGTGGTGTCGGACTCCGCCGAGCCGGTGCTGCCCGGCGTCGCGCTGGTGGGCGGCGGGCCCGGCGACCCGGAGCTGATCACGGTCCGCGGGCGGCGGCTGCTGGCGCGGGCGGACGTCGTCGTCGCCGACCGGCTCGGCCCGCGGGACCTGATCGAGGAGCTGGGCCCGGACGTCGAGGTGATCGACGCCTCCAAGATCCCCTACGGCCGGGCGATGGCCCAGCAGCGGATCAACGAGCTGCTGGTCGAGCACGCGAGGGCCGGGAGGTTCGTGGTGCGGCTCAAGGGCGGCGACCCGTTCGTCTACGGCCGCGGGTTCGAGGAGGTCCAGGCCTGCACCACGGCCGGGGTGCCGGTGACCGTCGTACCCGGGATCACCAGCGCGTTCGCCGCGCCCGCGGTCGCGGGCGTCCCGGTCAGCCACCGCGGGGTGGCGCACGAGATCGTCGTGGTGTCCGGGCACGTCGCGCCCGGGGACCCGCGCAGCCTCGTCGACTGGACCGCGCTCGGGCGGATGACGGGCACGATCGTGCTGATGATGGCCGTCGAGCGGATCGGCCTGTTCGCGGACGCGCTGATCACGAACGGCCGTGCCGCGGACACCCCCGTCGCGGTGATCCAGGACGGCACCACCCGCATCCAGCGCACGCTGCGGTCCCGGTTGGACGCGGTCGCCGCGGACATCGAGGCGCACGAGATCAGCCCGCCCGCGATCGTCGTCGTGGGGCCGGTGGCGGGGCTGTCGGACCGGGGGTGACCTGGCTCGTCCGGCACGGCGAGTCCACCTGGAACGCCGCCGGGCTCCTGCAGGGCTCGACGCGCCACGTCGGGTTGACCGCGCGGGGGCGGGCGCAGGCGCGGGCCGCCGCCGCGGAGCTCCGTCGGCTCCTCGTCGGTCCGGCCACCTCCGCAGGCGCCGCCGTTGCGGAGGTCCCGGCCCACCGGATCCTCACCAGCCCGCAGCGCCGCGCGGCGGAGACCGCCGAGATCCTCGCGGGGGTGCTCGGCCTCCCCGTTCACGAATGCCCCGAGCTGCGGGAACAGTCGCACGGGGCGTGGGAGGGGCGGCCCGCCGCGCCCTACGCCCCGCTGCTCGCCGCGGCGGGGCCGGACTGGGCGCCGCCGGGCGGGGAGACCTTCCGGGCCCTGTGTGCCCGGGTGCGGGGGCTCGACCCGACCGGTGCGGTCCTCGTCACGCACGGGGAGACGATCCGGGCGATCCTGCGTGATCCGCGCTGTCGGATCCCGCACAACGGTGAGGTCCTGCTTGCGTCCGCGACTCCCGCGTGGTCTGGTTCGGGGGACGGCAGTGCAGGAAACCGGTGCGAATCCGGTGCGGTCCCGCCACTGTGACCGGGGAGCGCGTCCCCACGCCCGACCACCCTCGCCGAGGGGAAGGTCGGGGGCGCGTGCCGATCCGGGAGCCAGGACACTCGCGGCCGTCGCCGGTGATTCCACGATGAGGGCGCGGACCCTCGAGGAGGCCACGATGTCCGGTCATGTCGTCGTGCTCGGTGTCGGCGCGGGTGATCCCGACGCCGCGGGGGGTGCGGACCTGCTGGCGGCCGCGGACCACGTGTTCGTCGTCCCGCAGGTCGAGTCCGAGGTGTTGTTCTACGCCGAGGCCTGGCGGGTCGAGGCCGTCGAACCCGCGGGCGCGGTCCAGGCGGTGAGCGCGGTGCTCGCGCTGGAGGGGCCCTGCACGGTGGCCGTCGCGGTGGCGGGGGACCCGACCGCGGACCCGGCCTGGCGCGCGGTGGTCGACGGGCTGCGCGTCGCGGTGGACGCCGAGGTGTCGGCGGTCCCGGGTGTCGCGGTGGTGCCCCCGAGGCTCTCGCCCCTGTGGTGAGCCTGTACGAGGCCGTCCACGGCAGGCGGGACGTCCGCGCCGGCTTCCTGCCGGACCTCCCGGTCGCCGACGACGTGCTGGTCCGAGTGCTCGAGGCCGCGCACGCCGCGCCGAGCGTGGGGTTCTCGCAGCCCTGGGACTTCGTGGTCGTGCGGGACCGCGGGACGCGTGCCCGGGTCGCGGAGCTGGTCGCGCGGCAGCGGGAGGCGTTCGCCGCGTCGCTGCCGCGGGCCCGGGCCGAGGCGTTCGCCGCACTCAAGGTCGAGGCCGTGCTGGACACCCCGGTGAACGTCGTGGTCACCAGCGACCCGACGCGGGGTGGCAGGCACACCCTCGGCCGTCACGGCAGGCCCGAGATGGCCGCCCACTCGACCGCCGCGGCCGTGCAGAACCTGTGGCTGGCGGCGCGCGCCGAGGGGCTGGGCGTCGGCTGGGTGAGCTTCTTCGACGACGACGGGCTGCGCGCGCTCGCCGAGCTGCTGGGGCTGCCCGGGCACGTCGAGGTCGTCGCCTACCTGTGTGTGGGGCACGTGCGGGAGTTCGCCGCCGAGCCCGAGCTGGCCCGCGCGGGCTGGGCGCGGCGGCGGCCGCTGCGCTGGGCCGTGCACTCGGAGCGGTACGGAGACCGGGCGCTGCCCGGGGAGGTGGCCATGAGCCTGCTGGACGAGACGGTCGCGGAGATCACCCCGGCGTCGGCCGAGGCGGCCGCGGAGGCGCGGGACCGGCTGGACCGGATGACCAAGCCGCGGGGCTCGCTCGGCCGGGTGGAGGACCTGGCCGTGCGGCTCGCGGCGATCGCGGGGCAGTGCCCGCCGCCGGTGCCGGAGCCCGCGGCGGTCGCCGTGTTCGCAGGCGACCACGGGGTGCACGCGCAGGGGGTGTCGCCGTGGCCGCAGGAGGTCACGGCGCAGATGGTCGGGAACTTCCTGGCCGGGGGCGCGGTGGTCAACTCCTTCGCCCGCCAGCTCGGGGCCGAGGTGTGCGTGGTGGACGTGGGTGTCGCGGCACCCCTGGACCCCGTCCCGGGCCTGCTGCCCCGACGGGTCCGGGCAGGCACCGCGGACCTCTCGGTCGGGCCCGCGCTGTCCCGTGCGGAGGCGCAGCAGGCCGTCGAGGTGGGCATCGAGGTCGCCCGCGACCTCGTCGCCGCCGGGAACCGGCTGCTGGTCACCGGCGACATGGGGATCGCGAACACGACCGCCGCCGCGGCGCTGATCTGCGCGGTGACCGGGGCCTCCGCGGCCGAGGCGACCGGGCGGGGCACCGGGATCGACGACGCCACCCTGGCCCTGAAGACGGACGTCGTGCAGGCGGCGGTGGACCGGCTGACCCGGGAGGACGGGCTCGACCTGCTCGCCGCGTTCGGCGGGCTGGAGCACGCGGGGCTCGCCGGGTTCGTGCTCGGCGCGGCCGCCCTGCGCGTCCCCGTCCTGCTCGACGGCGTCAACGCCGGCGCCGCCGCGCTGGTCGCCTCCGTGCTCGCCCCCGACGCGATCGACTACTGCGTGGCCGGACACCGCTCCGCCGAACCCGGGCACGCCCTCGCGATGGCGCACCTCGGCCTCGACCCCCTGCTGGACCTGGGTATGCGGCTCGGGGAGGGCACGGGCGCCCTCCTCGCCCTCCCGGTCGTCCAGGGCGCCGCCCGCGCGCTCGCCGAGGTCGCCACCTTCGACGCCGCCGGGGTCGCCGACAAGGACGCCTGATCAGCCGGTCGGCGGGAGGCGCTCGAGGATGACCCGGAGGGTGGCCTCGATGCCGTCGAAGCGTTGGTCGACGGCGTCGAAGCGCTGGTCGGTGTGGGTGGCCGGGGCACGGACGTCCTGCCGGACCTCGGTGACCAGCTCGTACACGGCGGCGATGTCGTTGTCGTACCTGCCGAGCCTGCGCTCGAGCTGCTCGCCGGAGGTCGTGTCGGGAGGCTAGCCCGAGGCCGTCGGACCGTGGGTCGGAACGGGGAGGTCCGCGGCGAGCGTCGCCGTGGCCTCGGCGGGGAGCAGCCAGCTCTCCACCGGGTCGGCGACGGACAGGTCCGGGTCCGTGACCGCGAACGACCGCGCCCGGCCCGGGCCGCTCGCGCGGGTCTCGAAGCGGACGGTGACCCGGCCCTTGCCCGCGCCCTGCACCCAGCCGTGCCCGAACTCGGGATGGGTCACGTCGTCCCCGGCCCGCCAGGGATCCGCCGGGTCCCGCGGGGCGCCCCGGCCGCCGGGGCGGGGGCCGAACTCGGTCCCCGGTTCGGGGTGCTCGCCCGCCTCGACCGTGATCGCCGTGCCGCCGTTCGCCGGGCTCGGGCCCCAGGCCGCCGCCCCGCCCCCGACCCCTACCTCGCCTCCGGCCCCGCCGGGGTCGCTCGGCGACACCGCCACCCACCCCGTCTCCGACGGCACCGCCTCGAACAGCGCCGGGGGCGGCGACTCGGACAGCCCGGACAGCGACACCCCCACCAGCCGCACCCCGCCCTCCGGCACCGCCGACCCGGCCAGCCGCTGGGCGACCGCGGTGAGCACGCCGAGATCGGTGGAGGCGAAGGCGGTGGTCTCGGAGCGGGTGTGGGTCTCGAAGTCCGCGTTGCGGGCCTTGACCGTGACCGTCCGCGCCGCCCGCCCGTCGAGCAGCAGCCTGCGGTGGGCCGCGGCGGTCATCCGCGCCACCTCGGCCAGCACCGACGTCATGTGCGTGAGGTCGTGCTCGAACGTGGTCTCCGCCGAGATCTGCTTCGCCGCACCCCGCGGCGCAACCGGGCGCTCGTCGATCCCGCGGGCGAGCCGGTGCAGCTCCGTGCCCATCGCCGTGCCGAGCACACCGGTGACCTCGCGCGGGTCCATCGCGGCCAGCGCCCCGATCGTCTCGATGCCCACCTTGCGCAGCGACGCCTCGGCCACCGGCCCGACGCCCCACAGCGACCGCACGGGCAGCGGGTCCAGGACGGACCGTTCGACGGCGGGGTCCACCACCCGCAGCCCGTCCGGCTTGGCGAGCTCCGAGGCGATCTTGGCCACCTGCTTGCCCGAGCCCGCGCCGACCGAGGCGGGCAGCCCCGTCCGGGCCCGGACCGCCGCGCGCAGCGCGACGCAGAACTCCTCCACCTCACCCGCCGACGCCCCCACCAGCGCGGGCGGCTCCAGGAACGCCTCGTCCACCGACACCGGCTCCAGCACCGGCGCGGCCTCCCGCAGCACCGCCATGACCTCCTGCGAGATCGCGGAGTACAGCGGGAACCGCGGCGGCAGGACGGTCGCGTGCGGGCAGCGCCGCCGGGCCTGCCCCATCGGCATGGCCGAGCGGGCCCCGAACACTCGCGCCTGGTAGCTGGCCCCCGCCACGACCCCGCGCCCACCGGTCCCGCCGACGAGCACCGGCCGGTCCGCCAGCGTGGGCCGGGTCAGCTGCTCGACGGAGGCGAAGAACGCGTCCATGTCCAGATGCAGCACCCAGCGACCCACACCCCCATTGTGGCGCGCTACTCCGACAGAAGTGCGTCCACCAGCCGCTCCACGCTCACCGGACCCCGGTAGACCTCGCCGTTGACGTAGAGCGTGGGCGTGCCGCGCACCCCGCTGCGGACCCCGGAGTTGAAGTCCGCCTCCACCCGGTCCTCGACGGCGCGGGTCCGTGGCCACACGACCTTGTCCGGGTCCACCCCGGCGTTCAGGGCGTGCTCCCGCAGGTCGGCCTGGGTGAGCCGGGGCGGGCCGGGGGCGTAGAGGCTGGCGTGCATCGGCCAGAACCGGCCCTCCAGCGCCGCCATCTCCGACGCCGTCGCCGCGGCCAGCGCGTGCGGGTGCAGCTCGTGCAGCGGGAAGTGCCGGAAGGCGAACCGCAGCCGCTCGCCCAGCTCCTGCTGCACCTTCTCGATCACCGGGGCGGCGTCCCGGCAGTAGGGGCACTCGAAGTCCCCGTACTTCAGCAGCGTGAGCGGCGCGTCGGCGTGACCCTGGACGTGGTCGTACGGGCCGAGTGGCGGATCGAGCACGGATTCCCCTCTGGGGCAGGATGTCCGGGTGGCGGTGACGACCTTAACCGAGCGCGGCGAGCTCTCCCGCGCCGCGAGGCAGTTCCTCAGCACGGAGTCCGGCTCGGCGGTCCTGCTGATCGGCGCGGCCGTCGTGGCGCTGCTGTGGGCGAACCTGCCGCTGGGCTACGAGGCGTTCTGGCACATGCGGCTGTCGATGACCGTCGGCGGGGCGGCGCTGGACCTGGACCTGCGGCACTGGGTCAACGACGGGCTGATGGTGCTCTTCTTCTTCAGCGTCGGGCTGGAGATCGCGCGGGAGATGACCCTCGGGGAGCTGCGCGGGGTCAAGGCGATCGCCGCCCCGGCCGCCGCGGCGCTCGGCGGGCTCGTGGTCCCCGCGCTGCTGTTCCTCGCGTTCAACGCGGGCGGCGAGGCGTCGAACGCCTGGGGCATCGCGATCTCCACCGACACCGCGGTGCTGCTGGGGGTGCTCGCGCTCGTCGGGCCGCGCTGCCCGGACCAGCTCCGGGTCTTCCTGCTCGCCCTGGCGATCGTGGACGACATCGGCGCGGTGATCGCGATCGCGATCTTCTACACCGAGCAGGTGAACGTCGGCGCGCTGCTGCTCGCCATCGTGCTGTTCCTCGCCCTGCTGGGGCTGCGGTACGTCCGGTTCTGGCGCACACCGTTCTACGCGGTCATCGGGGTCGTGATGTGGGTGGCGGTGCTGGCCTCCGGCGTGCACCCCAGCGTGGTCGGCGTGGCGCTGGGCCTGCTGGTCAACGCCTACGCCCCGCGCAGGCAGGACATGAAGCGTGCGCTCATGGTCGGCAAGACCTTCATCCTCGACCCGACGCCGGAGCGCGCCCTGGCCGCGCAGGCCGCCGTCACCGAGGCGATATCGCCGAACGAGCGCCTGCAGCTGAAGATCCAGCCCTGGTCCAGCTACGTGATCGTGCCGCTGTTCGTGCTGGCCAACGCCGGCGTGGTGCTGACCTCCGAGACCCTCGCCTCGGCGTTCACCTCACCGCTGACCTGGGGCATCGTCGCCGGGCTCGTGCTGGGCAAGCCGATCGGCGTCACGCTCGGGACCTGGGTCGCGCTCAAGACCGGGTTCGGCCGGGTGCCGGACACCCTGCGCTGGGGCCAGCTCTTCGGCGGCGCGGGTCTGTCCGGGATCGGGTTCACCGTCGCACTGTTCGTGACCGAGCTCGCGCTGGACGACGAGCTGCTGGTCAGTGAGGCCAAGATCGGCATCCTGACGGGCTCGATCCTCGCCGCCGTCGTCGGCTGGCTGATCTTCCGGCTGGCGGGGGAGCGGGGTGGGCAGTGCTCTCCGAGTGGCCTGCCGACCCTGCCCCCGCGCCCCTGGCGCCCCGTCGACTGAGCGCGTCCCGGGCGGCAGTGCCGCTCAGCGACTCCCGGGCCGCCCGAGTGGCGCGGCCAGCAGGGCGTCGCCGTCGTGCGTGCGGACCTCCGGCGCCTCCGGGCCCAGGCCTGCGACCGCGGCGGGATGGGCCGGGCCCGCCTCGAGGTCGACGAGCCACACCTCCGCGGGCCCGTCGGTCCACGTGACCACCCGGGACCCGGCCAGGGTGATGGCGTTCATCGGGCTGGACAGGCCCTCGCCGGTGGCCTTGAGCAGCGCCTCCTTGCGCGTCCACACGCGCAGGAACGCGGGCCCGTCGGCGGGGCGGTGCTCGGTGGGGGACAGGGCGTGGCCCGCGAGGCCGTCGAGGTCGCCCAGGTCGCGGTGCTCCTCGACGTCCAGGCCCACCGGACCGGCCGCGCTCACCGCCACCCCCACCCGGTCGCCGGAGTGGGTCAGCGAGAACTCGACCCCGGGCACGGTCGGCTTGCCGTGCGGCTTCCCGCACCGGCAGGTCCGGTCGATCGTGAGCGCGGCGGGGTCGCCGCCGAGCCGCGAGGCCAGGACCAGCCGCGCCAGCGCGTGCGCGGCGAGGTAGCGGGCCTGATCGGCGGACCTGCGGAAACGATGCAGCCGCTCCTGCTCGTGGGCGTCCAGCAGGCCCACCAGTCCCGGCGCCTCGGTCGGGGAGACGGGCCGCGCCCACCAGACGTCCACCACGCCCCCCAGCGTAGGCCGTGGCCCGCAGCAGTGATCAGACGCAGCAGTGATCAGACGCAGCAGTGATCAGACGCAGCAGTGATCACACGCAGCAGTGATCGCACGCAGCGGTGATCACCGCTCCGGACACACGACGCGGCGGGACCGGGCCAGGAGACCCGGCCCCGCCGCGACCCGACTCAGCCGCTGCGACGGGCGGCGAAGTCGGTCCGGGCGTGCGCCGGTTTGGTCAGCGCGGCGCCCGGCCTCCCGTCGCGCGGCGGAACGCGCGACGGGGTCGTGCCTTCGGTGGCCTTGCCGCGCCGCGCGGCGCGGCGGGCCGCACGGTTGGTGGGCTCGGCGGTGGACGGGGACGGGGTGGCGCGCATGAGGACCTCCCGGAGGGAAGAGGGGCGCCCGGGCGGCGCATCGCCCCGTGTCGCAGGCATGCCGGTGCCAGTCGGTTCCACGGGGGTCGTGCCGCCACAGCGAGGGCGGCCCGGACGGATCAGGTGGGACGGTGTGGGGCGCGGTGCGGACCGCGCCGACTCACAGGGTGATCAGGTCCATGCCGCAGGACGGTACGGGCGCCCCGCGGGGCCCGCCACCGAATTACCGTGGTCCCGTGCAGACCCCCGACGTGATCGTCATCGGCGGCGGCATCGCAGGCGCCTCGGTGGCCTACGAGCTGGCCGCGAGCCGCACGGTGCTGCTGCTCGAGGCCGAGGCGTCGCTGGCGATGCACTCCACCGGCCGCTCCGCCGCGACCTACATCCCCGGCCACGGCACCGCGACCTTCCGCGCGCTGATCCGGGCCAGCGCCGCGCGCTTCCCCGCGCTCGCCGAGGAGCTCGACGCCCCGCCCTTCCTCCGGCCGCTGACCACGGTCTTCACCGCCCTGGACGCGGACGGTGAGCGCGAGCTGGAGGTCCTGCAGCGCGAGTGGTCCGCCGAGCCGGACGGCCCGCGGCCGCTGACCGGCGCCGAGACCGACCGGGCCTGCCCCGGGCTGCGTGGCTCCCGGGCGGGCGCGATCGTCCAGGCGGCGGACGCGGACGCGATCGGCCTGCACGGCGCCTACGTCCGGGGGCTGCGCCGTCGGGGCGGGTCGGTCCGCCGGGGCGCCCGGGTCACGGGGATCGAGCCGGTCGGGGGCTGCGGCGGGGGGATCGCGGGCTGGCGGGTGGAGACCGCGACCGACGGCTGGACGGTGCCGGACGTCGTCGTGGCGGCCGGGGCGTGGACGGACACCCTGGCCGGGCTGGCAGGCGTGCGCGGCGCGCGGCTGCAGCCCTACCGCCGCACCATCGCGATCTCACCGTGCGCCGTCCCGGCGGGCATGCCGATGCTGATCGACGCCGCCGACCGCTTCTACGCCAAGCCCGAGGGGGACGCGCTGCTGCTGTCGCCGAGCGACGAGACACCCGTCGGACCCGGGGACGCGAAGCCGGACGAGCTGGACGTCGCGTCGGCGCTGGAGCGGACCGAGGAGGCCCTGCACCTCGGTCTGCGCTCGGTCCGGACGGCGTGGGCCGGGCTGCGGACCTTCGCGCCGGACCGCGACCCCGTCGTCGGGAGCAGGCCGGAGCATCCCGGGTTCCACTTCTTCGCCGGGCACGGCGGGTCCGGGATCGAGTCCGCGCCCGCGCTGGCCGCCCTCGGCGCGGCGGTGCTCACCGGCGCGCCGGTGCCCGCGGACATCCCGGTCACGGCGGCGCGGGTCTCCCCGGCTCGGCTCTGAACGTTACACCGGGCGCCTCGGTGTAAGCGGGCGGCGCGGTCGTCGGGCACGATGGAGCCATGGCGCCGACCACCACCGCTGGCAGAGAGCTCTTCGACGGGTCCTACTGGGCCGATCCCTTCCCCGCCCTGGCCGAGCTGCGCGCCGACGAGCCCGTCCGCAGGCTGGACCTGCCCGACGGCCCCATGTGGATCGTCACGCGCTACGAGGACGTCCGCGCCGCGTTCGTGGACCCCCGGCTGTCCAAGGACTGGCGCTACACGCTGCCCGCCGACCAGCGCGCCGCGATGCCCGCCGCCCCCATGCCGATGATGCTGCTGATGGACCCGCCGGACCACACGCGGCTCCGCAAGCTGGTCAGCCGGTCGTTCACGGTGCGCCGGATCGAGGAGCTGCGCCCGCGCGTCCGGCAGATCGCCGACGAGTTGGCCGCGGCCCTCCCGGCCGAGGGCGACCTCATGCGGGACTACGCGTTCCTGCTCCCGGTCCAGGTCATCTGCGAGCTGCTCGGCGTGCCCGCGGAGGACCGCGACGACTTCGGCGCCTGGTCCTCGACCATGATCGACGAGTCGACCGGCGACGAGAAGATGGCGGCCTCGCGGAAGCTGGCGGGCTACCTCGGCGACCTCGTCGAGCGCAAGCGCGCCCAGCCGGACGGCGCCCTGCTCAGCGCCCTGACCCAGGTCTCCGACGAGGGCGACGCGCTCTCGCAGGAGGAGCTGGTGGCCATGGGCATGATGCTGCTCATCGCGGGCCACGAGACCACCGTGAACCTGATCGGCAACGGGGTGCTCGCCCTGCTCACCCACCCCGAGCAGCGCGCCGCCCTGGCGGGCAAGCCCGAGCTGTGGCCCACCGCCGTCGAGGAGTTCCTGCGCTGGGACTCGCCGGTCACGAACACCCCGGCCCGGTTCGCGTCCGAGGACGTCGAGATCGCCGGGACCACGATCCCCGAGGGCGCCGTGGTGATCCTGGGACTCTCCGCCGCCAACCGGGACTCCGCGCGGTTCGCCGAGGCGGACGAGCTGGACGTCACGCGGGAGGACCGCGGGCACCTCGCGTTCGGCTACGGGCTGCACCACTGCCTGGGCGCCCCGCTCGCGCGGATCGAGGGCCGGGTGGCCCTGGAGACGCTGTTCACCCGCTACCCGGACCTGGCCCTCACCGTCGACCCGGCGGACCTGGCCTACCGCCGCAGCGTGCTGGTGCACGGCGTCACCGAGCTCCCGGTCAGGCTCGGCTGAGAACGGGTACAACCGAACAGACACACCCCGGGGAGGCGCCGTGGCACAGGATCGGGACGATCCGTTCGGTCAGGGTGGCCCCCTGGGGCCGCTCGAGGGGCTGCTGCGGGGGTTGGTGAACGGGCTCGGGCTGCCCGAGGACCTCACCGACCCGGAGCGCCCCCGCGAGGAGGGCACGGCGGAGCGGCAGACCGCCCCGCCCCGCGGCGACCGGCGGACCCGGCGGCTGGACAAGTACGGCGACGACCTCACCGCCGCGGCCCGCGCCGGGCGGCTGGACCCGGTGATCGGCCGAGACGCCGAGATCGACCAGGTCATCGAGGTACTGGCCCGGCGGACCAAGAACAACCCCGTGCTCGTGGGGGAGCCGGGGGTCGGCAAGACCGCCGTCGTCGAGGGGCTGGCGCAGCGGATCGTGGCCGGAGACGTGCCGGTCGCGCTGCGGGACGTGCGGCTGGTCGCGCTGGACCTCGCGGGCATGGTCGCGGGCACCCAGTACCGCGGCCAGTTCGAGGAGCGGCTCACCGCGGTGGTGGACGAGATCGTCGCGGCCGGGCGCTCGCTGGTGGTGTTCGTGGACGAGCTGCACCTCGTCGTCGGCGCGGGGTCGGCGCAGGACCAGGCGATGGACGCCGCCGCGATCCTCAAGCCCGCCCTCGCGCGCGGGGAGCTCCAGCTCGTCGGGGCCACCACGCCCGAGGACCACCGCAAGCACATCGAGCGGGACGCCGCGCTGGACCGCCGCTTCGAGGCCGTCCGGCTGGGCGAGCCGTCGCCCGAGGCCACGCTGGCGATCCTGCGCGGGCTGCGGCCCCGGTACGAGGCCCACCACGAGGTCCGGATCACCGACGCCGCGCTGGACGCCGCCGTCACGCTGTCCGTGCGCTACCTGCGGGACCGCTTCCTGCCGGACAAGGCGATCGACCTCGTCGACCGGGCGTCGGCGCGGTCGGGGATGCGCGGCGTCTCGGACACCGAGCCGGACAAACGGGTGGACGAGCTCGTCCGGGCCCGCGAGGTCGCCGCGGACGCCGGGGACTCCGAGCGCGTCGCGCTGCTGGACCGCGAGCTGGAGCGGCTGGTGCTGGACACCGGCCGGACCGCGGGGGAGATCGGCGCGCGGGAGATCGCCGAGATCGTCGCCGACCGCACGGGGATCCCGGTCGCCGAGCTGACGACGTCGGAGCGGGCCCGGCTGCTCGCGCTGGAGGACCACCTGGGCCGCCGCGTGGTGGGGCAGCGCCGCGCGGTCGAGGCCGTCGCGGACGCGGTGCGCAGCTCCCGCGCGGGGCTCGCGGGCCCGGACCGGCCCGCGGGGTCGTTCCTGTTCCTGGGCCCGACGGGGGTCGGCAAGACCGAGCTGGCCCGGGCGCTGGCCGCCGTGCTGTTCGGGTCGGTGGACCACCTCGTGCGGCTGGACATGACCGAGTACGCGGACCGCGCGGCGGTGAACCGGCTGGTCGGGGCGCCGCCGGGGTACGTCGGTCACGAGGACGCCGGGCAGCTCACCGAGCCGGTGCGGCGCAACCCCTACTCGGTCGTGCTGCTGGACGAGATCGAGAAGGCCCATCCCGAGGTCCTCGCCACGCTGCTCCAGGTGCTCGACGCGGGCAGGCTCACGGACGCCCGCGGCCGCACCGTCGACTTCCGGCACACCCTGATCGTGATGACCGGCAACGTGGGCGTCGAGTCGCTGGCGCTGCGGCCCGAGTTCCTGAACCGGATCGACGACATCGTGCCCTTCGACCCCCTGTCCCGCAGCGAGATCCGCGAGATCGCCGGGATGATGCTGGAGGAGACCCGGGCGCGACTGCGGGCGCAGGGCGTGGAGCTGGACGTGGAGCCCGCCGCGCTCGACCGGCTCGCGGAGCTGGGCTACGACCCCGCGTTCGGCGCGCGGCCGCTGCGCCGGGTGATCGCCCGCGAGGTGGAGCGCAAGCTGGCGAAGACGCTGCTGGCCGGGGACGTGCGCGGACGGCTGCGGCTCACCGGCGACCTGGAGATCGTCGCCTAGAGTCCGGGCATGTCGCGCAGGCCCACGCTCAAGGACGTCGCGGCGCTGGCCGGGGTCTCCCGGGCGACCGCCTCGCTGGTGATCCGGGACGAGCGCGGCCCCAGCGCGGCCTCGCGCGAGCGCGTCCGGGCGGCCGCGGCCGCGCTGGGCTACGTCCCGGATCCGGCGGCGCAGCTGCTGCGGCGCGGGCGCAGCGGCCTGCTCGGGGTGGTGTTCACCGCGCGGGACGCCTTCCACGCGGACCTGCTCGACGGCGTCTACCCGGCCGCCGAGGCCCGCGGCTTCTCCGTCGTGCTCGGCGCGGTGTCGCCCGCCCGCACCGCGGACCGCGCGGTCGCGGCGCTGCTGGCGTCCCGGTGCGAGGCGCTGCTGCTGCTCGGCGGGCGCTACGGCGCGGAGCGGCTGGCCGAGCTGGCGGCGGAGGTGCCGGTGGTGGACGTCGGGCACGTGGGGGAGCCGGGGCCCGTCGACGCGGTGGCGAGCGCGGACGACGAGGGTGTGGGCGCGGCCGTCGAGCACCTGGTGGCGCTGGGGCACACCGCGATCGCGATGGTCGACGGGGGTGAGCAGCCGGGCGCGGCCCAGCGCCGCGCGGGATACCGGGCCGCCGTGCGCCGCCACGGCCTGCCGGAGCGGATCGTGCCGGGGGACAACACCGAGGTCTCCGGGGCCGCGGCCGTCGAGGCGCTGCGCCCGGACCTGCCCACGGCGATCCTCGCGAACAACGACCAGTGCGCGGTCGGCGTGCTGGACGCCCTGCGCCGCAGCGGGATCGGGGTCCCCGAGCAGGTCAGCGTGATCGGCTACGACGACAGCCAGCTCGCCCGCCTCGCCCACGTCGACCTCACCACCGTCGCGCAGGACGCGGGGGAGATCGCGCGCATCGCCGTCGGGGCGGCTCTCGACCGCGCCGAGGGCGACACCTCCGAGCCGAAGCACATCCGCCTGACCCCGCACCTGGTCGTCCGCAGCACCACCGCGCCGGCCCCCTGACCCCGCCGCACCCTTGACGCGCCGCTCCACGCTGCCGCACACTCGCCGGCGAACTTAGATCGATCCAAAGGAGCTCCCGATGCTGCGAGTGGCCCTGCTCGGCTGCGGCCGGATCGGCCGTGTGCACGCCACCGCCGTCACCGCGCACCCCCGCGCCCGGCTCGCGTGGGTGTACGACCCGATCGAGGCGGCGGCCGAGGAGGTCGCGGGCCTGCACGGCGCCCGACACTCCACCGACGTCGCCGCGGTCCTGGCGGACCCCGAGGTGGACGCCGTGATCATCGCCTCGCCCACGGCCACCCACATCGACCTGCTGACCGCCGCGGTGCGCGCGGGCAAGGCCGTGCTGTGCGAGAAGCCCATCGACCTGGACATCGCCCGCGTCGACGCGTGCCGGACCGAGATCGAGCCCTACGCCCCCACCGTGATGCTCGGCTTCAACCGGCGCTTCGACCCGTCCTTCCGGGAGATCCGCGAGCGCGTCGCGGCGGGCGAGATCGGCGCGCTGGAGCAGGTCGTGATCATCAGCCGGGACCCGGCGCCGCCGCCCCCCGGCTACGTCGGGACGTCGGGCGGGCTGTTCCGCGACATGACGATCCACGACTTCGACATGGCCCGCTTCGTCCTCGGCGCGCAGGGCGGCGGCGAGGTCGTCGCGGTGTCCGCGATGGGCTCGAACCTGATCTCGGAGGAGATCGCGCAGGTGGGGGACATCGACGGGGCCGTCGTCACGCTGCGGTCGGACACCGGCGCGCTCGCGCAGATCACCAACAGCCGCCGCTGCTCCTTCGGCTACGACCAGCGGCTGGAGGCCTTCGGCGCCACCGGCATGCTGAGCGCGCAGAACCAGCTCCCGACCAGCGTGCGCTACGCCGGGGCGGAGCGCAGCGAGGCCGCCGCGCCCTACCTGAACTTCTTCCTCGAGCGCTACACCACCGCCTACGCGGCCGAGCTGGACCACTTCGTCGCCGCGGTGGAGTCCGGCACGGCCCCGTCGCCGTCCTTCGCCGACGGCCGGGCCGCGCTCGTCCTGGCCGACGCCGCGGGGGTGAGCCTGCGCACCGGAGCGGCGGTGCGCGTCGAGCTCTGAGAGGCGTGGGGATTCTCATCCGGGCGCGCGGCGGCCCGCCCGGTCCGCGAGGATCGTCCCCATGACCCTCACGGATCTGACGGTGGGCGGCCGGACCCTGCGGGTGCACGTGCGCCCCGGGAACGGGACCCGCACCCCGCTGCTGTTGTGCAACGGCATCGGCGCACGCTGGGAGATGCTGGACCCGTTCGTCGCGGCCCTGCCGCAGGACCTCGAGGTCATCCGCTTCGACGTCCCGGGCATCGGCGGGTCGCCCCGGTCGCGGCTGCCGTACCACATGGCCACGTTCGCCCCGACCGTCGCGGCGCTGGTCCGTGAGCTGGGCCACGAGCAGGTGGACGTCCTCGGCTACTCCTGGGGCGGCGGACTCGCCCAGCAGATCGCGCTCAGCGACCGGGCGCTGGTCCGCAGGCTCGTCCTCGTCGCCACCGGCACCGGGTCCCTGATGGTCCCCGCCCGGCCGTCGGTGCTGAGCAAGATGCTCACGCCGCGTCGCTACCGGGACCCGGCCTACGCCGCCACGGTGGCGGGCGAGATCTACGGCGGCACCCTGCGCACCCATCCCGAGCGCGCCGCCGCCCTCCTGCACGGGGGCACCACGGACCGCGGCTACCTCTTCCAGCTGCTGGCGGGCGCGGGCTGGACCACGCTGCCCGCGCTGCGGCTGATCAAGGCGCCCACCCTCGTCGTCTCCGGGGACGACGACCCGATCATCCCGCTGGTCAACGCGCGGATCCTGAGCCGCGGCATCGGGGACTCGACGCTGCACGTCTACCGGGGCGGGCACCTCGCGCTGCTCACGGAGCCGGACGAGCTGGCTCCCGTGATCGACCGTTTCCTCCGGTGACGGGGTCGTCCTCGCCGACCCGCGGCAGCGGGATGTCGGGGAGCGGCCCGACGACCACCACCGACGCCGCGAGATACCCCACCGCCCCCACGCAGCCCGCGGCCACCAGCCCGGCGCCGCCGAGCGCGTCCCCGGAGGCCAGGGCGTGCAGCGCGACGGCGAGCGCCAGCGCCAGCCCGGCCGCCACGGCCAGCATGACGACGGCGTCCGCCCCGCCGACGCCGTCCCGGTGGCGCAGGTAGAGGCCGACGGCCAGGACGGCGGCCACGATCGCGCCCCCCAGGTGGTAGCCGGACGAGCCCACCGCGGGCCAGGCGGCGAGGGCCACGAAGTACGCGGCCAGCGCGACGGCCGCGCGCAGCGCCGGGGTGCGCATCGGGCCGGGGTGCGCGAGCAGCGCCATGACGAGCACCGCGCCCGCGACCACTGCCGCGAGGACGACCACCACCCGCGTGGTGACCAGGCCGATGCCCGCGAAGCCGCGGTAGCCGGCGTAGAGCGCCACGAGCAGGGCGACGCCGCCGAGCCACGCGCGCCAGCCCGGACGCCAGCGACTCCTCACCTACGCCATGTCGGGTCATCGCTGCCCTGCGTTACCGGCGACACTGGACCCCATGGCCTACGAGACGCTCGACTACACCGTCACCGACGGGATCCTCACCCTCACCCTGAACCGCCCGGACCAGCTCAACGCGTTCACCGTGACGATGGCCGACGAGCTGATCGCCGCGTACGACCGGGCGAGCGCGGACGACGACGTGGCCGCGATCGTCGTCACCGGCGCGGGCCGTGCGTTCTGCGCAGGCATGGACCTCTCGTCCGAGGGCAACGTCTTCGGTCTCGACGAGTCCCAGCACCCCACCCTCGCCGACCTCTACGACCGCTTCGACGACCCGGCGATCGCCGACGGCGTCCGGGACACCGGCGGGAAGGTCTCGCTGGCCGTCTTCCGCTGCACCAAGCCGGTCATCGCGGCGATCAACGGGCCCGCGGTGGGCATCGGCGCCACGATGACGCTGCCGATGGACGTCCGCCTCGCCTCGGACGAGGCCCGCATCGGGTTCGTGTTCGGCAGGCTGGGGATCGTGCCGGAGGCGGCATCGAGCTGGTTCCTACCGCGGATCGTGGGGATCAGCCGGGCGCTGGAGTGGGTCTACAGCGCCGACCTCCTCTCCGCGCAGGAGGCGCTCGACGGCGGCCTGCTGCGCTCCGTCGTCCCCGCGGACGAGCTGCTGCCCACCGCCTACGCGCTGGCGCACCGGTTCGTCGACGGGCACTCGCCGGTCGCCACCGCGTTGATGCGCCGGATGATGTGGCAGAACAGCGCCGCGCCGCACCCGGTCGAGGCGCACCGGATCGACTCGTTGGCGATGTTCCACACCTCGATCGCCGACGGCAAGGAGGGCGTGGCCGCCTTCCTGGAGAAGCGCCCGGCCGAGTTCACCGGCCGGGCGAGCGAGCTGCCGCCGTTCGTGCCCTGGGGCTAGGTCCTCAGTAGGCGATGAAGAGGATCTCGTCCGGCGTGTACTCGTGGCCGGGGTGCTTCTCCTTGAGGTGCGCCTGGGTCTTCGCGATCAGGTCGTCCTCGTCCGTGCCCTCGATGTGCTCGCCGCACGGGCAGTTCAGTCGCGTCTTCACCGTTCCTCCAAGCATCGTCGCGTACGCATCCGACTCTAGCCCCGCCCGATGAACGGCATGGTGGTCGCGGTGATCGTCAGGAACTGCACGTTGGCGGTCAGCGGGAGGTCCGCCATGTAGCGGACGGCGTCCGCGACGTGCGTCGCGTCGAAGGTCGGCTCGGCGCGCACCGAGCCGTCCGCCTGGCGCACCCCGGTCGCGATGCCCGCCGTCATCTCGGTGGCCGCGTTGCCGATGTCGATCTGCCCGCACGCGATGCCGAAGGGGCGCCCGTCCAGCGACAACGACCTGGTCAGGCCGGTGATCGCGTGCTTGGTCGCGGTGTAGCCGATGCTGCCCGGGCGGGGCACGTGCGCCGAGATCGAGCCGTTGTTCACGATCCGGCCGCCCTGCGGGTCCTGGGCCCGCATCAGCGCGAACGCCTCGCGGGCGCACAGGAACGATCCCGTCAGGTTGACCTCCACGGTCTCCCGCCAGTCCGCCACGGACATCTCGTCCGGGGTCCCCGAGGGGCCGAACCGGCCCGCGTTGTTCACCAGCAGGTCCAGCCGCCCCCACGCCTCCCGGACGGCGGCGAACAGCGCGGCCACGGACTCCTCGTCGCCGACGTCGGTCGGCACGACCAGGGCCTGCGGGTGGCCTTCGGCGGTCTCGGCCAGTGCGTCGGCGCGGCGGCCCGCGAGGGCGACCGCCCACCCGTCCGCGAGCAGGGCCCGGGTGATCACCCGGCCCAGTCCCGATCCGGCTCCGGTCACGACGGCGGTGCGCATCCGCTAGTCATACCCGCCGAGCAGACTGCCCGGGTACGCGCCCACCGCCGGCGGGAAGTGCGCGACCGCTGCGCCGAGCACCGGCCGGACGAGCTCGTGGTAGCTCCGCGGGGTCGCGCCGTCCGGGCGGGCGACGGGTAGGTCCGCGAGCAGCCGCCTCTCCTGGTCCCGCAGGGCCGCCGCGGCGCCTGCCAGGTGCCGGGCCCCCGCGGCGGTCTCGCGTGCGTCGGCGGGCGCCGACCGCGCGTGATCGCGGACGTCCTCGCAGTTCGTCGTGATCGCCGCGCTGGTGACCTGGACGATCACGTCGGCGACGCCGAGCGCGGCGGCATCGAAGGCACAGGCCGCAGCACTCGCGCCGCACACGTGAGCAGGACCAGGACGCCGACGAGGTAGGCATCCGGCCAGAGCGAGACCAGGCCGGTCGCGGGGATCGGCCCGGTCTCGGGGCTCGGCGGCCGCGTGATCACCGCGGCGGTCACGAGCAGGGTCGCCGCGACGCCGACCCACCGCCTCCGGTCCACGAGCAGCACGAGCAGGGGCACGCACCAGACGTAGTGGTGCGACCAGGCGAACGGAGCCGCCGCAGCCGACCCGAGCCCGACGACCACGAGCGCCCCGACCTCACCCCCGTCCGACAGCACCGCTCGCGAGTGAGACACCGCCGCCGGGGAGTGAGACACCGCCGCGGGCGAGTCCGACACCGCCGCGGCTGTGCTCGACGCCTGCGCCTCGTCGCCTGCCAGGCGCACCGCGACGACCAGGACTGCGCAGGCGAGTGCTGCGGACCCCGCGAGCCCTACCCAGCCCGGCAGTCCGAGCCGGCCCAGGGTCCCGGCGAGCGCATGGTTGCTCGGCCCTGCGACTGCGGAGATGCGGTCCGCGGCCACCACGGTGCCGCGCAGCCAGTACTGCACCGAGTCGGCGGGCGCGACGAGGAACCCGAGCGCGGTGGCGGCGAGGAAGGTGGCCAGCGCCGTCGCCGCCGTCCGGAACCGGCGGGTGAGCAGCAGGTACACCACGAACAGCAGCGGGGTCAGCTTGATCGCCGCGGCGATGCCCAGGGCGATCCCGCGTCTGCGGCCCGTCAGGTCCAGCAGCACCAGTGCCAGCAGCACGACGTTGATCTGCCCCAGGTACAGGGTGGTGCGCACCGGATCGAGCCACAGCGCCGCGGCCACGAGGAGGGTGACGACCCCGGCCGGCAGCGCGGGCGCGCACCGGCGCGCGACCAGCACCAGCAGGCCGATCCCGAGCGCGGTCCAGGCGATCTTCAGCACCGGCAGCGGGACCAGGGTCAACGGCACGAACAGCACGGCGGCGATCGGCGGGTAGACGAAGGGCAGGTCCAACAGGACGCCGCCCGCGTAGAGCGGCTCACCCGCGAGGACGTGGGTGCCGCCCGCGACGTAGACCTGCAGGTCGATCAGCAGGGTGTGGGCGGCGGGCCAGAGGGCGAGGACCAGGACCTGCAACGCGACCAGCACGGCCGCCCCGACGAGGACCCCGCGCCGCGCAAGCGGTGATCCGGTCCGGGTGGCACGCACGGGTGGCGATTCTGCCCGGCCCGGGACCGGCGACCGCCACGCCCCACCGCCACCCGCCACAGCCCGCGAGTCCGACACCAGAGCCCGCGAGTCGGACACCAGAGCCCGCGAGTCGGACACCAGAGCCCGCGAGTCGGACACCGCCGCCCACGACTCCGACACCACAACCCGCGGGTTGGGGGTCGGACCCGTGCGGTGGTGTCTGTGTGGCTGTCGTCGGCCGCGCCGAGTCCGCTCAGGTCGCGGGCTCGGGGACCACGAGGGTGTCCAGGACCGCATCGAGGTGCCGCACGATCGAGACGTGCCCCACGCCCGCGACCCGGTGCAGCCTGCCGAGCCCGGTCGGCAGCCGACCCAGGACGTCCTCGGCGTGGTGGGACGGGACCGTCCGGTCGGCGTCGCCGTGTACGAGGTGCACCGGCACCCGCACGGCCTGCCAGTCCAGCCCCCACGGCTCCCCGAGCAGCCGGTACTCGGTCAGCACGCCGCGCGGGCCCGGTCGCAGCGCCTCCCTGAACCCGGCCAGCAGCAGGTCCCCGCCGACGTGGTGGAGCATGGCGCGGTCGTCGTCGTCGAGATCGGCGACCACCTGGCGCAGCGCGAGCCCCGGGGCCAGTCGCACCCCGAGCCGCTCGACGCGCAGCAGCAGCGCGCCCACCCACGGCCGGTCGCGGGCGAGGTCGACGAGCTCCAGGTCGTCCGCCGAGACGCCGTCGCGGGCTCCCGCCCGGTCCAGGGGACCCAGCCCGGCCACGACCGTCACCGCGGTCAGGGCCGGGTCGGCGCCCGCGGCGCAGGCCAGCGCGAACGGGCCGCCGCCGGAGTAGCCCAGCACCGCGTAGCGCTCGGCGCCGAGAGCGCGGGCGAGTGCCGCGACCTGGCCCGCGTACCCCGCGATCGTGTGGCCGGGGAGCGGGTCGGAGCGACCGACGCCGGGCCGGTCCGGGCAGATCATCCGCAGGCCGCGCTCGCGGGCCGCCGCGTCGAGGTAGGACTTGCCGACCCGGCTGTCCGGGGTGCCGTGCAGGAAGACGACGGGCGCGCCGCCCGGGTCGCCGTGCTCGGTCCAGGCCACGCGCCGTCCGCCGACGACCGTGATCCGGGTGGGCTCCACCCGAACGAGGCTACGAGCGCACCACGACGTCCGTGTGACGAACCGGGACGAACCCGGCAGGCCGAGTGTGACGAGCACCACAGGATCTGTCAT
Source organism: Pseudonocardia xishanensis (assembly GCF_039541715.1). Classification (NCBI taxonomy): domain Bacteria; kingdom Bacillati; phylum Actinomycetota; class Actinomycetes; order Pseudonocardiales; family Pseudonocardiaceae; genus Pseudonocardia; species Pseudonocardia xishanensis. The sequence goes on from NZ_BAABGT010000075.1 coordinate 191,715, forward strand.
GCTGTGCCGATGCGCTGCGCCTTCGCCCACACCGCCGAGCTCGACCTCTCCGCCGACGGGGACCCGACCGGTCCCGAGGTCGCCGTGGTCGCCGAGCTGCGCCCGGTGGCCCGCCTGCACACCGCCGTCCGACGGGTGGGGGACCGGACGCGGCTGCGGGTCCTGTTCGCCTGCGACGTCGACCTCGAGGACGAGGTTCGCCGCCGGATCGACCTCACCCTGGCCCGCGGTCTGCTCGCCGGGGCGGACGGCGCGGTGTCCCGCTGGTCGCTCCGAGACGCCCTGCCGGGTGCGGTGCAGGAGTGCGAGCGCGCCGAGGCGGAGCGTCTCCTAGCGACCTGATGAGACGCGACGGCAATCCGGTGGCAACCGTTCGGCAATGCGGCGCGCCGATGCTGCAGATCATGAGCCGACCACCGCTCCCGCCATTCACCCTCGAGACCGCGCGACAGAAGGTCCAGGCCGCCGAGGACGCCTGGAACAGCCGTGACCCCGAGCGCGTCTCGCTGGCGTACACCGTGGACTCCGTCTGGCGCAACCGGGACCGGTTCGTGCGCGGGCGGTCCGAGATCGTCGCGTTCCTCGCGGACAAGTGGGAGCGCGAGCTGGACTACGCCCTGCGCAAGTCGCTGTGGACCTTCGCGGACAACCGGATCGCGGTCCGCTTCCAGTACGAGTGCCGGGACGCGAACGGCCAGTGGTGGCGCAGCTACGGCAACGAGAACTGGGAGTTCGACGCCGAGGGGCTGATGGTCCGCCGCGAGGCGAGCATCAACGACCTGGCGATCACCGAGGCGGAGCGCCGGATCCACGGCCCGCGCCCGGAGTCGGAGCGAGGCGTCGACATCCCCCTGCAGTGAGGCTCGTGGCGCGGGCGCCGCGTGCCCGGTGGAGCGGTGGGCAGGGCGGTCCCCGGCGCGCCATGACGTCCGACTCGCGAGCCCCGGCGTCGGTCTCGGCGGCGGTGGTGTCGGACTCGCGGACCTGCGTGGGCGACGTGCGTCGATGGTGCACAATGCGACCGAGGCCCCCCGAACCCCGAGAGGGACTGGTCACCGTGCTCGATCTGCTGCGCGGCCACGGCGTCGCGCGGGCCGGCGCGGCCGTCGCGACGGTCGAGCCCGTCCCGTCGCGCACGGCCCCGGCGTCGGCCGGTCCGCGGTGAGCGAGGACCTCCTCTCGTTCGCGAGCCCCGCCATCGACGAGACGGCCCGGCGCCTGCCGGGGACGGACACGTCGGCGATGGCGCTGGTCCTGCTGCTGACCCGGGTCGCGAGCGGGCTGACCTACGACCTCGAGTCCACCGTGCACCGTCCGGCGGGCTGGAGCTGGTCGGCGTGGCGGCTGCTGTTCACGTTGTGGATCTCCGGGCCGGTCGAGTCGCGGCGGGCCGCGGAGCTGTCCGGGATGAGCCGGGCGGCGGTGTCCAGCCTGGCCAACACCCTCGTCGGGGCGGGTCTGCTGGAGCGGGCGGCGGGGGAGGGCGACGGCCGGTCCGTCGTGTTGTCGCTGTCCGAGCGGGGGAGCGCGGCGGTCGCCGAGACCTTCCGCGCGCACAACGCCCGCGAGGCCCAGTGGGCGGGCCTGTTGGACCCCGCCGAGCTCGCCACGCTCACCACGCTGCTGGGCCGCCTCGCCGACGCCGCGCACGCCGCGGACTGGATCAAACGGCGCTGAACGCCCTGGCCTCCTGAGGTGGCCCCGGTTACCGTCAAAGCCTTGACGACCCACCTCACAGGGGATTTCCGATGACGCGGACCCCCGGTCCGATCACGTCCGCCCCACCCGCCTCGGGACTGCGCCGGGTGGTCGGCGCAAGCCTCGTCGGCACGACGATCGAGTGGTACGACCTCTTCGTCTACACCCCGCCCGGGCGGCGCGGCTACTTCGGCGCCTACCCCCAGATCGGCGTGGGGTTCTGGGTGCGGGCGCGGGTGTCGGAGAGCCCGGTGTTCACCGAGCTGCGGGAGCGCCGCGAGCGGCGGTCCGCCCCGCTGGCGGCGGTGCTGCGGAACCACCGGCGCGAGCTGTCGGTCGCGATCGGGCTGTTCATCGCGAACAACATGATCGGCTACATCCTGATCGCGTTCATCACCTCCTACGGCACCCGCACGCTGGGTCTCCCCAGCGCGACGATGCTGCTGGTCGGCGCGCTCGCCTGGGGCGTGTTCACGCTGCTCTCGGGGCGCTGGTCGGACAGCTGGGGCAGGCGGCGGACCTACCTGGTGGGGACGGTCGCGCTGCTGGTCTGGAGCGTGCCGTTCTTCGTGCTGTTCGACACCCGGTCCGTGGGGCTGATGGTGCTCGCGGTCGTCGTGCTGGCCTTCGGGCTGGGGCTGACCTACGGCCAGCAGGCCGCCACCTACGCGGAGTTGTTCCCGGCGCCGGTGCGGTACTCCGGGGTGTCGTTCGCGTACGCGTTCGGCGCCATCCTCGGCGGCGGGTCCGCCCCGCTGCTGGCGACGTGGCTGGTGGGCGCCACGGGCACGAGCCTGTCGGTGAGCGCGTACATGGTCCTGGTCTGCCTGGTCACCCTGGCCGCGACGTCGGCCCTGCGCGAGGGCACCCCGGCCGAGCGCGAGGCGTTCGTCACGGGCGTCTAGGTCTACGTCTAGGGCAGGGGCAGGCGGGTGGCCTCGTCCGGTTCGGCCAGGCCCAGGTCGCGCGCCGCCGCGCGGACGGACTCGATCACGTGCTGCAGCGCAGGCCTGCGGACGGCGCGGGTGCGGTAGGCGATCGACACCGTGCGCAGGACGGACTCGGTCAGCGGGACCGCCTCCACCCCCGGGGGCTGCTGGGCCAGGCCCAGGTCGGACACCAGCGTGACGCCGAGCCCGCCTGCGACCAGCGCCAACGCCGTGAACTGCTCCTCGGCCTCGTGGACGGTCCGCGGCTCGAACCCGGCGCGCCGACAGGCGTTGCGCACCGCGCGGCCGAAGTGCGAGCGCGCGCCCGCGAGGATCCAGGGCCGGTCGGCGAGGTCGGCCAGGGCGATCTCGGCCCCGTCGAGCGTCCCCGCGGGCACCGCCGCGTACAGCTGCTCGACGGCGACGACCTCCCGACTCAGGCTCGGGTCCCAGGACATCGGGTGCCCGGAGTAGTCGATCACGAAGGAGAAGTCGAGCGCGCCGTCCCGGACCGCCCCGGCCGTCTCCTCGGGGCTGAGCTCGCGGGTGCTCACGCGGATGCCGGGGTGCTCCTCGGCGAGGCGGGCCAGGGCCGCGGGCAGCAGACCCGAGGTCACCGACGCCCAGACGCCCGCGGTGAGCCGCACGGACCTCTCGTCCCGAGCCTCCTCCAGGGCCAGCTCGGCCCGCTCCACGGAGCCGAGGATCTCCTCGGCGTGCTCGGTGAGCACCAGTCCGAGCTCGGTCAGCCGCACCCGGCGGCCGAGCCGTTCGAACAGGGTGCCGCCCACCTCGCGTTCGAGCTGCGCGAGCTGCTGCGAGACCGCCGAGGCGGTGTAGTGCAGGGATGCCGCGGCCGCGGTGACCGTCCCGCGGCGGTACAGCTCGCGGAGCATCCGCAGACGCGACAGGGAGAGCTCCACGTCCGCCACCCTCGCATGCAGTCCGGGTGAACGCGACCTTCAAGCATTCGTTGATGGACGGCGGCGGCCCCGCTGCCGCACAGTGGTGGCACCGGCGGACAGCGCGCCGGCTCCCCCGTGAACACCGGCCCCGACGAGGGCCTGTTCCGTCGTGCCCAGAGTGTGGAGGTCGCCCGTGACCACGATGCAGGAGCCCCTCGGCCAGACCGGGACCGAGCAGGTCGCCGTCGGGCGGGAGCCCGTTCTGCGGCTCACGTGGACGGACCGGCGGACCGAGGCCCGCGGCTACCTCGTCGTGCACACCCTGCGCTCGGGCATCGCGACCGGCGGCACCCGGATGCGCGCCGGCTGCACGCTCGGCGAGGTCGAGGACCTGGCCCGCGGCATGGCCGCCAAGACCGCCGCGTTCGACCTGCCCGTCGGCGGGGCCAAGGGCGGCATCGACTTCGACCCCAAGGACCCCCGCGCGTTCGGCGTGCTCCAGCGGTTCATGGCGGCGATGCGGCCGTGGATCGAGGCGCACTGGGTCACCGCCGAGGACCTCGGGGTGCCGCAGCACCTGGTCGACGAGGTCTTCGCCTCGCTCGGCATGGGGCAGTCGTACCACTCCGCGATCCGCCGCTCCGCCGACCCGGCGCGCACCATGGAGCGCGTCCACAAGGGACTGAACGCGCAGGTTCCCGGCGGTCTGCTGGGGGACGTCATCGGCGGCTACGGCGTGGCGCACGCGTGCCTCGGCGCCGCGAAGTCCTTCGGGTGGGCGGTCGAGCACACCACCGTCGCGATCCAGGGGATCGGGACGATGGGCGGCGGCGCGGCCTGGTACCTGCACGAGGCGGGCATGAAGGTCGTGGCCGTCGGGGACGCCGCGGGCACCCTCTACAGCCCGGACGGGCTGGACGTCCCGGCCCTGCTCGACCTGCGGGACGCCTACGGGGAGATCGACCGGACCCGGTTGCCCGCGGGGGTGGCGCAGCTGCCGCGCGCCGCTGTCGTCGGGATCCCGGCGGACGTGTTCGTGCCCGCCGCGATCTCCTACGCGATCACTCCGGACAACAGCTACGACGTCGCGGCCAAGGTCGTCGTCGAGGCCGCCAACGCCGCGACCACCCCCGAGGCCGAGGCGATGCTCGCCGGGCGCGGGGTCCCCGTGATCCCGGACTTCGTGGCCAACGCGGGCGCCGCGGCCTGGGCGTGGTGGCTGCTGCTGGGCTGGGTGGGGATGGAGCACAACGACGTCACCACGGCCGAGGACTCCTTCCGCCTGCTGCGCACGCAGATGGCGGACAAGGTGGGCTCGCTGCTGGCGGCCTGGCACAGCGACCGCATCCCGCCCCGCCGCACCGGCCTCGCGATGGCGGTCTCCGACCTCGACGGCACGGAGACCACGCTCGTCATTCCCTAGGGTCGTGTTCTAGTGGCACGTTTCGTGCTCTGAGCGTGGTTCGGACAGCGCTCAGAGCACGGAACCGGTGATCTTGCCGCGCTCCGAGCACGAAACGTGCCGTCATGGCGAGGTCAGCGGACCACTCGGGAGCCCGGGACCTCGTCCGCTCCCAGGTGGCGGAGCAGGTTGGTGACGAAGCGGTCGCCGGTGCGTTGGAGGGTGAGGTTCATCAGGCCCGTCACCGCGGGGCTCGCCAGGCGGGACAGCGGCAGCTCCACGTGCAGCGTCAGGCGGATGGACAGGTGGGTGCCGTCCGCGACGTCCTCGAGCACGTACCAACCCTCGGCGCCGGTGTACTCGGACGAGCCCGCGGGCGGTTCGTGGGTGTAGTCGATGCGGGACCCCTCGGTGAACCGCATCCGCTCGGTGAAGGTGGGCTGGATCCCCACGCCCAGCACCTTGAGCTTGATCATCGACCAGCGCCACAGGTCCTCGTCGGTCTCGATGCTGGTCAGCAGCGGGGTGAGCTGGGGGAGCAGCACCGGGTCGGTGATCACCGCCCAGATCGCCGCGCGCTCGGCGGCGACCACGGACTCCGACTCGGTCGTGGTGGTGAAGCGGTTCACTCCGGTCCTGCCTTCTGTCCTGCTGCCTCTTGCACCCTGCGCAGGATCCTGCCCAGGTCCGCGCGGTCCTGCTCGTCGAGCACCGCGAACAGGTCCGCGGACTGGGCGTGCCGGGCGGCGCGGATCTCGTGGAAGAGCGCGCGCCCCTTCTCGGTGAGCGCCACCAGGGTGGCCCGCCGGTCCCCGGGATCGGGGCTGCGCTCGGCGAGCCCGCGCGACTCCAGGTCGTCGACCACCTCCGTGGCCGAGCGCGGCGCGATGCGCAGGTGCTCGGCGAGGGCGGAGAGCCGGATCGAGCCGTGCCGCGCCAGCACCCCCGCGGCGCGGAACTGCGAGGGCGTGAGCGCCCACGGCGCGAGCGCCTCCTTGGTGAGGCCCCGGAGCAGCCGCGCGACCCCCCAGAACGCGTCGGCGAGCTGTTCGGCATCCACGGGAACATCCTAGCAGCGACTGGTGTTGCTCCCTCACGTTGAGGTAACCTCAGCAATACCGCGACGAGAGGGGCTCCACTTGGACCCGCAACAGAACCGACCAGGTCGTCCGGACGGCGCCGAGCGCCCCGGCCGCCGCACCGTCACCGCCGCCGAGAAGGAGCAGGCCCGCGAGGTCTCGCTCCGCCGCATCGGCAGGCTCTTCACCCCGCACCGCGGCCCGCTCGCGGTGGTCACCCTGATCATCGTGGCCTCGTCCGTCGTGGCGATGGCCTCGCCGTTCCTGCTCAAGGCCGTGATCGACACGGCGCTGCCCGAGCGGGACCTCACCCTGCTGGTCCGGCTCACCCTCGGCATGGTCGGCGTCGCCGCCGTGACCGCCGGCCTGGGTGTCGTGCAGACCTGGATCTCCACCCGCGTGGGCCAGGAGGTCATGCACGGTCTGCGCACGACCGTCTTCGCCCACCTGCAGCGCCAGTCGCTCGCCTTCTTCACCCGGACCCGCACCGGCGAGGTGCAGTCCCGGATCACCAACGACATCGGCGGGATGCAGTCCGTGGTCACCTCCACGGCCACGTCGATCGCCTCCAACCTGACGACGGTCGTCGCCACCCTCGTCGCCATGCTCGCCCTGTCCTGGCAGCTGACCCTGATCTCGCTGGTGGTCCTGCCGCCGTCGATCTGGCTGTCGCGCCGGGTGGCCCACATGCGCCGCTCGATCACCGCGCGCCAGCAGCGCGAGCTCGCGGACCTCAACGTCACCGTCGAAGAGGGGCTGTCGATCTCCGGGATCCAGCTCTCCAAGACCCTCGGGGCGGGACCCGCGGTCGTCGACCGGTTCACGTCCGGCTCGGAGCGGCTCGTCGACCTGGAGCTGCGCAGCCAGCTCGCGGGCCGCTGGCGGATGGCCGCCACCACCGTGATCTTCGCGGCCATCCCGGCCGTCATCTACCTGTCCGCGGGCGCCTTCCCGGGGGCCATGACGATCGGCACCCTGGTCGCCTTCACCGCACTGCAGGGCAACCTGTTCCGGCCGATCACCGGCCTGCTCGGGGTCGGGGTCTCGCTGGTCAGCTCGCTGGCCCTGTTCGCCCGGATCTTCGAGTACCTGGACCTGCCCGTCGAGGTGGACGACCCGGTGGCGCCGGTCTCGCTCGACGGGGTGCGCGGCCACGTCCGGTTCGAGGACGTGACCTTCAGCTACCCGGGCAGCGACGCCGCGGCCGTCGCCGGGGTGTCCCTGGACGTGCCCGCCGGGACGAACCTGGCCCTGGTCGGGGAGACCGGCTCCGGCAAGTCGACGCTCGCGTCGATGGTCTCGCGGCTGCAGGACCCGGACGCCGGGCGCATCACGATCGACGGCGTCGACGTGCGCGACCTGCGGCTGGCCGATCTCGCCGGGATCGTCGGGGTGGTGAGCCAGGAGACCTACCTGCTGCACACCACCGTCCGGGAGAACCTGCGGTACGCCAAGCCCTCGGCGACGGACGCCGAGATCGAGGCCGCCGCCCGCGCGGCGCAGGTGCACGAGCTGATCGCCTCGCTCCCGGACGGGTACGACACCGTCGTCGGCTCGCGGGGGTACCGGTTCTCCGGCGGGGAGAAGCAACGGATCGCCATCGCGCGGACCCTGCTCCGCGACCCGAAGGTGCTGGTCCTCGACGAGGCCACCAGTGCGCTGGACACCGAGACCGAGCGCGCGGTGCAGCGGGCCTTCACCGAGCTGGCGAAGGGCCGGACGACGATCACCATCGCCCACCGGCTCTCCACGGTGCGAGACGCCGACCAGATCGCCGTGATCGACCACGGCCGCGTGATCGAGCGGGGCACCCACGAGTCGCTCGTCGCGGGGGCGGGGCGGTACGCGGCGCTCGCCGCCTGATTGTTGAACGTTGGACGATCCGGTGCTACCGTCGTCCTCAGATGAACGTTCAACATTCCGACCCGAGGAGCACGGCATGAGCACCCATCCCTTCGACGCCCATCTCGCGCGGGTCGCGGAGGCCGGTGAGCACGCCGTCTGGACCCCGTCGGACGGGGCGCTGCCCGCCCTGTTCCTCAGCCACGGCGCGCCGCCGCTGTTCGAGGACGCGGGCTGGATGGCCGAGCTGTTCACCTGGGCGCGGTCGATGCCGCGGCCGAGGGCGGTGCTGATCGTCTCCGCGCACTGGGAGGAGGCACCGCTGGCGATCTCCTCGGCGGACGCGGCCGTCACGCCGGTCTACGACTTCGGCGGCTTCGACCCGATGTACTACCGGATGCGCTACGACACCCCGGCCGCCGCGGACCTCGCTCGCCGCGTGATGGGGGCGTTGAGCAGTGAGAACGTCCACGAGACCGGTCGCGGCCTGGACCACGGCGCCTGGGTGCCGCTCACGGCCATGTACCCCGAGGCGGACATCCCGGTCATCCAGCTCTCGCTGCCGACCGGGGACCCGGCGGGTCTGCTGTCGCTCGGTGCCCGGTTGCGGGACCTGCGCGAGGAGGGCGTGTTGGTGATCGGCTCCGGCTTCACGACGCACGGCCTGCCGTTCCTCACCCGCGAGGTCATGACCGGCCGGGTCGAGGCCCCGGGCTGGTCGAGGCAGTTCGACGCCTGGGCGGCCGAGGCACTGTCCCGCGGGGACGTCGACGAGCTCGCCGCCTACCGTTCCACGGCGCCGGGGATGCCGTACGCCCACCCGACCGTGGAGCACTTCACCCCGCTCTTCGTCACCCTGGGCGCGAGCACGAATCCCGAGACCCCCCGCACCTCGACGATCGACGGCTTCTGGTGGGGACTCTCCAAGCGCAGCTTCGCCGCCGCCTGACCCCGGACTCGCGGGCTGTGGTGTCGAACTCGCGGGCGCTGGGGTCCGACTGGTCGGCCGGGGTGGTGGACTCGCGGGTTCTCGGGTGGGTGGTCTGGTGTGGGGTGGCTCCGAGGTCAGGTGAGGTGGGTTGTCAGGAAGTGCTCGATGCGGTGCCACGCGTCGGCCGCGGCTTCCGGGGCGGGGCCGAAGCCGGCGATCCGCACGAGGGGGCGCATGAGGGGCGGGGCGTTGTCGGTCTCGTTGAGGAAGGCGTGGCTCGCGGTCGGGTACTCGACGACGTCGTGGGGCACGTTCGCCCTGGTCAGCGCCGCCTCCAGCGTCCCGGCCGCACCTCGCAGCGACACGTCCCGCCCGCCGTAGCTCGCGACGATCGGGCAGGCGCCCGCGAGCGTGGCGTCGAGGTCGCGCGGGAGCTGTCCGTAGTTGACGGACGAGGCGTCGAAGCCGCGGGCGGCCGTGAGCAGTGCGAACCCGCCGCCCATGCAGAACCCGATCACGCCGATCCGGCCCGTGCAGTCCGGACGCTCGGCCAGCTCCGCGCGGGCGGCCTCGATGTCCGCGAACGCCCTTCCGCGACCCGAGAACAGCGCGCGGAAGGTGCTCACCAGGCAGCGCCGCGCCCCGCCCGCGCTATAGAGGTCGGGGGCGAGGGTCAGGAAGCCCATCCGGGCGAGCCGGTCCGCATGGCCGCGCATCTCGGCGTCCAGTCCGAAGGCCTCGTGCACCAGCACCATGCCGGGCCACGGGCCGGGCCCGTCGGGGACGGCGAGGTAGCCGCCGAGCCGCGCGGACCCGCCTGCGGAGGCGGCGCGGGCGGACAGGTCGAGGGGGATGCCGGTGGTCACGTCCGCATCGTGTCCCGCCCGGTCGTCGTCGGCAATCCGCGGTGTCGTCATCCGCGGTGTCGTCATCCGCGGTGTCGTCATCCGCGGTGTCGTCGGGGGAGCCGGACGACGGGCCCGAGCAGCCGCTTGTGACCACCGACCCCGCGTGCGACGGTGGCCGGATGGTGCAGGACGAGGGGCCGGGGGCGATGCTGTCCGGCCTGCGCCTGGACCAGCTGCTGGACGAGGTCCAGGAGCGGCTGGGTGAGATGCGGCAGGCGCGCGACCGGGTCCAGGGCCTGCTCGACGCGGTGCTCGCCGTCGCCTCCGGCATCGAGCTGGAGACCACGCTGGAGCGGATCGTGCAGGCGGCCGTCGACCTCGTCGACGCCCGCTACGGCGGCCTCGGTGTGCTCGCGCCGGACGGGTCGCTGGCCCGCTTCATCGACGTCGGGCTGGACGCGCGCACCCGCGCCGGGCTGCTGGGTCACCCCCCCGAGGGCAAGGGTCTGATCGGGCAGCTCATCGTGCAGCCCGAGCCGCTGCGGATGGCGGACCTGGAGTCGCACGCGGCGTCCGTCGGCGTCCCGCCGGGGCACCCGGAGATGCACAGCTTCCTCGGCGTCCCGATCCGGGTGCGGGACGCCGTCTACGGCAACCTCTACCTCACCGAGAAGCGCGGCGGCGGCGAGTTCACCGCGGACGACGAGGTCATGGTCCAGGCCCTCGCCGCGGCCGCCGGGATCGCCGTGCAGAACGCGGACCTGTTCGAGCAGACCCGGCTGCGCCAGCTCTGGCTGGAGGCACTCGGCGAGGTCCGCTCGGCGGTCCTCGCCGACGCCGCCGAGCCGGACGTCCTCGCCCTGCTCGCCCAGCGCACCCAGGAGCTGAGTCGCTCGGTCGCCACGGTCGTCGCGCTGGGACCGGAGGCCGAGGGGCGGTTCCGCATCGGCGCCCGGATCGGGTTGGACTCGGACCCCGAGCTCGACGGGCTGCTGCGCGAGGTCGCGGGGAGCCGCAGCGCCGTCCTCGCCGCGACTCTCGATCCGCCGCTGGACGGGTTCGGCCCCACCGTGGCGGTGCCGCTGCGGGCGGCGGAGCGGGTCATCGGGGTGATCGTCGGGCTCCGCGGGGCGGGGGCGCCCGCCTTCCGCCCGGACGAGGTCCCCCTGCTGGACTCCTTCGCCCAGCAGGTCGCGCTGGCCCTGGAGCTGGGCGAACGCAACCGCGCGCAACGCCAGCTGGTGGTGCTCGCCGACCGCGACCGGATCGCCAGGGACCTGCACGACCACGTCATCCAGCGGCTGTTCGCCACCGGCCTGCGGCTGCAGAGCTCGCTCAAGCTGGACGGCGGTCCCCGGGTCCGCGAGCGCATCTCCCAGGCCGTCGACGACCTCGACCGCACCGTCCGCGAGATCCGCACCTCCATCTTCGACCTGCAGACCGAGGGCGGCGACGGGGTGCGGCGCAGGCTGCTCGACGCCGTCACCGAGGCGGGGGAGGGAGTCCGCACCTCCGTGCGCACCGCGGGCCCGGTGGACACCGTCGTGCCGCCCGAGCTCGCGGCCCACGTGGCCGCGGTGGCGCGCGAGGCCGTGGCCAACGCGGTGCGGCACGGGCACGCGGGGTCCGTCACGGTCACCCTGGACCTCGGCCCGGCGGAGCTGCTGCTCGAGGTGGTGGACGACGGCGTCGGCATCCCGGAGGGCGTGGCCCGCAGCGGCCTGCACAACCTCGCCGACCGGGCCGCGGAGTGCCACGGAGCCCTGGAGGTCGACCGGCGCCCGGAGGGCGGGACGCGGCTGAGCTGGCGGGTGCCGCTGTAGGCGGGGCGGCCGGAATTCGGTGGGCCACGCTCGCGCCCCCCGGTACCGTTGCGCCCTGCACGCAGCCGGTCGGGGGCCGGTCTCGACGGCGACTAGAGTCGACGTCCCACCACATCGGCGACAGGGGTCCGGATGCTGTTGCGCCTGTTGCGTCTCCACCTCGGCCCGTACTCCCGGCCGCTGCTCGCGATCGTCGCGCTGCAGCTGGTCGGCACCATGGCCGCGCTGTACCTGCCGAGCCTGAACGCGCAGATCATCGACCGCGGAATCGCGCGGGGGGACACGGGCTACATCCTGTCCACCGGCGGCTGGATGCTGGTCGTCTCGCTGGTGCAGATCGTGTGCTCCGTCGCGGCCGTGTACGTCGGCTCGCGCACGGCGATGGGCTTCGGCCGGGACCTGCGCGGCGCACTGTTCCACCGGGTCGGCGAGTTCTCGGTGCGCGAGGTCAACCTCTTCGGCGCGCCCTCGCTGATCACGCGCGGTACGAACGACGTCCAGCAGGTCCAGATGCTCGTGCAGATGAGCGCCACGATGATGGTCACCGCGCCGATCATGTGCGTCGGCGGCGTGATCATGGCGCTGCAGGAGGACGTCGGGCTGTCCTGGCTGGTCGGGGTGTCCGTGCCGGTGCTGGCGATCAGCATCGGGCTGGTCATCGTCCGGATGGTCCCGAAGTTCCGGCTCATGCAGACCCGCATCGACGCGGTGAACCGGATCCTGCGCGAGCAGATCACCGGCATCCGGGTGGTGCGCGCGTTCGTCAGGGAGCCGGAGGAGACGGCCCGGTTCGGCGTGGCGAACGCCGACGTCACCGCGGTCGCCACGGCCGCGGGCAGGCTGCAGGCGTTGATCTTCCCGATCGTCATGCTGGTGCTCAACGTGTCCAGCGTGGCCGTGCTGTGGTTCGGCGCCATGCGCATCGACGCGGGCGAGATGCAGATCGGCGCGCTCACCGCGTTCCTCGCCTACCTGCTCCAGATCCTGATGGCGGTCATGATGGCCACCTTCATGGCGATCATGATCCCGCGCGCGTCGGTGTGTGCCGAGCGGATCTCCGAGGTGCTGGACACCGAGTCGTCGGTGGCGCCGCCCGAGGTGCCGCGGGAGTCCCCGCCGCGCCGCGGCCTGCTGGAGTTCCGGGACACGACCTTCAGCTACCCGGGCGCCGCCTCGCCGGTGCTGCGCCACGTCTCCTTCGTCGCCCACCCCGGGGAGACCACCGCGATCATCGGCTCCACCGGCTCGGGCAAGACCACCCTGGTCTCCATGGTCCCCCGGCTGTTCGACGCGACCGGCGGCGCCGTCCTGGTGGACGGCGTGGACGTCCGCGAGCTGGACCCCGAGGACCTCTGGCGGCGGATCGGGCTGATCCCGCAGAAGCCTTACCTGTTCTCCGGGACCGTCGCGAGCAACCTGCGCTACGGCGACCCCGCCGCCACGGACGCCGACCTGTGGGCGGCGCTGGAGATCGCCCAGGCCGCGGACTTCGTGCGTGCCATGCCGGAGGGTCTCGACTCGCCGATCTCGCAGGGCGGCACGAACGTCTCCGGCGGCCAGCGGCAGCGGCTGGCGATCGCCCGCGCCCTGGTCAAGCGGCCCGAGATCTACCTGTTCGACGACTCGTTCTCCGCCCTCGACCTCACCACGGACGCGCGGTTGCGGGCGGCGCTGAGACCGGTCACGGCCGGGTCCACCGTGGTGATCGTGGCCCAGCGGGTCTCCACGATCCGCGCCGCGGACCGGATCGTCGTGCTGGAGGACGGTGCCGTCGTCGGGTCCGGCACGCACGACGAGCTGCTGGAGCACTGCCCGACCTACGTCGAGATCGTCGAGTCCCAGCTGAGCGTGGAGGAGGCTGCGTGAGCGAGCTGGCGAGCGAACCCTCGGCGCGGCCCACCACGCAGGGGCCCAAGCAGGACGCGGACACCGTCTCCGCCGCACGGGGGGCGGCCGCGCAGCGCCGGGGCGGCGGTCCGCCCTGGGCCGGGGCGGGGCAGCCCGTCGAGAAGCCCGAGTCGTTCGGGCCGTCGGCGAAGCGGCTGGTCCGGCGGCTGGCGCCCGAGCGGGTCGGGGTCGTCGCGGTGATCGCGCTCGGCGTGGTGAGCGTGGCGCTGATGGTCGTCGGGCCGAAGATCCTCGGCCACGCCACGGACCTCATCTTCGCCGGGATCATCGGCGCGCAGCTGCCCGCCGGGCTGACCGCGCAGCAGGCGATCGAGGCGGCCCGCGCCGCCGGGAACGACACCGTCGCCACGCTGATCGAGTCCCAGGGCGTCGTGCCCGGGCAGGGGATCGACTTCCGGGCGCTCGGCCTGGTGCTGCTCGGCGTGATCGCGATCTACCTCGGCGGTTCCGTGTTCGGGTACCTGCAGGGCTACCTGCTCAACGGCATCGTCCAGCGCACCGTGTTCCAGCTGCGCCGCGAGGTCGAGGAGACGATCAACCGGCTGCCGCTGCGGTACTTCGACACCCGCCAGCGCGGCGAGGTGCTCAGCCGGGTCACCAACGACATCGACAACGTCCAGCAGACCCTGCAGCAGACGATGTCGCAGCTGCTCACCTCGCTGCTCACGATCGTCGGCGTGCTGATCATGATGTTCGTGATCTCACCGCTGCTGTCGGTGGTCGCGCTGGTGACGATCCCGGTGTCGCTGTGGGTCACCCAGACCATCGCCAAGCGCTCGCAGAAGCAGTTCGTGGCGCAGTGGCGCAACACCGGTGTGCTCAACGGGCACATCGAGGAGGCGTTCACCGGGCACGAGCTGGTGCGGGTGTTCGGCCGCCGTCACGAGGTCGAGACCGCGTTCGACGAGAAGAACGAGGCGCTCTACCAGGCGAGCTTCCGGGCGCAGTTCGTGTCCGGGATCATCATGCCGTCGATGATGTTCATCGGGAACATCAACTACGTGCTGGTCGCGGTGATCGGCGGGCTGCGGGTGGCGTCGGGCACGATGAGCCTCGGCGACGTCCAGGCCTTCATCCAGTACTCCCGGCAGTTCACCCAGCCGCTGACCCAGGCGGCGTCGATGGCGAACCTGCTGCAGTCCGGGGTCGCCTCGGCCGAGCGGGTGTTCGACCTGCTCGACGCGGAGCCCGAGACCCCCGACCCGGTCCAGCCCGTCGTGCGCTCCACGCGCCGCGGCCGAGTCGCGTTCGAGCACGTGTCGTTCCGGTACATGCCGGACCACCCGCTGATCGACGACCTGTCGCTGGTCGCCGAGCCCGGCCAGACCGTCGCCATCGTCGGCCCCACGGGCGCGGGTAAGACCACCCTGGTCAACCTGATCATGCGGTTCTACGAGCTGGACGGCGGCCGGATCACCCTCGACGGCGTGGACACCACCGCCATGACCCGCGCCGACCTGCGCTCGGGCATCGGCATGGTCCTGCAGGACACCTGGCTCTTCCACGGCACGATCCGGGCCAACATCGCCTACGGGCGGCCGGGCGCGTCGGAGGAGGAGATCCTGGCGGCGGCCCGCGCGACCTATGTGGACCGGTTCGTGCGGTCCCTGCCGCTCGGCTACGACACGGTGATCGACGAGGAGGGCACCGGCGTCAGCGCGGGGGAGAAGCAGCTGATCACGATCGCGCGGGCCTTCCTCGCCGATCCGTCGCTGCTGATCCTCGACGAGGCCACCTCCTCCGTGGACACCCGCACCGAGGTGCTGGTGCAGCGGGCCATGGCCGCCCTGCGCAGCGACCGCACCAGCTTCGTGATCGCCCACCGCCTCTCCACCATCCGGGACGCCGACCTGATCCTGGTCATGGAGGCGGGGGCGATCGTGGAGCAGGGCACCCACGAGGAGCTGCTGCGCGCCGACGGCGCCTACCACCGCCTCTACACCGCCCAGTTCGCGGCGGCCCGCGAGGAGTAGCGCTCCGCCGCCGGGGACCGGGACTCACCCCAGGGCCGCGGCCTCCCGGGCGACACCTCGGAGGCCCAGGTCCGCGGCCTCCGACGCCAGGGTCCGGGCCGCGGCCGGGTCGGGGTCGAGCTGCAGGGCCAGGAGGCGGCAGCGCAGGACCGAGGGGAGGCCGCCCGCGCGCTCGGCCAGTGCGGTCGCGACCGCGAGGTGGTGGCGGGCGGCGTCCCGGTCGTCGAGCAGCAGGTGCAGCCGGGCGACGGCGAGGCCGACCGGGCCGACCACACCCACCACCCCGACCGTGCCCAGCAGCCCTGCCCACGGCGTGAGCACCGCCAGCACGGCGGCGGCGTGCTCGCGCAGGCCCTGGTCGGCGACCAGGTGGGCGAGGGCGGTGTAGCGGCCGTGGGTGATCCAGCCCGTGGGCTCGCGGCGGGCGAGCTCGGTGGCGATCCACTGCGCGGCGAGGTGGCGGTCGCCGAGACCCACGGCCAGGCCCGCGCAGAGCAGCGGGACGACACTCGCGTCGGCCGCGGGCGGCGGGGCCGTGGTCACGCCCGGCAGGCTCGCGAGCTCGTCCAGCCTGCCCTGGTCCCAGCGCAGCGTCAGCATGGCGAGCGAGTACACCCCGGACTGGTAGAGCTCGGTCCGCCGGTGCAGCGCGTACGCGTGCTCGTAGCGCGCCTCGGCGGCGGCGAGATCGCCCTGCCAGTGCGTCAGCATGGCGTCCGCCCACCGCAGCTGGGCGCGCTCGACGGGCAGGCGGAGCACGTCCGCGTCCGCGATCCCCTCGCGGACGTGCGCCCCGGCCGCCGCGGCGTCCCCGAGCGTCAGCCGGGCCATGGCCAGCAGGCCCTGCCGCACGACGGTGTCCGCGGGCGGCCCCGCCCGCAGCTCCGCCTGCCGTTCCAGCAGCCTGAGCGACTCCGCCGCCCGGCCCGCCACGCCGGAGTAGGTGAGCGCGCGGCCGAGCAGGGCGTCGGACAGCGCCTCGGGGTCCCCGGACCGCTCGGCCACCTCGATCGCGCGGGCGGACAGCACGTCCGGCACGGACTCGTCGAGGTCGTAGCAGCTCCCGATCGCGAGTGCCGCCAGCACCCGCGCGTGCGCGGGCGGGTCCGCCGCCACCAGCCGCTCGACGCCGGCGAGCCGGGCCACCAGCGGACCCGCATCCTCGCCGTAGGTCGGCCAGGGCCACGCACCCGCGGTCCGCAGGAGGGTGCCCGCCAGCAGTCCGGCGGAACGGGTGCGACCGGCGCGGACGGCGTCCAGCAGGGCGGCGTCGACGACGTCGAGCACCGTCTGGCCCCGGCCGGCCCTCGCCAGCGCGTTGAGCCGGGCGACCAACAGCTCGTCCCGCGCGGCGTCCGACCCGCCGAGCTGCGCGAACACCTCCAGCGCCGCACCCCACCAGCGCGCCGCGGAGTCCGCGTCCCACCGGGAGTCGGCGTCCTCGGCGGCGGCGCGGCAGGCCGCGAGGGCCTCCGCGGCGTCCACCAGCGGCAGCGCCGCCACGAGGTGCGCGGCGCGCTGGGACAGCCGGGACCCGCCCGCCAGCGCCTCCGCCGCACTCGCGTGCACCCGGCGTCGCCGGACGTCCGACATCCCGGCGACGAGCTCCTCCCGCAGCAGCCCGTGGGCGAACTGGTAGACCGAGGCGGAGCGTGCGGAACCGACCAGCGGCTCGCCGTCCCGGGCCACGATGATCCGCTCGTCCGCGGCCTCGTCCAGCAGGTCCTCGAGCTCGGCCCGGTCGAGCCGGGTGACCGCGCGGAGCAGCTCGACGTCCAGCGGGTCGCCCAACACCGCCGCGGCCCGGACCACCTGCAGCACCGCGGGATCGAGCCCGCCGAGCCTGCGCCCGAGCACGGTCCGCACGGCCACCGGGACCTCGCCCGCGAGCCGCTCCTCGCGGGGCAGCCGCGCGTACTCGCCGACGAAGAACGGGTTGCCCCCGGTGCGGTCGGTCAGCTCGCGGGCCTCCGCCTCGCCGAGGGGCTCGCCGCCGATCCGGGACGCGAGCTCCGCGACCTCGACGGCCCCCAGCGGCGGCAGCGCGAGCTGGCGGGTGCCCGGCCTGCGGGCCGCGGCGGTGAGCAGCCGGTCGAGGTCCGGCCCCCCGACGCCGTCCCGCACGGTCAGCACCAGGATCGCGGACCCGGCGGCGAGGTGGGTGAACAGCCCGAGGCTCGCGGGATCGGCCCACTGCACGTCGTCCACCAGCACGACCCGGCAGGCGAGCAGCGCCTCGACCTGCTCGTACACGGCGTAGCGGGCGTCGTCCGCCTCGACGCCGGGCGGCGGGCTGAGGACCTCCGCGGGATCGGCGCCGAGGGCCCGCACGAGCCTGCGGACGGGCCACCAGGGCGGGACGCCGTCGTCGTCCGGGCAGGCGACGCGCACCGCGTCGGCCGCGACCTCCTCGGCCAGCCGGGTCTTGCCGATCCCCGCGGGGCCGGTGAGCACCAGCCAGCCGCCCGCGCCGAGCGCGGCGCGGAGCGTGGCGAGCTCGCGGACCCGGCCCACCAGGTCCGACGTCGGCGCCGCCGCCACCGGCGTGGCCGCGTCGCCGGGGGCGCCCGGCCAGTCGGCGAGCTCCGGGTCCTGGTTCAGCACCGCCGTCTGCAGCGCCCGCAGCGCGGGGGAGGGCTCGAGGCCGAGCTCGTCGGCGAGGGCGCGGACGTGGGCGCGGTGGGCGTCGAGCGCCTCGCCCGTGCGGCCCGCCCGGTACAGCGCGACGACGTGCAGCCGACACGACCGCTCCCGCAGCGGGTGCGCGGCCTGCAGCTCCCGCGCCCGCTCGACGGCCCGGGCGGTCTCCCCGGTGCCCAGCAGGCCCGTGACGAGGTCCTCCCCGCACTCGACCCGCCGCTCGTCGAGCTCCGCGGCGGCGACCCGGACCCACTCGGCGTCCGCCAGCTCGGGCAGCAGCGGGCCGCGCCACAGGGCCAGCGCGGCGTCCGCGGCGACCACCGCGCCCTTCCAGTCCCGGGCGCCGACGGCGGCCCGGGCGGCGCCCGCGCCCGACCGGAAGCGGGCGACGTCCGTACGGTCGGCGGGGACGTCGAGCACGTAGCCGGGCGGGCGCCGCACGATCGGAGCCGCCTGCCCCTCGCGCAGCACCCGGCGCAGGTTGGAGACGTAGGCCTGCAGGCCCGCCGTCACGCTGGGCGGACGACCCGCCTCCCACACGGCCTCGACGATGGCGTCCGCGGGGACGACGCGCCCCGCGTCGAGGGCGAGCACGGCCAGCACCGCGCGCTGCTTCGGCCCGCCGAGGTCGACGGGCACGCCCTCCCGGACCGCCTCCAGCGACCCCAGCAGTCGGTACTCGATCGACACGTCACCGATCCTGCATGACGGCCGCCCGCACCGGCGCGGCGGCGGCGATCACACCGTGCGGGTCGTAGGTCGCGACCAGAGTGGAGAGACGGCTCAACGTCATGGGGTCGTAGGCGCGGGCCACCTCCGCGGGATCGGCGGACGCGGCGAAGTTCGGCAGCCGCCCGCCGGTCGACCACGGCGCGACGGCGGCCAGCAGCGCCCGGCCGTGCGGACGGGTGGGCGGGGCGGCGATCCCGATGGCGGACAGGCAGTAGGCGGCGTCCCGGTGTCCGACGGCGCTCGCCTCGCCGGGCCGGGCCGCGGCCCCGCCGAGCTGGCGGATCTCGACGACGATCTGCGGGCACTCCGCGGCCGGTCCGGCGGCGGCGAGCACCGCGTCGACCGCCTCGGCGGGCAGCGCGGCGAGCAGCGTGCTCACCTCGTGCACCGGCATCGGGTCGACGGGATCGGCGTGCACCGACCCGATCTGCGCGTACGGCAGCGGGCCGACGCCGCCGAGCACCGGGACCGGGAACCCGGCCTCGTCGAGCGCGCGCCGCCCGGCGTCGGGATCCCCCACCCAGGCGTACCGGACGGCGACGGAGACCCGTCCGCCCAGCGGCCCGGCCTCCGGAGGCAGCCGGACGACCGCGACGGAGCTGGTCGCCTGCTCGGGCAGGGTGGCGGTCCACTCCCGCCAGCGGTGCAGGACCGACGCCGCCGCCGCGCCGTCGAACCACAGGCATCCCGCGAGCAGCGACGGCAGCCCGACCAGCGCGAACTCGACCGCGGTGACGATCCCGAGCGCCCCCTTCCCGCCCCGCAGGCCCCAGAACAGGGCCGGGTTGTCGGTCGCGGTGGCCCGCCGGACGGCGCCGTCCCCGGTCACCACCTCGAACGCCGTCACCTGGTCGGAGGCCACCCCGAAGGTCCGCACGAGCGGGCCGTGGCCGCCGCCGGTCAGGTAGCCGACGACGCCGACGCCCGGGGCGGAGCCGGTCAGTCCGGCGAGCCCGTCGGGGGTCGCGGCGAGGACGTCGGTCCAGCGGACGCCTGCGCCCGCGCGGACCAGGCCGTCGGTGATCGCGAGCTCGGTCATCCGTCCGGTGTGGACCAGGATCGTGCCGGGCGCGGTGCCGGTCGCGCCGTGCCCGGTGGCCTGCACGGCGACCTGGAGACCGTGCGCGGTGGCACAGCGGACCGCGGCGGCGACGTCCGCGGCGTCGAGCGCCTCGACGACGGCGACCGGCCCGGGGTCCCGGAACGCGACGTTCCAGGGTGCGGCGAGCTCGGCGTACCCGGCGTCGCCGGGGCGCAGCAGCCTGCCGCGCAGCGCGCCCGCGAGGTCGTCGAGCGGGGAGACGGGGCTGGGCAGGGTGGTCACGGGGGTCCTCCTGGGTCGGGGACCGCACCGTGTCGTGCCCGGCTTGGCGGGGCCTTGGCGGCGCCTTGCGGCCCTCGCGGAAGGGGCAGGTCGGCGTTGACCGCGGGGTGTGACCCCGGTCATGCTCCTGCTGATTCGGTTGCATCACGCTCTCGACGAGGAGGCACCGCATGACCACGACCGCCCCGCACGTTCCCGCAGGCAGGATCGGTGACCCCGCCCGGACGCTCGGCACGGACCCCCGTGCCGATCCGCGCATGGTCGCCGTGTTCGGGGCGTTGGGGGCGCTGGACCACCCCGCGCCCGCGCCGCTGAGGCGTGACGCGGGCCGGGAGGCGTTGCTGGAGTTCGTGGCGGCGACCGAGGTCGGGTTCGAGGGGCTGTTCACCGTCCTGTCCGACGGGTGGGCGCCGGTCGAGGGGGTCCGCCGCGAGGTGCGGACGATCACCGGCGACGGCGGGCACGAGATCACCCTGCACGTCCACCGGCCCGACGGGGTCGACGGCCCGCTCCCGCTGATCTACCAGGTGCACGGCGGCGGGATGGTCATGCTGTCCGCCGAGGGGCCGCTCTACGCGCACTGGCGCGACGAGCTCGCGGCGGCCGGCACCGTCGTCGTCGGGGTGGAGTACCGCAACGGCGGCGGCAGCCGCGGCCCCCACCCGTTCCCGGCCGGGCTGGACGACTGCGCCCTCGCGCTGCGCTGGGTCCACGCCCACCTGGCGGAGCTGGGCGGGACGCACGTCGTGGTCACCGGGGACTCCGGTGGCGCCAACCTGGCGCTCGCGCTGCCGATCAAGGCCCGCCGCGAGGGCTGGGTGGAGGAGATCGCGGGCGTGTACGCCCAGTGCCCGTACATCCTGGGCGAGTGGGAGAAGCCGCCCGCCGAGCTGCACTCGCTCTGGGAGAACGACAAGTACTGGCTGGACCGGGCGCTGTTCCCCCTGCTCGCGGAGGTCTACGACCCCGAGGGCCGCCACGCCGCCGACCCGACGTGCTGGCCCGCCCGCGCCGGCGTGCCGGACGTCACCGGCCTCCCGCCGCACGTGATCTCGGCCAACGAGCTGGACCCCCTGCGGGACGAGGGCCTGGCCTACCACCGGCTGCTGCTCGCGGCGGGCGTGCCGTCGATCGGCAAGGTCAACCTCGGCCTCTGCCACGTCGGCGAGCTCCTGTTCCGGACGGCCATGCCGGACGTTTACGCCGAGGCGGTGCGGGACGTGACCGGCTTCGCGAGGTCACTGGGCTAGCGTCGGTGGGAGAGCAGGGGCTCGACACGGGCGCCCGGGTGTCGGACACGCGTGTCGAGAGTGGGGGACTCGCGGAGAGCGGTCCGCGAGTCCCCCGCTCCCGCCGCCCGGGTCGGACGGTCAGGCCATGTGGGGATAGGTGTGGTCGAGGGGTGGGACCAGGGTCTCCTTGATCGCTCTCGGGCTGGTCCAGCGTTGGACGTTGAGGATCGAGCCCGCCTTGTCGTTGGTGCCCGAGGCGCGGGAGCCGCCGAAGGGCTGGCGGGAGACGATCGAGCCGGTGGGGCGGTCGTTGACGTAGAAGTTGCCCGCGGCGTGGCGCAGCTCGCGGTGCGCCGCCTCGATCGCGGTGCGGTCGGTGGCGAAGACCGCGCCGGTCAGGGCGTAGGGGCTGGTGCCGTCGACGAGCCGCAGGGTGTCCTCCCAGGACCCGTCGTAGACGTGGACGGCCAGGACCGGGCCGAAGTACTCCGTCGTGAAGACCTCGTCCGCCGGGTCGGTGCCGACGAGGACGGTCGGCTCGACGAACCAGCCGTCGTCCGCGGAGGTGCCGCCACCGGTGAGGACCTCCAGCGACGCGGTGTTCTTCGCGCGGTCCAGCGCGCGGGTGACCCGGGCGTGCGCCCGGGAGTCGATCAGCGCACCGCCGAAGTTCCGCAGGTCGGCGACGTCGCCGTAGGTCAGGGCCGCGGTGGCGGCGGCGAGCTCGTCTCGCAGCGCGGGCCAGAGCGCGCGGGGGACGTAGGCGCGGGAGGCGGCCGAGCACTTCTGGCCCTGGTACTCGAAGGCCCCGCGGACCAGCGCGGTCGTCAGCGGCGCGGGGTCGGCGGACTCGTGCACCACCACGAAGTCCTTCCCCCCGGTCTCGCCGACGATCCGCGGGTAGGCGCGGTAGCGGTCCAGGTTCTCGGCGACGGTGCGCCAGAGGGTCTTGAAGGTCGCGGTGGAGCCGGTGAAGTGCAGGCCTGCGAAGTCGGGGTCGGTGAGTGCGACCCGGGAGACGGCCAGCCCGTCCCCGGTGACCAGGTTGACGACGCCCGGCGGCAAGCCTGCGGCCTCGAGGACCTCCATCGTGACCTGCGCCGCGAGCTGCTGGGTCGGCGTGGGCTTCCAGACGACCGTGTTCCCCATCAGCGCGGGCGCGGTGGGCAGGTTCCCCGCGATGGCGGTGAAGTTGAACGGGGTGATCGCCACGACGAACCCGTCCAGCGGGCGCCAGTCCATCCGGTTCCACTCGCCGGGGACGCTGCGCGGCTGCTCGGCGAGGACGCGGCGGGCGTAGTGGACGTTGAACCGCAGGAAGTCGATCAGCTCGCAGGCCGCGTCGATCTCGGCCTGCTGGACCGACTTGGACTGGCCGAGCATGGTGGTGGCGTTGATCCGGTCCCGCCAGGGCCCGGCGAGCAGGTCCGCGGCGCGCAGGAACACGGCGGCGCGCTCGTCGAACGGCAGCTCGGCCCAGCCGCGGGCGGCCTGCGTCGCGGCCGTGACGGCGTCCGCGACGTCGGCGTCGGTGGCGTTGGCCGACACCCCGATGACCGACGAGTGCCGGTGCGGCTCGCGGACCTCGAACCGCTTGCCCGCGGCCATCCGGCGGACCCCGCCGATCGTGCAGGGCAGCTCGGGTGAGGAGCCGCGGACCGCGGCGACGGCCGCCTCCAGCGAGGCCCGCTCGGCGGACCCGGGGGCGTAGGTGTGCACCGGCTCGTTCGCCGGCTCGGGGACGGTGGTCACCGCATCCATCAGGAACTCCTCATCACCAGGGAACGGAGCAGGAAGCCGAGGTTGGCGGGGCGCTCGGCGAGCCGGCGGGCGAAGTAGCCGTACCAGTCGGCGCCGTAGGGGACGTAGACGCGCATCCGGTGTCCGGCCGCGGCGAGCCTGCGCTGCTCGTCGGCCCGGACGCCGTAGAGCATCTGGAACTCGAAGGTCCCCGCCGGGCGTCCGGCGGCGAGCCCGCGGTCGATCATCCGCGGGTCGTGCGTGCCGATCATGGGGTAGCCGTCCCCGGCGAGCAGGACGTCCAGACAGCGCTCGTAGGACGCGTCCACCTCGGACCGGGACCGGTAGGCGACCGACGGCGGCTCGGCGTAGGCGCCCTTGACCAGTCGGACCCGACCGCCCGCGAGATCACGACAGTCCGCCTCGGTGCGGCGCAGCGCGGACTGCAGCACCGCCCCCACCGACGGGTGGTCGACCCGCAGCTTCCCGACGATCTCCAGCGTCGCGTCCACGGTGGCGCTGTCCTCCATGTCCACCGTCACCGTGGTGCCCGCGCGGGCGGCGGCCGCGCAGATCGCGGCGGCGTTGTCGAGGGCGAGCGTGCCCGGCGCGGTGGATCGGGGTAGCGCGGCGCCCAGTGCGGAGAGCTTCACCGACACCTCGGCGTACTCGCCGAGCGGCCCGAGCCGGTCCAGCAGTGCGATGTAGGCGTCCCGGTTCGCGGCGGCCTGCGCGGCGTCGGTGGTGTGCTCGCCGAGATGGTCGAGGGTGACCAGCCTGCCGTCGGCCACCAGGTCGGCGGTGACGGCGAGGGCGTCGTCCAGGGTGGAGCCCGCGACGAAGCGGTCGACGACGCCGCGGGTGGCGGAGGCCGTCACCAGCCTGCGGACGAGGGGGCGGCGGCTGAGGGCGAGGACGGTCGAGCTGTACACGAGCGGCTCCTCCCGGTGCGGTACCCCCAGGATTCCCCCGAACCGGCCCGGACGCAGGGCGTCACGGAGCGGTCACGGAGCAGTCACGGGACAATCACGGAGCAGTCTCCAGGGGCACGTGGACACCCCGGATGGTGCCCAGCTGCACGCCCGTGCGCGGCAGGATCGCGTCCAGCAACCAGTCGACGGCGACGCGGATCCGGTTGCCCGGCATCGAGATCAGGTGATAGCCCCTGGTCACGGCGGTGGCGGCGAGCCCGGAGAGCGGGATCCCGAGGGGGTTCGCGGCGGCGTCCGTACCGCCCAGCTCCACCACGAACCCGAGGTCGTGGTGCTCGTACTCGCGCGGCGTGCCCACGCCCAGCGCGGCCGCGATGTTCCGGGCGGCGAGCGCACCCTGCCGGGTGGCGTGCTGGGCGGTCATGGCGGTGGGGGAGCCTGGCCGGGTCACGTCCGGGACGGCGGCGGCGTCCCCGCAGGCGACGATCTCGGGGTGGCCGGGCACGCTCAGGTCCGTCCGCACGACGAGCCTGCCGTGGTCGGTGGCCAGCCCCACCATGTCGACGAGCGGGTCCGGCCGGACCCCGACGCACCAGGCCAGGGTGTGCGTGGCGATCTCCTCGCCGGTGGTGAGCAGGACGTCGTCCTCGCGTGCCTCCTTCACGGACTGCTTCGTGCGCACCTCGACGCCGCGTTCGCGCAGCACCCGGTCGGCGGTGCGGGACAGCCGCGGGTCCAGCTCGGGCAGCACTCGGTCGGCGAGGTCGAGCAGCAGCCAGCGCACGGGGGTGTCCCGCAGCGAGGGGTAGCGGGCGGCGAGGTCGGCGGTGAAGGTCGCCGCCTGCGCCGCGAGCTCGGTGCCGGTGTACCCCGCGCCCACCGTGACGAAGGTGCAGCGGGCCGCCCGCTCCGCCGGATCGGTGGCCGTGGCGGCCAGCTCGATCTGCCGGATCAGGTGGTCGCGCAGGTAGATCGCCTCGGGCAGGCCGCGGAAGCCGTGCGCGTGCTCGGCCACCCCGGGCACCGGGAGCAGCTTGTTCACGCTCCCGACGGACAGCACGAGCCGGTCGTAGGTCGTGGAGCCGGTGCCGCCCTCCGGGTTCCGCCAGGTGACCGTGCGGGTGTCGATGTCCACCGCCGAGACCTCGCCGAGCACGATCTCCGCGCCCCCGAGGGTCCGCGCGAGCGGCACCGCGATCCGCCGCGCCTCGAGGGTCCCGACGGCGACCTCGGGCAGCAGCGGCAGGTACAGGAAGTGGTCGAGCTGGTCGATCACGGTGATCCGGGCGCGGCCGCGGAGCCTGCGCAGGAGCCCCTTCGCCGCGGTGTGGCCCGCGAACCCCGCCCCGATCACGACCACGTGCGGGAGGTCGGTGCCGGGCGGGGGGACCGGGGAGCGTCGGGGCATGCGATCAACCCTGCCGGCCCGCGCCCCTCCCCGCGAGGTCCCGCTCGACGTGCACGTTCTCCATGATCCCGAGCACGTTCCCGAACGGGTCCACCACGGCGGCCGTGACGAAGCCCGGGCCGCGCTCGGTGACCGGGATATGCTGGGTCGCACCCAGCTCGACCAGCGCCTTCAGCGCGGCGGCGACGTCCTCGACGGCCCAGAACAGGATCGAGCCCGCCGGCGTGCCGACCGGGTGCGGCGCCCAGGCCGCCTGCACGATCCCGAACTCGTCCTGACGGGGCCCGAGTCGCCACTCCAGGTACCCGCCCTCGCGGACGAAGTAGGGCTCTGTCCCGAACAGCCGCGTGTACCAGTCGCGGGCGGCGTCGAGGTCGGCGGCGAAGAAGTTGTTCGTGGCCATCGCGCGGAGCATGTCGGTCCCTCTCGTCGGTGTCCCGGACAGCATGGCGAAGGTAAGTGCTCATCCTCTGCGCACTTCTGCTGCGAGGATCGGGGCATGCGTGCCGACCGACTCGTCGCGATCCTGGTGCTGATGCAGGCCCGCGGCCGCGTGACCGCCGGGCAGGTCGCGGCCGAGCTGGAGGTCTCGGTGGCGACCGCCCGCCGGGACCTGGAGGCGCTGTCCGCCGCGGGCGTCCCCGTGTACCCGCAGCCCGGCAAGGGCGGGGGCTGGTCGCTCGTGGGCGGCGCGCGCACCGACCTCACCGGCCTGACGGCGGGGGAGGCCCGCGCCCTGTTCCTGCTGGCGGGCCCGGGCGCCGGGGACGGCGCTGAGCTGCGGTCGGCGCTGCGCAAGCTCGTCGGAGCGCTGCCCGAGACCTTCCGGGCGGAGGCGGCGGCCGCGGCGGACGCCGTGCTCGTCGACCCGGCGCCGTGGGGCTCGCGGGGGACGGCCCGGGATCCGGCGGTGGACCTGCTGGCCGAGGCCGTGGTGCGGCGGCGCAAGGTCCGGTTCGGCTACGGCGGGCGGGACCGGCTCGTGGACCCGTGGGGGCTCGTGGACAAGGCCGAGACCTGGTACCTCATCGCCGGGACACCGGACGGCAGGCGCACGTTCCGCGTGGACCGGGCCACGGACGTCGAGCGGACGGACCTGGCGGCCGAGCGCCCGGCCGAGCTCTCCCTCGCGCGGGCGTGGCGGGAGACCGTCGAAGCGATGGAGCGGCACCGCTCCGCCGCGGCCGCGACGGTGACCTGCCCCGCGCGCCTGGTCCCGGTGCTGCGCAGCCACTTCGGCCGACACTGCGAGGTCGGCGAGGTCGGCGAGGTCGGCGAGGAGGACGGGACCCGGCTGCGCATCACGGCCCAGTCCGACCAGGCACTGGCCGAACAGCTGGCGGGCTGGGCCGACCACGTCGAGGTCGAGGGTCCACCGCGGGTCCGCACGGCGCTCGCGGAGCTGGGCGCCCGCCTCGCCCACAAGTACGGTCGGGGGGCGGGGTGACCGCGGCGGTGGCAGGGTCCGCTCACATGAGCGAGCGCATCGAGGTGTCCCGCACCATCACGGCCGCCCGCAGATCGGCCACGTCTACGGCTACCGGCTGGAGCCCGCCGCGGAGGGCACGCTGGTCACGCAGTACTACGACTGGTCGGACATCCACCCGGAGTGGCGGGCCGAGGGGATCTTCCCGATCATCTCCGAGCCCTCGCTGCGCGCGACCCTGGGCATCCTCGACCGGACGGTCCGCAAGGAATGCGGAGGGGCCCCACCTCGTGACCGAGGCATGAGGTCCTGGTTCATCACCGGAACGCGGGACAGGGCTGGGGACGGGGCTCAGGGCGGGGCGCCGTTGCCGCGGGAGGTGCCGGTCCGCAGGGACCGCAGGTTCCAGCGGCCCGCCTCGCCCACCAGCACCGCGACCGACAGCGGGTCGACGTCCACCCGCCACACCGCCGTGGCCGGGGCACCGAGGGCGTGGGCGATCCCGGCCCGCACCACGGCCGGGTCGACCACCGCGAGGATGCCCCGGGGGCGGACGGGCAGACCGCGCAGCCAGCCGCCGATCCGGGACACGAACTCCGCCATCGACTCACCCCCGTGCGGGGTCGCGTCGGGGTCGGTGAGCCAGCGGGTCAGCCCGTCCGGGTCGGTGGCCGCGACGTCGTCCAGCGTGCGGCCCGCCCAGCTCCCGTGGTCCAGCCCGGCGAGCGCGGGATCGTCCGCCGCGGGCAGGTCCAGCGCCGCCGCCGTCTGCCTGCACCGGGCCGACGGGGCGCAGCGCACCTCGTCGTAGCGGGGCAGCGTCGGCGGGACGAGGTCGGCGTCCAGCGGCTCGTCCGACGGGAACCCGGCTCGGCGCACCGCCGAGGTGGGTCCGTGGGCCAGCAGGGTCACACGCACCGGTGCAGTCTGGACCAGGGGGTCAGGCGGCGGCCCGGGTGGTCGCGGCCATGCCGTCCAGCAGGGCGATGTTGAGCTCGAAGGCGCGCACGGCCTCGTCGCACACCCGGCGCTGCTCGATCTCGTCCCACGGCGCGGAGTCGAGCAGCGCCCGGTAGCGCGCCCGGAACCTCGAGGGGCTGCCGAGAGCGGAGAAGTCGTAGAACAACGCGCCCGCACCGGTGACGCCGTAGGTTCTCGCGAGCAGCGTGCCGATGATCTGGCCGCCGGCCAGGTCGCCGAGGTAGCGCGTGTAGTGGTGGGCGACGAACCGCGGCGCGTCCGCGGCGCGCAGCCGCTCCACGTAGACCTCGGTCTCCGGTAGCAGCCGGGGCGCGCTGACCGACCCGCCGAGTGCCTCGACGTCCGCGACGAGGGCAGGCATCCGGCGCAGCTCGTCGATCACGAAGGGCCCGGCGGCGGGATGGTCCGCGAGCTCGGTGGCCTTCGCCTCCAGCGCCCCGTAGACGCCCAGGTACTGCTCGGCGAGGAGCGTGTAGGCCTCGAGCGGGAGCCGTCCGTCCAGCAGGGCCGCCATGTAGGTCGAGTGGTGCGCGCGCTCGTGGACGGCCATGGTGGCCTCCCGCAGTGCACTGGACAGAGCCACCGCGACCCCCTCTTTCTGACGACGTGTCAGATAGAGCCTAGAGCACGCTGCCGGGCAAGGCTAGCCTAACTCGGACGCACCATCGCCAGGACGATGCGCTCCGCGGCCTCCACCGAGGCGTCCAGCTCGTGCTCCGCGACGTCCACGATCTGCCGGGCGCCGAGCGCTGCCGCGATCATCGCGACCAGTACCTCGGGGTCCCGCGCGGCCATCTCACCGGCGGCGATGCCGTCGGAGACGATCGCGCGCAGCCGGGTGGAGATCGGGTCCGCGTGCGCGGCGATCCGGCGGTACGCCGAGGGGTCCAGGGTCTGCGCGAGCGCCTGCCCGGGCGGCAGGTGGAACTCCGCGAGCCGCCGCAGCTGCAGCCGCACGAACACGGCCAGCGCCTCGGTGGGGGACCCGGCGGCGGCCAGCGCGGCCTCCAGGTCGGCGACGTAGCGCGCCGCCTCGTGCTCCACGAACGCGACGAGCAGCGCCTGCCGGTCCGGGAAGTGGTTGTAGATCGACGACCGCCCGACGCCCGCGGCGGCGGCCACCCCCGACAACGTCACGGAGTCGAAGCCGCGCTCGTAGAGCTGTTCGCGCAGGGCGTCGAAGACACGGGTGCGCACCTCGTCGCGGTGGGCGGCCAGCGACCCCCCGAGCACCTTCGGCACCCGGTCAGACTACCGGGGTACCCGACGATCGTCCGGCGTGAACGTGGCGATCGGGACACCCGCTGTCACCCTCGTGCCGGTTGACCCACCCTCTCCTTCGGCGCAGGGTGTCTTCCCGGGCGGACGGGGAGGGGAGGACACGCTGACTCGGTCGAGGGAACGGTCGGTGTTCGCTGCGGAGAGTGACACGCTCGAACGGGGGACGGTCGCCCTGCGGGTCGCGGGGGAGCTGGACGCCGAGACCGCCCCGATGCTGCACGACGCGCTGCACGCCGCCACGTTCGGCGCCCGCGCCGTCGTGGTGGACCTGTCGAGGGTCACACACCTGGGATCGGTCGGGGTGAGCGCGCTGCTCGGCGCCTACACCCGCACCGGCGGGCGGGTGCACCTCGCGGGCGTGGACGGCCATCCCGCGGTGCGGCGGGTCGTCACGCTGCTCGGTCTCGAACAGCACTTCACGGTCCATGCGGACGTCGAGGGGTTCCTCGCCGCCGTCCGCTAGTTTGCGATGCTGGTCCCATGCGGATCAGCGTCTTCGGATTCCTGGGCGACGGGGCGGGCGCCTCGCCGGTCGACGCCTTCGTGGCGGAGCTCGAGCGGATGCGGGCGGAGGGCTTCCGGCGCATGTGGGCGGCCCAGATGCCCCAGGAGCCGGACCTGCTCACGGTGTTGGCCGTCGCCCTGCGCGAGGTCCCGGACATCGAGGTGGGCACCGGCGTCGTGCCGATCCAGGCGCAGCACCCGATGTCGCTGGCCCAGCGGGCGCTCACCACGAACCTGATCGGCTCCGGGCGCCTGACGCTCGGCCTCGGGCTCAGCCACCGCGCGGTCACCGAGGGGCAGTGGGGGATCTCGTGGGACCGGCCGGTGCGCCGGATGGGCGAGTACCTCGACGGCCTGCTCCCGCTGCTGGCGGGCGACCAGGCGGACGCCACGGGTGAGCTGCTGACGACCCGCGGGCGGCTGCGGATCCCCGGCGCCCCGGCGCCGGAGGTCTACCTCGCCGCGCTCGGCCCGCAGCTGCTGCGCCTGGCGGGCCGCCGGACCGCGGGCACCGTGACCTGGATGACCGGGCCCCGCACCCTGCGCGAGCACGTGCTGCCCACGCTCACGGCCGCGGCCGCAGAGGTGGGCCGGACCGCCCGCGTCGTCGCCTCCCTGCCGGTGGCCGTCACGGACGACGTCGACGCCGCCCGCACGCTCGCCGCCCGCCGGTTCGCCATCTACGGCAGGCTGCCCAGCTACCGCGCCATGCTGGACCGCGAGGGCTACGCCGGGCCCGCGGACGCCGCGATCGTCGGCGACGAGGCCGAGGTCGCCGGGCGGCTGGCCGAGCTACGGGAGATCGGCGTGGCGGAGTTCGTCGGGCTGCCGCTGGCCGCGGACGCCGAGGGCGCGGCGCGCACCCGGGCCGCGCTGCGGGCCGCCGAGGGTACCGAGGGCACCGAGCTCCCGGCGGGTGCGACAGCCCCGCACGAGGCGGCCGAGGCGGACGTGCTCGACGTGGCGCGACGGTGACCGGGGGCCGTCGCGGACGTGAGGAGTGCCGCGGCGCACTTCTGGGTACCTCACGGTGCCCCTTACGCTCGTCAGCGAGTAGTCCCAGCGATCTCCGAGGTGACAGTTGAGCGTCGAGGCCCCCGACGTGCCCTTCTCCACAGACCCCGCGCCCGGGACCCCACCGGTCCTGGGTGAACGCCGCAGCGGCTGGCAGCAGGGCCTGGTGTGGTCCTTCGTGCTGATCCCGATGCTGGCGTTGCTGGCCACCGTCCCCGTCGTGTGGGGCTGGGGCCTGGGCTGGTGGGACCTGGCGATCGCCGCAGTGTTCTACGTGGTCGGGATCCTCGGCGTGACGGTCGGCTACCACCGGCACTTCACGCACCGCTCGTTCAAGGCGCAGCGCTGGCTCCGGGTGGCCCTGGCGATCACGGGCTCGATGGCCATCCAGGGCTCGATGATGGCGTGGGTCGCCGACCACCGCCGCCACCACGCCTACTCGGACAAGGACGGGGACCCGCACTCCCCGTGGCGCTACGGGGACACCCCGTGGGCCGTCGCGCGCGGGTTCTTCTGGTCGCACATCGGCTGGATCTTCGACCGGGACAAGACGAACTGGGAGCGGTTCATCCCGGACCTGCTGGCCGACCGGGTGCTGCGCCGGGTCAGCGGGCTGTTCGGGCTCTGGGTGACCGCGAGCCTGGTGCTGCCCGCGGCCCTGGGCGGCCTGCTCACCTGGTCCTGGGCGGGTGTGCTGACCGGCTTCTTCTGGGGCGGGCTGGTGCGGATGGCCGTCTGCCACCACGTGACCTGGTCGATCAACTCGATCTGCCACATGGTCGGCGCCCGGCCGTTCCGCTCGCGGGACCGCAGCCGCAACTTCTGGCCGCTGGCGGTCCTGTCGATGGGGGAGAGCTGGCACAACCTCCACCACGCCGACCCGACCTGCGCCCGGCACGGCGTCCTCAAGGGACAGATCGACATCTCGGCGCGGGTGATCTGGCTGTTCGAGCGCGCGGGCTGGGCCACGGACGTCCGCTGGCCCACCACCCGCCGCCTCGACCGGCTGCGCGCCTCCTAGCTAGACCCGGCGCCCGCACTGCAGGATGCCGACCCGGGGCCGCCGACGGTGCCGGCGTCGGGCCGAGCGCCACGCGGACAGCAGCCGGACCAGCGGGTCCGGGTCGTCCACGCCGCGGCGGCCGCTGCGGACGTCGTCGATGAGGCGGTCGTCCGCCAGCACGGCCTCCGATGTCAGTGGCTCGGAGGCCGGACGCGGCTGGGGGAGGCGGGGAGTGCCCGCACGGGGATCGTTCATCGCGTCCATACCCGGTCATCGCCGCGCGGCAAGGGAATGTGTCGGCGCGGACGGGTGATCGTCGGCACGTCCGGTGATCACCCGACGTGGGCTAGTAGTACGTGACGCCGGGTTGGCCGCCGCCCGCGGCGACCGCGTCCCCGGTGATGGCGACACTGCGTGGCGAGGCGAGGAACGCCACGACGTCCGCCACCTCGGCCGCGGTGACGAGTCTGCCGAGCCTGGTCGACCGGCCCAGCGCCGCCTCGGCCTCCGCCTCGGAGGTGCCGTCCGCCTGCGCCTTCGCCGCGATCATGCCGGGGGTGCGCTCGGTGACGGTGAGCCCGGGGTGCACGACCGTCACGGTGACGCCGGCGGGGCCCAGCTCGTCCGCCAGGGCGGCGGTCAGCGCGGCGACGGAGACGTTGCGGACCGACCCCACCAGCGAGGACGACCCGCGCGCGTTGAGCCCGCTGATGTTGACGATCCGGCCGAAGCCCTGCGCGACCATGTGCGGCGCCACGGCCCTGGCGCAGCGCAGGTAGCCCAGCACCTTGGTCTCGAACTGCTCGCGCATCAGCGCGTCGGTGGTCCGCGACGCCGCGACCTGCGCCCCCGGTCGGGCGGGCGCGGCGGCCGAGTTGACCAGCACGTCCACCCCGCCCAGCTCGGCGACGACCCGCTCGACCATGGCGCCGACGGCGGCGTCGTCCGTGGTGTCGGCGGCGAGCGGGAGGACCCGGGTGCCGTGCCGGGCGACCCGCTCGACGGCCTCCGCCGACGACGTCCGGGACACGAGCGCGAGGTCCGCCCCCTCGGCGGCCAGGGCCTCGGCCACCGCCAGCCCGATCCCGCGGCTCGCGCCGGTCACGATCGCGCGCCTGCCCCGCAGCCGCAGGTCCATCAGCCGGGGAGGAGGCCGCGGACGAACTCTGCCTGACCGAGATGCTTCGCGTCGTCGTCGAACACGGAGACGAGGCGGACGCCGCGGGTGACCGGCGGGGTCCAGCGCTCGTCGATCACCTCGTCGAGCTGCTCGGGGGTGAGGTCGGCGAGCAGCTCCCTGGTGCGGGCGAAGACCGCGGCGTGGTACCCGGCGAGCAGCGTTCCGCTCGCCCGCACCGCCGCGACCTGGTCGAACCCGTGCCCGTAGCCGGTGTCGGCGGGCTCCAGCGGCAGGCCGAAGCGCTCGTGCCACCCGTCGGCGAGCCACACCTGCTCGGTGCCGAAGGCGTCCGCCACGTGGTCGTCCTGCACTCGGGTGAGGTGCCAGACGAGCCAGGCGACGGAGTTGGCTGAACCGTCGATCCGGAGGGCCAGCTGGTCGTCGGCGAGGCCGTCGAGGACCGCGGGCACACCCTCGGCGATCCGGCCGAAACAGTCGGTCAGGAGCTCGGCGGGAGTCATGGGCCCAGACGCTACTCTCGCGGGATGGCCCGCTACTTCGACGTCCACCCGGACAACCCCCAGCGTCGCGTGATCGGGCAGGTCGTGGACCTGGTGCGCGGGGGCGGGCTGATCGCCTATCCCACCGACTCGTGCTTCGCGCTGGGCTGCGCGATCGGCAACGCGGAGGGGCTCGCCCGGATCCGCACGATCCGCAGGCTGGACGACCGCCACCACTTCACCCTGGTCTGCGCGGACTTCGCCCAGCTCGGCCAGTTCGTGCAGATCTCGAACGCGGTGTTCCGCGCGGTCAAGGCGGCCACGCCGGGGCAGTACACGTTCATCCTCCCGGCGACCAAGGAGGTCCCGCGGCGGCTGCTGCACCCGAAGAAGAAGACCGTCGGGGTGCGGATCCCGGACCACCGCGTGGTCCAGGCGCTGCTCGCCGAGCTGGGGGAGCCGCTGCTGTCCTCCACCCTGCTGCTGCCGGACGAGGAGGCGCCGCCCACCATCGGCTGGGAGATCAAGGAGGCGCTCGACCACGCCGTCGACGGCGTCGTGGACTCCGGCGAGTGCGGCACCGAGCCCACGACCGTGGTGGACCTGTCGGGGCCGGAGCCGGAGATCGTCCGCAAGGGCGCGGGTGACCCCTCCCGGTTCGAATAGGTCCTTCCGGACTCTGGACTCGGCGTCCCGGTGTGACGTAGCTTCTGTGACCGGGCGCACCGCCGCAGCGTGGCGGTCGGCGCGCCTGTTCTTCTTCCCGCCGCGGTGTCGGCTCCTGCGCCGGATGGATTGCTCCGTACCCGATCGGCGTGTCGGGTTGCCGTTCACCGCCGGTCCACCCGAGGGCGACCGGTCATCGCACGCCCGGCGGAGCGACCTCGTCCGGGGGATCTCCCCGGTAATGTCCCGAGCGACCTTCAGATGTCGGGCGCGCAGCTCCCCCGGCGGACTCGGGGCGGGGCGGGCACGACGCCGACGCGGACCGGGGCCGTGCGGCGACCCGGCCGGATCGGGGTAGCGGACCAGCGGAGGACAGTGTGGAGCGAGACCTCTCGTCCCCCTCCTGGCTCGACGAGCCGGAGGGGAGCGCGGCGGGCAGGCCCGACCCGTTGCTCGCGGGTCTGGCGCGGCGGATCTGCGGCCACGCCGAGCGGCAGCTCGCGGTCGCCGAGCGGCTCGGGCCGGACTCCGGCGAAGGCGCCGAGATCGCGGCCGGTGCGCGGCGCCTGCTGCGGGACGGCGAGAGCGTGCTGACCCTCGTCGGCGGCACCCCCGAGCGGCGCGGCCCGGTGCCCACCGGGTTCGGCCGGATCCTCGCGGACACCGCCGCCGGGGCCGAGGAGCCGCGCCGGGTCTCGGTGCCGCCCGCCCCGTCCGCCGCGCTGCCCGTCGGGCTGGCCGTCGGCGCCGGGCAGGTGCTCGCCGAGCTGCTCGCGCACGCCGAGCGCACCGCCCCGCGCAGCGGCCGGATCGAGCTGGTCGGCCGCTGGGCGGGAGACGGCGGCGTGACCATCGAGGTGCAGGCCGAGGGGGTCGAGCTGCCGTGGCAGCAGGCCGCGGCGCTGGAGAACGAGATCGCGGGCGGCGGCCCCGGCCCCGTCCCGCCGGAGCGCCTCGGGCTGCACCTCGCGGCCCGGCTGGCGCGCAGGCTGGGCGCCAGGGTGGAGCTGCAGGCCCCGCTCGGGGGGCCCACGACGCCCGGGTTCGGCACGGTCGCGCTGGTCCGGTTCCCGCGCGCGCTCGTCGAGCCCGCCGCCGGGGTGCGCCCGCCGCGGGTGGCCGAGCCGGTGCCCGCGCCCCGGGAGAACACCTGGGAGCCGGTGCGCGAGGGCGCGGCCCCCGAGCCCGCGTCGATCGACGAGCTGTTCGGCCCGTTCGACGCCGGCCCGTCCCGCGCGACGGACGACCTCGCGGGGACCCCGATCTTCGCCGCCGTCGCGTCGGCGTGGTTCCGCACGGAGGACGATCCCGCGCCGAACGGGCACGCGGTCAACGGGACCAACGGGCACACCAACGGCAACGGGCACACCAACGGCGGCTCGTTCGGACTCGCGGACAGCTGGCTGACCGGCGGCGCGGCGTCCGCGCCGCGCAGCCCGGGATCGTCGAGCTGGTCCGGCACCCGGGACGACGAGTGGCGCGCGGCCGCCGAGCGGGCCGCCCGCGTGGACGAGCCGAACGGGCTCCCGGTGACCGAGAGCGGCCTGCCGCAGCGCCGCCCCGGCAAGCAGATGGTCACCCCGCCGCTGCGGCGTGGCGCGCGGCGGGCGGCGGAGACGGAGATGCCCGCCGAGCGGGCCCCGGAGAAGGTCCGGTACCGGCTGTCGACCTACCAGCGCGGGCTGGAGGCGGGCAGGCACCGCGCGGCGGACCCGGAGGAGGCGGAGGAGCGCTCCTTCCAGGACGCGCCCGAGGGCCCCGTCCCCGGCCCGGTCCTGGAGCGGCTCGACGAGCGCGACCCCTGGACCGGCGAGGGCCTCTGGAAGGACGACCCGCGCTGACGGGTGCCAGCGCACCACTGACCGCGCCGGACCGTTCTACTGCAGCTCGCCGCTGCCCCGCGGCAGCAGCACGGGGGAGTAGCGGCCGGGAGTGCGGGACATCCGGACCTGGTCCGTGACGCCCTGGTAGCGGCCCAGCGGGGTCTCCGCGGTGACGGTCTCCGGATCGAGGTAGGCGTGCTCGCCGCCGGTGCCCGCGACCTCCGTGGCGTGGTCGAGGTCCAGCACCCCGAGCTCGAGGATCCAGAGCGCGACCCGGGTGAGCGAGACGTGGACCTTCCAGCTCCCTGCCGACTCCAACGCGCCGGGACTACCGTCGGATGCGTGACGACCACCACGCCGCCCCGCGCCCTCGACACCGCCTTCTTCGCCGATCCCGACGGCCTGTACCAGCGACTCCGCGAGGAGGCCCCGGTCTCCCGGGTGGTCACCCCGATGGGTCTCACGGTCTGGCTGGTGACGCGCTACGCCGACGCCCGGCCCGCCCTGAACGACCCGCGGCTGTCCAAGTCCGGCGCCACGTTCACCACGCTGCTCGAGAAGCAGGGCATCACGCCCGCGAACCGGGCCCACTTCGCGGACTCGCTCGTGGTGCACATGCTCAACATGGACCCGCCGGACCACACCCGCCTGCGCAAGCTCGTGAGCAGGGCGTTCACCGTCCGGGCGATCGCCGAGATGCGGCCGCGGATCACCGCGGTCGCGGAGGAGCTCGCGGACGCGATGACGGGAGACGAGGTCGACCTGCTCGACGCGTTCGCCTTCCCGCTGCCGATGACCGTGATCAGCGAGCTGCTCGGCGTGCCGCCGGAGCGCCGCGAGGACTTCCGCGGCTGGTCGAACACGCTGCTCTCGGCGGGCGACCCGCAGACCCGCACCGAGGCGGCGACCGCGATGGCGCAGTTCCTCTCGGACCTGGTGGCGGACAAGGCCGCGCATCCCGGCGAGGACATGCTCTCGGCGATCGTGCGGGCGTCCGAGGACGGGGACTCGCTGTCCCACGCCGAGGTGATCTCGATGGCGTTCCTGCTGCTCGTCGCCGGGCACGAGACCACGGTCAACCTGATCGCCAACGGCATGCTCGCCCTGCTGCGGCACCCGGACCAGCTGGCCGCGCTGCGGGCGGACCCCTCGCTGGTGCCGAACGCCGTCGAGGAGTTCCTGCGCTACGACGGCCCGGTCAACCTGGCCACCATGCGCTTCACCACCGAGCCGGTGGAGATCGGGGGCACGGTGGTCCCCGAGGGGCAGGTCGTGCTCGTGTCGTTGATCGGGGCGAACCGGGACCCGGAGCGCTACGAGCGGCCCACCGAGCTCGACGTCACCCGGGACACGCGGGGACACCTGGCCTTCGGGTACGGCATCCACCACTGCCTGGGGGCGCCGCTGGCCCGGTTGGAGGGCGAGATCGCGTTCCGCACGCTGCTCACCCGGTTCCCGGAGATGAGCCTCGCCGCGGAGCCGGAGTCGCTCACCTGGCGGGAGAGCACCCTGATCCACGGCGCGACCCGACTGCCGGTCCGCTGTCGTGCGGCGGAGCCGCCTACCGACCCTCGGTGACCGCGCCCGCGTGGGCGCTGGAGCCGTTGTGCACCGCCGCGGCGGAACCCGCGGGCACCGCGCTCGGGGCCGCGGCCGGGCTGGCCGCGGGACCGTTCGAGGCGGGGGAGCCGTTGGCGCCCATGGCCGCCCAGGCCCCGGCCACGCCCTCGCCCTTCGCGTCGCCGGGGCGGGTGTCACCGGCGTAGCGGTAGAGCGGCCAGCCGTTGAGCGTCAGCTGCTGGGTGCCGTCCGGTCTGCCGACGGTGCCCACCAGGCCGGACGGGATGCCCTGCAGCGCGGGCTGTCCGTCGCCGTGCACCGGCGGCCACTGGGCCGCGCACTCGGCGAGGCAGGTCGGCTCGGACGGCGCGGTCCCGTCCTTCGCGAAGCGGTAGACGGTGAAGCCGTCGGTGGTCACGACCGTGCCGACGGCCGTGACCCCCGTGCCCAGCCCGCCGGTCGGGGCGACGGTGGTGCCCGCGGTGCTGCCGACGGGTGCGGCGTCCCGTGCGTCGACGAAACCGGTGGCGCCGCAGCCGGACAGGAGCAGGGTGAGGGCGGCCGCGCCGGTGAGCGCGGCGACCCCGAGGTGACGGGGGAGCGTCATCGTGGGTGTCCTTGGAGTTGTTCGCGGGGAGCGATCATGCGGGCCCCGTCCACGGCGGCGGGGGGCGTGCGCCGGGCCGGGACCCGCACGAGAGGACCCTACGAAGGCGGAGGCGCCGGACGTCGTCTCACTGAGAGGTGGTCACGGCCTGCGACGCGGCCGACGCGCCGAGCGGCAGACCGCTGCTGCGGACACCCCGTGATCTTCGACCGAACGGCGCACGTCGTCCTCAGAATCGAGGAGGCGACGCCGACACGCCGCCGTTCGGCTCGTCACTGAGCGCATCTGCCCGGTCGCCGTCCGCCTCCGCGCGGTCGTCCGGGCCCGGCCATGCCGCCAGCCGCAGGGCGCTGTCGAACCGGCGGGGCTCGCCGGTGAGCGGGTCGGTGAACTCCAGCGTGCGGGCCAGGAGCTGCAGCGGGGTGCGGAAGTCGTCCAGCGGGGTCTCGTGCAGGTCCGGGTAGAAGTCGTCCCCGACGATCGGGATGCCCAGCCCGGCCAGGTGCAACCGCAGCTGGTGGGTGCGGCCGGTGTGCGGGCGCAGGCGGTAGTAGCCGCGGCCCCCGGCCTGCGCGACCAGCTCGACGTGCGTCTCGGCGTTCGGCTCGCCGGGCTCCTCGTAGGCGCGGATCACCCCGCGCTCCTTGACGATCCGGCTGCGCACGACGCGCGGCAGCTCCAGGTCCGGGCGGTAGCCCGCGACGGCCTCGTAGGTCTTGCGGACCCGCCGGTCCCGGAACAGCGTCTGGTAGCGCCCGCGCAGCTCCGGTCGCGCGACGAACAGCACCACCCCGGCGGTCACCCGGTCCAGGCGGTGGGCCGGGGCGAGCAGCGGCAGGGCCAGGTCCCGCCGCAGCCGCACGAGCGCGGTCTCCAGCACGTGGCGTCCACGCGGGATCGTGGCCAGGAAGTGGGGCTTGTCCGCGACGACGATGTCCGCGTCCCGGTAGACGATCCCGATGTCGAACGGGACCGGCACCTCCTGCGGCAGATCCCGGTGAAACCACACGAAGGATGCCGGAAGGAACGGGGAATCCACGGTGAGTGGGCCGTTCTCGTCGACGATCCTGCCTTCGGCGAGCATCTCGGCGACCCGCTCGGGCGGCACCCGGGGCAGCCGCTCGACGAGGTGCTCGCGCAGCGTGGCCCACGGACCGGAGTCCGGGGTGCGCAGCCGGACCGGATCGAGCCCGTGGCGCTGCGGCAGCGGCGCGGGCCGTCTCCTTCGCACCCCGTGACGATACGTCCGCCGGCAGCCCGACCGGCCGGAGGAGGGGAGGAGGGTGGTCCGGGTGCTGGTGGTGCGGGCCCTCTAGAACGGGATCAGCGGGACGATCGCGGTGCGCAGGACCAGGACGGCGACGAACACGATGATGAACGCGAGGTCGAGGCTGATCCCGCCGAGGTCGACGGGCTTGACCACCCGCCGCACGGGCGCGATCACGGGCTCGGTGACGGCGTGGGTGATCCGTCGGGCCTGGTACATCGCGCTGCCGCCGCTGCCGGGGGAGAGCGCCCCGATCCAGTCGACGATCACACGCGCGAACAGGACCAGCTGGAACAGCACGAGCAGCAGGCCCAGGAGTGAGGCGATCACGGCGGTCTCCTTCCGGTTTCCTCCCCGAGTGTCCCTTTCCCGGGTGAGAGGGGGCTGAGAGGAGCCTGCGGAACGAGGAGTCGGCCCTGAGAGCAGCTTGCGGAACGAGGAGTCGGCCCTGAGAGGAGCCTGCGGAACGAGGAGTCGGCCCTGAGAGCAGCTTGCGGAACGAGGAGTCGGCCCTGAGAGGAGCTTGCGGAACGAGGAGTCGGCCCTGAGCGGAGCCTGTCGGTGTCCCCTCCTAAGGTCGGGGTATGACGGCCGGCGCTGTGGTGTCGCCCGCGGCGGACGCGACCGCCCGGGCCCGCTGGCGCGCGCTCGCGCTCACCGACCCCATCGCCCGCCTGGTCCGCAACGCCGCGCACGCGGGCGTCGCGGATGAGGCGTTCGACCTCCGCCAGCTCGCCCTCGCCGCCGTGGACCTCGTCGTCGGGTCGATGGGGTTCGCGCGCGAGGCGACGATCGAGGAGGTGGCGGACGACCTGACCGGCCTCGCCGCCCGGATGTGCCCGGAGCTGGCGGGCCAGGCCCGAGACGTCGCCCAGCTGGTGCTCAAGGGGCTGCTCAACGAGGCCCACGAGCATCGCCGGTTCACCTACTGGTTCGCGGACCTCTCCGGCGCGGACGTCGTGCGCGAGCCGTACAGCTTCCGGTTGCTGGCGCTGCGCGAGGCCGAGTACGGGCCGGTGCTCACGGCGTCGGACCAGGCGATCACCCTCTTCCTGCACGGGCTGGACGTGGACATCGAGGACGCCGACCGCGCCCTGGCCCACGTGCTGCAGCGCCAGCTGGACGACCGCCGGTTCGACGCCGCCGCCCGCACCGCCGCGCAGGCCGAGCGCACGTCGGTCGGCATCGCCGCCACGCTCGCCGAGCTGCTCGACGCCACCCGTCGGGACGTCGGCTCGCACGACTGGCTGGTGGACGTGCCGGACCGGCTGGCGGTCGCCCGGCGGCACGTCGAGGAGCGGATCGCGGAGGACGACCGGTTCCTCGAGCACGTCCAGGGCGGTCTGGACACCGAGACCTCGGCGGACGTGCGCATCACCTCGGGCCGGATCGTCGACCTGCTCCAGCGCGTCCGACAGGTACACCTGGATCTCGGACGTCGGCTGGTCGGGGCGCGCGAGGTGTTCCTGTCCGCGCAGGTCAGGCAGCGGTTGGCGCGGCGTCGGCGGCTGCGGATGCTCGCCTTGGGCGAGGAGGTCCTGCGGCCGGTGCTGGAGCTGCCCCGCGAGCAGGCCGAACGGGTCGGTACGGCCTTCGCCGACCGGGCGCTGGGGGTCAGCGTCCCCCGGCTCGTCCGGTTCGACGACCTGGTGGACCAGCTGTGGGCGCCGCCGCGGCAGCGCGAGACGGTCGAGCCGGTTCCGGAGGACGCGGGCCTGGAGGAGGTCGAGGAGGAGGACGTGCAGCGCTACCCGGCCGCCGTCGTCGAGGCGGCTCGTGGGGTCCTGGCCCCGGCGCGCGCGACCCCGACCCGGCTCTCGGAGCTGCTCACGAACTGTGGGTCGGACGAGGTGGCCGAGCTGGTGCTGCTCACGGCGCTCTGGGCGTTCGCGCCCGACCCGGCCGCGGACGCCGAGGAGAGCGACTCGTCGGTCGAGCTCGCCGCGGGTCTGGTCGCGCGGGACGACGGCGCGGTCCTGGACCACCGGCTGGCCCGCGGCCGGGACCTGTTCGTGGGGCCGGACCGGGCGGTCGGCGAGGTCGAGCCGGAGGTCGGCTCGAGGGTGGAGGTGACGGTCGATGGTTGAGCACGTCGCCGCCGACCTGACGCAGGTCAGGGCGGCCGCCGAGCTCGTGGCGTTCGGGCTGGAGCGGCGGTCGCGGCCCGTGGAGGGCAGCGAGTACCGGGCGCTGCTGGACCGCTACCGCACCGAGCTGCGGTTCCGGGACGTCGTGGACACCATGGCCGAGGGGCTCGGCCTCGAGGTGCTGGGCACGCCCCGCTCCGGCATCGTGCTGGCCCCGGAGCCCGGCGGCCCGTTCGCCACGCGGCTGGCGGACCTGCGCACCATGGACCAGGGCGAGCGGCTGGTGTTCGGCCTGGTCCTGATCGGCATCGCGGCCTACGCCTACCCCCAGGACGTGGACTTCGACGACCCGGAGACCAAGCTCGTCGACGTCGTGAAGATCGACGAGTTCCTGCGCTCGGCCATCGACACCCTCAAGGGCCAGGAGGGTGGCGAGGGCTCGCCGG
This sequence comes from Pseudonocardia xishanensis, assembly GCF_039541715.1. Lineage (NCBI taxonomy): Bacteria > Bacillati > Actinomycetota > Actinomycetes > Pseudonocardiales > Pseudonocardiaceae > Pseudonocardia > Pseudonocardia xishanensis. Next base: position 233,346 of record NZ_BAABGT010000075.1, read on the forward strand.
AGGAGCGCGCCCGCGCCGCCGCCGAGGCCTACGCGGACATGCCCCAGCTGATCACCACCCAGACCGGGCGGCGCGGTCGCGGCTGCACCCTCAAGGCCATCGAGGACGCCCTCGGCTGGCTGGTCGACCAGGGCGCGGCGCGCGAGGCGGGCACGCTCGGCCCGGACGTCTACCACCTCACGGACCGGTTCCGGCTGCTCGTCGGGGACTCGGCGGGCGGCGCGGCGCTGGACGCGCTGCGCGCGCTGCGGTCCCAGGGCACGGAGGCGGCATGAGCGTCCCCGTGATGTGGCAGATGAACCGCGTCCGGATCGACCGGATGGGGCCGCAGGCGGCCCGGTTCCTCGACGTCGAGCTGGATTTCCGGGACCGCGAGGACAAGCCGGTCGACTCGATCCTCTGGCTGCGCAACGGTGGCGGCAAGTCCACGGTGCTGTCGCTGATCTGCGCCCTGATCCGGCCCGCGCGGCGGGACTTCCTGGCCACCGCGGCCACCGGCAAGCACCTCGAGGACTACGTGCTGGGCGCGGACACGGGGCACGTCGTCGTCGAGTGGTCGGGGCCGGACGGGCGGCGGCTGGTGACGGGCGCGGTGTACGAGTGGGCGGACCGCGCCCAGCCCGCGGACCCCAACCGGGACCACGACCGGCTCGGCGCGCGCTGGTACCTGTTCGAGCACGTGGCCGGGCGGGCCGAGCTGGACCTGCTGCCGTTCGCGGCGGGGGAGCAGCGCTTCACGCAAAAGGACTTCGTCACCGCGCTGCGGGCCTGGGACGCGGTGCCCGGGGCGGGCGTCGTCGTCACCGAGCGGCAGGACAAGTGGCGGCAGGTGCTGGACGAGCGCGGCCTCGATCCCGCGATCTTCACCGCGTTGCTGCAGATGAACGCCACCGAGGGCGGCATCGAGGGCCAGTTCCAGTTCCGCAACGCGGACCAGTTCGTGCAGTACCTGCTCGAGCTCATCGTGGATCCCGAGGTGCCCGCGCAGGTCTCGCAGATCCTGGAGAAGGTCCGGGCCGGGCTGGCCGAGCGGCCCCAGCTGCTCGCCGACCTCGCGTTCGCCACGGAGGCGGTGCCGCGGCTGCAGGCGCTGGCCGAGGGGCGGGCGGCGCTGGACGCCGCGGTCGAGGCCGAGGAGTCGGTGCGGGCGCGGGCGAGCGGGCTCGCCGGGCGGATCGCCGCGGCCGGCGCGGCCGCCCAGGCGGCGGAGGCCACCCACGCGGACGCGCAGGAGGTCCTGTCCGCCCGGCTCACCGACCTGCGGACGGCGGCGGCGGACGCGGAGTCCCGCGGCCGGGTGCTGCGCGGGCTCGCCGCCCGGTACACGCTGCTCGCCGCCGAGGCCGAGCTCGACCGGCGGCAACGGACACAGACCGAGGCCCGGGAGCGGCGGGCGGCCCGGCGCGCCGTCGGGGACCTGCTGCGGCTGCGGGAGACCCAGGCGCGCGTCCGGTCGCTGGAGGAGCAGCAGGCCGCCGCCGAGCTGGACGCCGAACCGCTGCGGCGCGCGGCGGAGGACGCGGCCGCGCGCTACGCCCGCAGCCTGGACCTCGCGCTCGCCGAACAGGCGGAGCAGGCCGCCGAGCTGCGGGAACGGCGGGACGCCGCGGGTGCCGCCGCCGAGGCCGGGCGGCAGCGGGCGAGCGGCGCGCGGACCGTCGTGGGCCGGTTGACCGCGGAGGTGGAGGGCGCCCGCTCCCGGCTGGCGGACCTGGAGGCGGCGGTCGCGGCGGCCCGCGCGGCCGGGCACGTCGAGGCCGCGGAGGAGGTCCCCGCGGCCCTCGACCGGCACCGGTCGGCGGGTGCCGCGGCGGCCGAGGAGCTGGTCCGGCTGGCGGAGGAGCGGGCGACGGCCAGGGAGCGTCGGGAGGAGCTGCGCGCGGCGGAGGACGAGCTCGCCGCCGAGCGGCGCACCGCCGCCGAGACCGCCCGGGCCGCGGGGGAACGAGCCGCCGACCTGCGCGGCCGCGCCACCGAGCTGGCCGCGGAGGACCGCCTGCGCACGCTGAGCGGGGGGGACGAGATCGATCCGGTCGCCGAGGCGGGCGACCTGGAGGAGCTGCTCACCGCGTCGATCGCGCGGACCGAGCGGCGCCGGGTGGAGCTGGCCGTCGAGGGCGCCGAGGACGAGCGCGCGCTGGCCGCCCTCGCCGCGACCGGTCTGCTCCCGCCGACCCTCGACCTGGCGCGGGCGCGCGAGGTCGTCGAGGAGGCGGGCATCCCCGTCGCCACGGGCTGGCAGTACCTGGCCGACGCCGTGCCCCAGCGGGCGCACGCGGCGGTCCTGCGCACCGCGCCCGCGCTGGCCTCGGGCCTGCTGGTCCATCGCGCCGCGGACCTGCCCGGCGCGCGGGCGGCGCTGGCGGAGGCGGGCCTGCGCCCCACCACCGCGCTGGTCCTGGCCACGGTCGAGGACCTGGACGCGGTGGTGCGGACCTCGGTCCCGACGGAACGGACGGCCGGTCGCGGTCCCGCGGACGAGCCCGGGTTCGAGCTCGTGCCGCCCGCCGCCGCGCTGACCGACCAGGCCGCGGGCGGCGCCGAGACCGCCGCCCGGGAACGGGCCGGGGCCGGGAGGGCGGGCGCGGACTCCGAGCTCGCCGTCCTCCGGGACACCGACGACGATCTCCGCCGCCGCGTCCGCGCGCTGCGGCGGGACTGCCCGCCCGGCACGCTGGAGGCCCTCGACCGCGAGCGCGGCGCGGCCGAGGAGATCCTCGCTCGGGTGGCCGCGGACCTGGAGCAGGTCGCGGCGGACCGGGCCGAGCTGGTCGAGCGGGAGCACGAGACCGAACGCCTCCGCGAGGCCGCGGAGGAGGTGCGGCGGGCCGCGGACGTCGCCGGGGCGGTGCTGGCGGGGCTCGCCGACCGGCTCGCGGCGGCGGAGGAGATCCGGCTCCGGGCCGCGGCGCTGCCCGCCGAGGTCGAGGCCGTCCGTGCCGAGATCGACCGCGGCGAACGCGAGGAGGAGGCCGCGCGCAGGCAGGCACGCGAGGTCGAGGAGCAGGGCAACGCCCTGCGCCGGGCCGAGCTCGCGCACTCCGAGGCGCGCGCGGCGCTGACCGTCCCGGCCGCGGCCGTCGAGGCGGCCGAGGTCGTCGCCCCTGCGGAGGGCAGGCGGGCGTGGGAGAGCGCCCAGGCGGCGTACCGCCGCGAGGTGTCCGACTCCGCGTTGGCCGCCGCGCTGGACGAGGCCCGTCGCGGGCTCGTCGGACCGACCGAACAGGTCGGCGCCCTGCCCGCGGCCGTGCGCAGCGCCGCGACCGCCCTGGCGGACGGGCCGGAGAGCGGGGACGCCGAGGCGCGCGCCGCCGCGCTGGCCCGTGCGGAGGAGGCGGCCGAGGCCGCGGACGAGGCGGTGGGCGAGGCGCGGTCCGCCGTGCGCGCCGCCGAGGCCGAGGCCGCGCGCCACCCGGAGACGGCCGCCCTCCCGGCGGCGGACCTCGCGAGCCTGACCATCGCCGCGGACGGGAGCCTCACCGGCGGAGAGCCCGCGCCCACGGATGCGGCAGGCGCCCTCGGCATGGCCGCCGAGGCGGACGAGCGGGCCGCCGCCGAGCGGGAGGCCACCGAGCGCGCCCGGCTGGAGCACGAGCGCGCGCGGGGGCTGCGGGCCGAGGCCCACGAGCGGGCCCGCGACCTGGCCCACCAGGGGCAGCTGCTCGGGATCGAGCCCGCGGAGGCGGCCGGGGACATCACGGTGGCCGAGGCCACCGAGGAGGTCGCCGCCGTCCGGGAGCGGGTGGAGGCCACCGCGGCGGCGGTGCGGCGCGGTCGGGCGGCACTGGAGAAGGTCGCGCGCGAGATCGTCGTGTGGTCGACCTCGGACCGGTTCGCCGAGGTCAAGCCCGCCGTGCGGGACCGCTTCCGGGTCGAGGACGTGGCAGGCGAGCTCGCGGGCGGCGCCGCCGCGCTGGCGTCGGACCTGGAGAAGTTCGCCGTGAACCTGCGGGGCGAGCTGGAGGACCTGGAGAAGCACAAGTCGGTCGTGGTCACGGCGATGACCGGGATGGTGCGGCAGGCCCTGCGCTCGCTCGCCCGCGCACAGTCCCTGTCCGAGCTCCCGGAGAACCTGGGCGCATGGGCCGGGCACCGGTTCCTGGACGTCGGGCCGCGGGCGGCGGTCGAGACGGCGGACGCCGTGGTCCGGGACCGCTGCGCCCGGCTCGTGGACGTCCTCACCTCCCGCGGGGCCGAGGTGCCGCGCGGCCAGGAGCTGTTGTGGCAGGCCACGAACGCGGTCGTCGGGGACGGGAACTGGCGGGCCCGGGTGCTGAAGCCCTCCACCGCGCTCGCCGTGGAACGCGTGTCGGTCGAGCGGATGCGCAAGTGGTCCGGCGGCGAGAAGGTCACCATCTCGCTGCTGCTCTTCTGCATGGTCGCCAAGCTCCGGGCCACCAGCCGGGGTCGGGACCTGCCGGGCCTCGGGGCACTCCCGTTGGACAACCCGTTGGGCAAGGCCAACTACGTGGTGTTCCTCGACCTGCAGCGGAAGGTCGCGGCGGCGAACGGGGTACAGCTGATCTTCCTGACGGGCGTCGGGGACATGAAGGCGGTCGGCCGCTTCCCCAACATCGTCCGGATGCGCAACGCCGCCAACCGCGGCCGCGAGTACGTCCGGGTCGCCGAGCGCATCCAGGCGGACGAGGACCCGTCCGGCGCGATCGCCACCACCCGCCTCCACCGCGACGACCCGGTCCTCACCCTCCTCTGATCCACTCTCGGGGAGCGGGGCGGTCGACGGGCGACCGTCTCGCTCCCGAGGCGTGGATCATGCGGGTGGGGCGCCTCACCCGCGGTCGAGGCGCGGGAGGTAGCGCTCCGCCGCCTCCCGGTACCGCTCCTCCAGCCCTGCGCTGGGCGAACCCTCGAACCGCTCCGCGGCCCCGCCCTCCCAGGCCGGGGGCTGGTCCCCGCCGAGCGCCACCCAGGCGGCCTGCCGGGCGGCGCCGTCGGCCACGTACTCGCCGGGCTCCGGGACCACGACCGGCACCCCGAACACGGTCGGCGCGATCCGCCGGACGGCCTCCGAGCGCGCCGCCCCGCCGATCAGCCGCACCGCCGCGGGCCGGACGCCGACGTCCGCGAGCGCATCGATCCCGACCTTCTGCCCGGACAGCATCCCCTCGACCGCCGCGCGCGCGAGGTTGTCCGGGGTGCCGTTCCCCAGAGTCAGGCCGTGGACGGCGCCGGTCGAGTCCGGGAGGTTGGGGGTGCGCTCGCCCTCCAGGTACGGGACCAGCGTGAGGCCCTCGGCGCCGGGCGGGGCGGACAGGGCCAGCCGGGAGAGCTCCTCGTGGTCGACGCCCAACAGCCGGCACGCGGCGTCGAGCACCCGGGCGGCGTTCAGCGTGACGACGATCGGCAGGAACGCCCCGGTCGCGTCGGCGAACCCGGCGATGGTGCCGGAGGGATCGTCGCCCTGCCGCTCGCCCCGCGCCGAGACCACCCCGGACGTGCCCAGCGAGACGATCACGTCGTCCCCCGCGCCGAGCCCGAGCGCCGCGCCCGCGTTGTCGCCTGCGCCCGGGCCGAGCCGGTACCCCGGCCCGTCCACGGACTCGGCGGGACCGAGCACCCGGGGGAGCACGACGTCGTCGCGCCCCAGCCCGAGCCGCAGCAGGTCGCGGCGGTACTCGCCGGTGGCGGCGTCGTAGTAGCCGGTGCCGGAGGCGTCCGAACGGTCGGTGACCAGGTCGTCCAGCGAGCCGGTGCCGCGCAGCTTCCAGGTCAGCCAGTCGTGCGGCAGGCAGACGGCGGCGACCCGGGCCGCGTTCGCGGGCTCGTGCTCGGCGAGCCACCGCAGCTTGGTCACCGTGATCGACGCGACGGGCACGGTGCCGGTCGCGTCCGCCCAGGCCCGAGCCCCGATCTCCGCGACCAGCGCGGCCGCCGCGGGGGCCGAGCGGGTGTCGTTCCACAGCAGCGCGGGCCGGACGACCTCGCCGGAGGAGTCCAGACACACCATCCCGTGCTGCTGCCCGGCGACGCTGAGGGCGGCGACGTCGTCGAGCCCGCCCGCCTCGTCGACGGCCCGCTGCAACGCCTCCCACCAGTGCTTCGGCTCGACCTCGGTCCCGTCCGGATGGCTCGCCCGGCCGGACCGGACGAGCTCGCCGGACTCCGCGTCCCGGATCACGATCTTGCAGGCCTGGGTGGACGAGTCGACGCCGGCGACGAGCATGCCGACCACCCTGCCAGGATCGGGCCCGTGGAACGAGTGCTGATCACGGGCGCGGCCTGCCGCATCGAACGGATGCTGCGGCAGCGGGGTCCGTCACCAGCACCCGCGAGTCCGACACCGAGGCCCACGAGTCCGACACCGAGGCTCATGAGCCGGCACGACCCGGGCGATCAGGGAGAGCCTGCGGCGCGCCCCGCCCGGAGCGGCGGCTCGCTCACAGCGCCATCGCGTCGGTCCACAGCCTGGCGCTCCGGCCGGTGAGGACGTCGAGCAGGGCGCCTGCCTGGGCGTCGGTCAGCGAGGCGACGTAGTCCACCACCGCGCGACCCCGCGCCAGGTCGGCGACGTCCGCGGCCTTGACCACGTCCTCGTCGGCGAGCGCCGTGAACTCGCCGCGGGCGAGCTCGACCAGGTCGTGCAGCCGCGGCGGGAGGGCGGGGGCGTGGGGGGAGCGGGCGTCGGCGAGCCACTCGTGCAGCGCCCCGACCAGCCCGGTCACGACGGTGGCCTGTCCGCGCTGGTGGGAGGCCAGGTCGGCGCGGCGCAGCACGAACTGCTGGTGCACGAACTTGAGCACCGCGACCTCGTGCCACTGCGCCTCGCCGAGCACGACGTGCGCGGCCCGCACCGGCGGACGGGCGAGCACCCGGATCCCGCCGACCAGCCGGGCGGTCCAGCGCGCCGAGAACTCCGCGACGGCCCGCTCGGCCGCCATCGACCCGTCGAACGGCACCGCCAGCAGCCCGTCCACCAGCTCCGACCGCACCCGGACGACGGCGGCGGCGAACGCGTCGTCGGTGTAGATCCAGCCGTCCCGCTCGGCCATGCGGAGTCGCAGCCGCTCGAGCGCCGAGCCCGGTCCGCCGGACGGGCCCTCCGACCACTCCGATGCTCGGCTCCGCGACCGCTCCCACCCGCGCAGCTCGGCCGCGACCCCGGCCTGCTGCAAGACTCCGACCCGGTGGAAGTCCTCGACGTCGTGGATGGCGTAGGCGATGTCGTCGGCGGTGTCCATCACGGACGCCTCGATCGTCTGCTGCCACGATCCGACCGGGAACGGCGTCCGCGCGGCCTGCAGCTCACCGAGCTCGGTGCGGTAGGCGGAGAACTTCGCGGAGCCGTCGGTGCCGGGCAGCGGGCCGCCGCCGCGCGGAGGCAGGTCGGCGGTGCTCGGGTGCGGGTTCGGGTAGGAGTGCCGTGTCCACGGGTACTTGAGGACGGCCGCGCGCACCGCCGTCGTCAGCCCCAGCCCGGTGCGGCCGGGGCCGTGCAGGTCGATCGTGGTGACGATCCGGAAGCTCTGGGCGTTGCCCTCGAAGCCGTCGGTCAGGCCGAGACGGTCGCGGGCCAGCCTGTCCAACACCTGCTCACCCAGGTGCCCGAACGGCGGGTGGCCGAGATCGTGGGCCAGCGCCGCCGCCTCGACGACGTCGGGGTCGCACCCGCCGAGCGTCTCCACCTCGGGCCCGAACTCGGCCCGCAGCCGCTCCGCGATCGCGCGGGCCACCTGCGCGACCTGCAACGAGTGCGTGAGCCGGTTGTGCAGCAGCAGCCCGGAGCCGTTGGGGCTCACCACCTGCGTGACGCCGGCGAGGCGGGCGAAGAACGGCGACGCCGCGATCCGGTCGCGGTCGACCCGGAACGGCGAGCCCGCGATCCCGGCCCCGGTCTCGGCGGCCCCGCTCGCCCGCTCCTCCCGCGCGTCACCCATGCGCGGAAGGCTAGTGCGTCGACCGATCTTCCCGAGCCCGGCTCCGGCGGCCCCGGGCTCCCGGCGTCCGACGCGTCCGGGGGCCGGGCGATGGCTGTCCGACTCGGGTGTCGGAAACGGGGGACTCGCGGGTGGAGGGTGTCGGACTCGGGGGTCAGGGGTGTCGGACTCCCGGGGGCAGGGGGGTGGACTCCGGCGTTGTGGGGTCGGGGTCGCGGAGGGTGGGGGTGGTCGGGCGGACCAGGGCGAGGACGAGGAGGCCGCCCAGGATCCCCGCCGCTCCCGCGACCAGGTAGCCGTCCCGGAGGCCCGCGGCGACCGCCTCCTGGACCAGGCCCGTGCGCGGGGCCCGGCCGGCGACGATCGCCTCGACCAGGCCGTCGTCGGAGACCTCGGCGGACAGCGCGGAGCGGAAGACCAGGCCGAGGACCGCCACGCCGAGCGCGTAGCCCAGCTGGCGGGCGGTATTCAGCGTGCCCGCGACCATGCCGCCCAGCTGCGGGGGAGCGGCGGACATCGCGGCGGCGGTGAGCGTCGGGATGGCCAGGCCGACCCCGATCCCCACCAGGGCCAGCCCCGGGACCAGCACCCACGCCGTCGAGTCGCCGCGGACCATGCCCTGCAGCCCCGAACCCGCGCCGACCGACAACAGCCCGAACCCGACCGTCCATCGTGGAGAGATCCCCTGCAGCGCCCGGCCCGCGACCGCCGACACCAGGAACGAGCACACCGCCATCGGCAGCAGCGCGACGCCCGCCTCGATCGGCGTCAGCCCGAGCACGCCCTGCATCCACACCGAGGTGTAGGCGAGCATCGCGAAGGCGGCGGCCATCAGCACGAGGCCTGCGGTGATCGTCGCGGCGAAGGAGGCGGAGCGGAACAGCCGCAGCGCCAGCAGCGGGTGCTCCACCCGCCGCTCGATCGCCAGGAACACGACCAGCGCGACGGCCGCGAGCGCCACGAACGCCCACACCGGCGCCGTCCAGCCCGATCCGGCGAGGATCAGCGCGTAGGTCAGCGACCCCGCGAACACGGTGAAGGACAGGATGCCCGAGACGTCGAGCCGCACCCCGGGGCGCCGGGTCTCGGCGCAGACCGCGAGCGTCAGCGCGACGGTCAGCACCGTCACCGGCAGGTTCACCAGGAAGATCCACCGCCATCCCGCGTGCTCGGTGAGCAGGCCGCCGACCAGCGGACCGAGCGCCGAGCCCGCCCCGTTCACCGCGCCCCACACCCCGAACGCGACGCCCCGGTCGCGGCCGGAGTAGGTCGCGTTGAGCATGGCCGTGGTCGTGGCGAACATCAGCGCGCCGCCGATCCCCTGCAGCCCGCGCGCGGTGATCAGCACCCCGGCCGTCGGCGCCAGCCCGCAGGCCAGCGAGCCGAGCGCGAACAGCACCAGACCCGCGACGTAGGCCCGCCGCCGCCCGACGATGTCCGCCAGCGAACCGGCACCGAGCAGCAGCGCGGCGAGGACCAGCGCGTAGACGTCCAGCACCCACTGCAGCGAGCTGAACGAGGCCTGCAGGTCGGCGGCCATGTCCGGCAGGGCGACGGTCACGATCGTGACGTCCAGCAGCAGCATGAAGGATCCGAGACAGATGGCCACGAGCGGCCACCAGCGAGAAGTCATGCGACGAGGATCGGCCCACACCGCGCGGACGCGTCACTGGATCGAGCAGAATGCAGGAATCCGACACCAGGAGACGTGTGATGCTGGAACTCGACCTCCTCGACCGACGGATCATGCACGCGCTCGCCCTCGACGGGCGGGCCCCGCTGACCCGGGTCGGCGAGGTGCTCGGGGTGTCGGACCGGACCGTCGCGCGGCGGTGGGCCCGGATGCGCGAGGCGGACCGGGTGCGCCTGGTCGGGGCTGTCACCGGGGCCGGCCCGGGTTCCGGTGCCCAGTGGATCATCCGGATGCGCTGCCGCCCGGGCACCGCGGCCGAGGTGGCGAATGCGCTGGCGCTGCGCGAGGACACCCGCTGGGTCCAGCTGCTCTCCGGCGGCACCGAGATCAGCGCGAGCGTGCAGGCCTGGTCCGCGCAGGAGCGGGACGAGCTGATCCTGCAGCGCCTGCAGCGCACCGCCCAGATCCAGACCGTCACCGCGCACAGCATCCTGCACGTCTTCGGCGGCGGCCCGGACGTCTTCCACGCCCTCGACGTCCTGGAGCCGCAGCGGGTCGAGGCGCTGCGGCCGACCTTCCGCACCGAGCCCGCCGCCGGGATCACCACGGCCGACCGCCCGCTGCTGCGCGTGCTGCGCCGCGACGGCCGCGCCCCCTACGCCGAGCTCGCCGCGGCCACCGGCTGGTCGGAGTCCACGGTGGCCCGGCGGATCGAGGCGCTGCGGGCGGCGGGCCTGCTGTTCTTCGACCTCGACGTCGACGACCACCTGCTCGGCTTCCACGCCCACACCCGGATGTGGCTGACCGTGCCGCCCGCGCACCTGCTCGAGGCGGGCCGGGCGATCGCGGCGCACCCGGAGGTCGCCTTCTGCGCGGCGACCACCGGGCGCGCCAACCTCACCGTGTCCGTCGTCTGTCGGGACGAGGCCGACCTGTTCCGCTACCTGACCGAGCGGATCGGGTCGCTGCCGACCGTCGGCGACGTCGAGACCAGCCCGATCATGCGGACGGTCAAGCGGGCCGGAGCCCATCCGTGACGGTCACCGGGATGCCTCCGATCGGCACGGGCAGGGACGTGTTGTCCCACCGCACGCCCGGGGTCGAGGTCCACCGGTGCGCGCGCAGCATCTCGTGCAGGATCGTGAGCACCTCGTAGCGCCCGAAGTACATCCCGATGCACTTGTGCGCGCCGCCGCCGAAGGGCACGAACGCGTCCCGGTCCTTCAGCGGCACGGCGAAGCGGTCCGGGTCGAACCGCTCCGGGTCCTCCCAGCACGCGGGGTCGTAGTGGTTGACCGCCTGCGCCACGGTCACCCGGGTGCCCGCCGGGACGTGGTAGCCGGCCACCGTGGTGTCCTTCACCGCCGTCCGCATGACGACGGGGACGGGGGCGTCCAGCCGCAGCGCCTCGGACACGATGTGGTCCAGTGTGGTCAGTGACCTCAGCTGCTCGACGCCGAGCGGCTCGTCACCCAGCGCGAGCGACTCGGCCCGCGCCTTCTCCTGCCACTGCGGGTGCAGCCCCAGGTGGTGGGCGGCCGACGCGGCCGTGGTCGTCGACGTGTCGTGCGCCGCCATCATCAGGAAGATCATGTGGTTCACGACGTCCGCGTCGGAGAACCGGTCGCCCTCCGGCGTCGTGGCGTGGCACAGCGCGGTGAACAGTTCGTCGCCCGTCCCGTTCCGCTTGGCGGGCAACGCCTCGATGAACCACCGCTCCAGCACCGCCCGCCCCGCGAGCCCCTTCCGCCAGCGGGTCCCGGGCAGCGGGTACCGCACGAACGCGTTGGCTCCCCGCACACACGCCACGAAAGCGCTGTTGATCTCGGGAGCCTGCGGTCCGGCGTCCATGAACACGCGTGCGGCCACGTCCAGCGTCATCCGCTTCAACGCCGGGTAGAGCCGCATGTGCCCGGACCACTCCCGCACCGCGGCGCGCACGACCGGCGCCGCCTGGTCCACGTAGGCTGCGATCCGCGGCGCGGTGAACGCCTCCTGCATGATCCGGCGATGGGCGCGGTGCTCGCCGCCGTCGAGCAGCATGAGTCCACGATGGAAGAAGCGGTCGATGAGCGTCCGCCAGCCCTCCTGCGAGAAGGCCTTGTCCGCGTTGACCAGCACCTCGCGCGTGGCGGCAGGCCCCGTCACGACCACGGACCGGCCGAGCGGCCCGCCCCACCACCAGACCGGCCCGTAGCGCGCGGTCCGGCTGCGGGTGATCTCGTGGCCGAACCGGACGTACCCCAGCGTGTGCCCGACGCCCCGCGGCCCGTAGTCGCCGGGGATCTCCCGCGTGCCCTCGGGCACCGGGCCGTAGGGCGAGGCGGGGCGCTCCCGCAGCAGTGCCCGGTCCAGCCCGCCGGGTGCCGGGAGGGCGAGCACGGACGAGTACCGCTCGCGGGCGCGCCGGGGGACGGACCGCACCCGGTCGACGATGGCCATGCGGCCGAAGGTAGACAGATCTGCGAGAAGTGTCCAGAGAGTTGACGGAACTTCGGGTGGAGTCCAGGATCGCGCCATGCGTCCCATGGCCCGGCGCGCCCGTGCCCAGCTCCGGGCGGACGCGCTCGACGTCGCCGCCGAGCTCTTCGTCGGCGGCCGGTTCGGCATGCCCGAGCTGGCGGCCAGGCTCGGCGTCAGCAGGCAGACGCTCTACAGCGAGTTCGGCGACCGGCAGGGCGTCGCGTCGGCGCTGGTCCTGCGTGCCACCGAGCGGTTCCTGGACGGCATCGAGGCCGCCCTGGCGCGGGAGCGGGACCTGCACGCCGCCTGGGTCGCCGCCGTGGCCGCGGCGCTGCGCCGGGCCGCGGACGACTCGCTGCTCAAGGCCCTGCTGACCGGCGACCAGGCCGTGTTCGGCAGCGGCGCGGAGGAGATCGTCGTCGCGGCCCGGGACCGGGCGGCGGGCTACCTGCGGAGACAGTGGCCCGAGCTGGACGCGGAGTCGGTCGGGCTGGCCGCCGAGACCGCGGCCCGGCTGACGGTCAGCCACATCGTGCTGCCCCTCGCCCCGCCGGAGCGGATCGCCGAACAGGTCGCCACCGCCGTCGTGAGGATCGCGCGCGGGCCCGGTCTTTGACAGTCTCTCCATCCATGAGCGACGAGCAATGGTTCTACTGTCTCAAGCACAACACGGTGGAGGGTCCGGACGGCTGCCGGTCCGCCGACCGCCTCGGCCCCTACCCCGACCGGGCCACCGCCGCGCGCGCCCTGGAGATCGCGAAGGAGCGCACCGAGGCCGCGGACGAGGCGGACCGGGAATGGCGGGAACGCGGCTCGACACGATGAGTGGCCCCCACTAGCTTGATGCAATCGCATTGATCGAGGAGGCTCGCATGGGGGACGGCAGGGTGGCCGTGGTGACCGGCGGCAGCCGGGGCATGGGCCGGGAGATCTGCCGGGACCTCGCGGCTCGGGGGTTCCGCGTCGTCGTCGCCAGCCGCAAGGCTCCGGCCTGCGAGGAGCTGGCGAAGGAGCTCGCCGCGGAGTTCGGCGTCGAGGCGCTCGGGATCGGCTGTCACGTGGGCCACTGGGCGGACTGTGACGCCCTCATGGACCGCGTCCTCGACACCTGGGGTCGGATCGACGTACTGGTCAACAACGCCGGCATGTCCCCGCTCTACCCGAGCCTCGGCGAGGTCGGCGAGGAGCTGTTCGACAAGGTGATCGGGGTGAACCTCAAGGGGCCCTTCCGGTTGGCGGTGCGGGCGGGCGAGGCGATGGCGGCGGGGGCGGGCGGTCAGATCGTCAACGTCAGCAGCGTCGCGGCCGTCGCACCCGCGCCGGGTGAGCTGCCGTACGCCACGGCCAAGGCCGGGCTCAACGCGATGACCCTCGGCCTGGCCCGGGCGTTCGGGCCCACGGTGCGGGTCAACGGCGTCATGCCGGGCATGTTCCGCACGGACATCAGCAAGGCCTGGGGCCAGGACATGTTCGACCGGGCCGCCGCCACGCCCGCGGGCCGGGTGGGGGAGGCCGAGGAGATCGTCGGCGCCGTCCGCTACCTGACCGGCCCCGAGTCGAGCTACACGACCGGCTCCATCCTCAAGGTCGACGGGGGCGCGGTCTGGAGCCCCGCGTGAGCACCGCGGGCCAGCAGGAGAACCGCCCGGACACGCGCTCCCGGCTGCTCGACGCCGCCGAGGCGCTGTTCGCCGAACGCGGCAGCGAGTCGGTGTCGCTGCGCGAGATCGGGCGGGCCGCGGGCGCGCGCAACGTGATCGCCGCCCAGTACTGGTTCACCGACCGGGACGGGCTGATCCGCGCGCTCATCGAGCGGCACGCGCCGGAGATCGAGTCCGCCCGGCACGCCCTGCTGGACGAGTACGAGGCGGGCGGGCTCGCGGGCTCGGAGCACGACCGCCTGCACGCCCTCGCCGGTGCTCTGATCCGCCCGCCCGCCGCGAAGCTGGACCAGGGCGTCAGCGGGGCCGGGTACCTGCGCACCGTCGCCGACCTGCTGACCCGGCCCGAACCCGTCACCGAGCCCTTCGGGTACTCCGACGAGGACGGCAGCATTCCGCGCTGGCGGGCCCTCCTCGAGCCCCTGCTCGACCCGGACGCCGTCGTCCTGCACCGCCGGTTCCACGTGATCCGGTTCGTGGACGTCGAGCTCGCCCAGCGGGCCCGGGCGCCGGGGCGTCGCGACCACCGGCTGTTCATCAGCCAGCTCGTCGACGCGGCCGCGGGTCTGCTGGGCGCGCGAACCTCACCGGAGACCCGACGGCTGCGCGCGGAGCGCGGCCAGGTCCGCGGAGCCGACCATTAGCGGGATCGATCTCGCCGCGCTCACCGCCTGGGTCCGGGAACGGGGGATCGGGGCGGAGATCGGGGAGGTCACCGCGCTCGCGGGCGGCACCCAGAACATCGTGCTGCGCATCGAGCTCGACGGTCGCCCGGTCGTCCTGCGCCGCCCGCCGGAGCATCCCCGCCCCACCTCCGACCGCACCCTGACCAGGGAGATCACCGTCCTGACCGGACTGGCGGGCACGGACGTCCCGCACCCGCGGCTGATCGCGGGCTGCACCGACACGTCCGTGCTCGGCGTCGTGTTCTACCTGATGGAGCTGGTCGACGGCGTCAACCCCGGCGAGGAGGTCACCGCCGCCCAGCGCGCGGACGCCGGCCTGCGGCACGGGCAGGGCCTCGCCGTGGCCCGCGCGCTCGCCCGGCTCGGCGCGGTCGATCCCGCGGCGCAGGGCCTGGACGTGCTGCGCAAGCCGGGCAGCTTCCTCGCCCGGCAGGTCCCGCAGTGGCTCGGGCAGCTCGAGTCCTACCGGGACTTCCCGGAGTGGGACGCTCGCGGGCTGCCCGAGGTGGCCGGGATCGCCGAGTGGCTGGAGGCGCACCGCCCGCCGGACGCCGAGCCCGGCGTGATGCACGGCGACTTCCACCTCAACAACGTGATGCTGGCGCGCGAGCGGCCCGCGGTCGCGGCCATCGTGGACTGGGAGATGTGCACGGTGGGCGACCCGCTGCTCGATCTCGGCTGGCTGATGGTGACCTGGCCGGACGAGCCGCGCGCCCTCGAGGTCGGCGGCCCGCTGGCCCGGCTGGGCGGGCTGCCCACCCGCGCGGAGCTGGTGGCCGAGTACGTGCGTGCCGGTGGGCGCGACGCGACCCGGATCGACTGGTACACCGCGCTGGCCGGCTTCAAGCTGGGCATCGTGCTGGAGGGGACGTGGGCGCGGGCGAGCGCGGGCGAGGCCCCGGAGGAGGTGGGGCAGCGGCTGCACGACAGCGCCGTCGCCCTGCTCACCACGGCCGGGCGGATCGCCGAGGGCAGCTGGTCCGTCCGCCCGTGACCCCACCCCGCGAGTCCGACACCAGGGCCCGCGAGTCCGACGCCACGGCCGCCGTGTCTCGCGTCAGACGGCGGTGAAGGCCTGCAGGATCTCGGGGCTGAAGAGGACGAAGCGGGCGGTCTCGACCCGCGTGTCCGCGTTCCGGACCGTGGTGACGGCGATCCGCGCGGCGTCGTCCAGCGGCCAGCCGTAGATCCCCGCCGAGACCGCCGGGAAGGCGACACTGCGGGCGCCGACCTCGTCCGCCACCCGCAGCGACTCCCGGTAGGCCGAGGCCAGCAGGTGGGAGCGGTCCTCGCGCTTCGCGTACACCGGGCCGACGGTGTGGATCACCCACCGCGCGGGCAGGTCTCCCGCGGTGGTCGCGACGGCCTGACCGGTCGGCAGGCCGTCCGGGTAGCGGGTGCGGCGCAGCTCCCGGCACTCCCGCAGGATCGCCGGGCCGCCCGCGCGGTGGATGGCCCCGTCCACCCCGCCCCCGCCGAGCAGACCGGAGTTCGCCGCGTTGACGACGGCGTCCACCTCCTGGCGGGTGATGTCGCCCTGGACGAGCTCGATGGTGGTCATGCGCGCATCCTCCTCAGCAGCGGGATCGCCGCGATCTTCGCGTCGGTCAACGACTCCCAGAGGATGCCCGCGACCGGCCGCGTCCCACCTCGCCCGCGGCAGTCGATCACCCGCTCCGGAGTGACGACGAGGTCGACGGGGACGTCGTGCGCCGCCGTCGGGACCACCCCCGGGGGCCGGACCTGCAGCTCGTGCACGGTCGTCACGACGACGGTGTCCGCCGAGATCAGCCCGGCCGCCCCCGCCAGCGCGAACTCCAGGTCGGCGAACCCGCCGCCCTTGCCCAGCCGCGCGCCGTCCTCGCCGACCGCCACACAGCCCGTCACGACGAGGTCGACCGGGTCGAGGTCGGCGACGGCGACCCGGCGGGCGTTGCGCGTGGCGTTCGTGATCGACACGGCCATGCGCGGGGGATCGGTGAGGTGGTCCGGGTCGAGCAGGAGGAACGGGTCCTCCTCGGCCAGCTTGGGCACGGCCATGTAGAGCGTCTTGCCGTCCTCCAGGGCCCGCCTGCGGACCGGGAGCTGCGCGGAGTCCGGATTGGACTTCACCGCCCGCGCCCCCGTCCACTCCGGAAGACCGCGGAGCAGCTCGGCGGCCTTCTCGGCGCCGATGAAGTTGGAGATGCGGTGCCGGGCGCCCGGGAAGCGCGCGACCTTCGCCTCGGTCAGCGCCGTCCACACCTCGTCCCGCAGCGCGGCCTTGGCGTCGAGGAGGGCGCGGTCGCCGCCCGCGTCGCGGTCGTGCCGCCGCGGGGTCCGTGCCATCCGGCGAGCCTAACGGTTCGGCCGTTCGATCATCGTCCGACAGCTCTGGCGTCTCGCTCCGAGGGCCGTAGGGTCGGGGTCATGACGGTCTCGCACAGCGCCCACTGGGGTGCGTTCTCGGCCGGCTGGGAGGACGGGGAGCTGCGGGTCGCGCCGCATCCCCGCGACCCCGATCCGTCGCCGGTCCTGCAGAACGTCCCGGCGGCCCTGCGCCACCGGGCCCGGGTCGCCCGGCCCGCCGTGCGTCGGGGCTGGTGGGAGGGAGGGCCGGGGCCGTCCGACCGGCGCGGGCGGGAGGAGTTCGTCGAGGTCGGCTGGGACGAGGTGTTGGACCGGCTGGCGGCCGAGCTGCGGCGGGTGTACGCCGATCACGGGCCGACCGCGGTCTACGGCGGGTCGTACGGCTGGGCGAGCGCGGGACGGTTCCACCACGCGCAGAGCCAGATCCACCGGTTCCTCGGGATGGCCGGGGGCTACACGCAGTCCGTCAACACCTACTCCGGGGGTGCGGCGGAGGTGCTGATCCCGCACGTCCTGGGTCCGTTCGACCAGGTGACCCGGTCCGTCGTGACCTGGGAGCAGGTCGCCGCGCACACCGACACCGTGCTCGCCTTCGGCGGGATGGCGCTCAAGAACAGCCAGATCGGGCCGGGTGGGGTGTCACGGCACGTCGAGCGGGGCGCGATGCTCGCCGCTCGACGGCGGGGTGCGGAGTTCGTGCTGGTCAGCCCGCTGCGCCCGGACCTGCCGCCCGAGGTGTCGCCGCGCTGGTTGGCCCCGGAGCCGGGGACGGACGCGGCACTGATGATCGGGCTGGCGCACACTCTGTGGGCGGAGGACCTGCACGACCGGGCGTTCCTGCGGGACCACTGCGACGGGTGGGAGTCGTACGAGGCCTACCTGCGGGGAGCCGGTCCCGGGGTGGGACCCGGCGGGCGGGACGCGGAGTGGGCCTCGCGCATCTGCGGGATCCCGGCGGACGAGATCCGGGCCCTGGCCCGGCGGCTCGCCCGCGGCCGCACACTGGTCACCGTCTCCCAGTCGCTGCAGCGCGCCGAGCACGGAGAGCAGCCCGTCTGGGCGGGGCTCGCCCTCGCCGCGATGCTCGGCCAGATCGGGCTGCCCGGCGGCGGGTTCTGCTACGGGCTCGGCTCGCTGGCGCACTACGGCCGCCCGCGCAACGCCGTCCCCGTGCCGACCCTGGCCCGGCGCCCGAACCCGGTGCGCTCGTACATCCCGGTCGCGCGGGTGGCGGACATGCTGCTGAACCCGGGGACCGCGTTCTCCTACAACGGGTCCGACCTGACCTACCCGGAGGTCACGCTCGTCTACTGGTGCGGCGGGAACCCGTTCCACCACCACCAGGACCTCGCCCGGCTGCGGCGGGCGCTCGCGCGGGTGGACACGTTCGTCGTGCACGAGTCCGTCTGGACGGCGACGGCCCGGCACGCGGACGTCGTCCTGCCGGCCACGACCACGCTGGAGCGCGAGGACATCGGTGCGGGCGGCACGGACTCACTGGTCGTGGCGATGAAGCCGGTCGCGGCGCCGTACGGGCAGGCGCGGGACGACCATGCGATCTTCGCGGCGCTCGCCGACCGGCTCGGGTTCGGAGAGCGGTTCACCGAGGGGCGGACTCCGCGCGAGTGGCTGGAGCACCTCTGGGGGCGGACCGAGAAGGCGTTGGCGAACAAGGGGTTCCCGGCGCCGACGTTCGACGAGTTCTGGGCGGCGGGGGAGCACCTCCTGCCCGAGGGACCGGACGACGGCGGGGTGCTCGCCGCGCTGCGCTCGGGTACCGCGCTGCACACCGAGAGCGGACGGGTGCAGGTCGGCTCGGCGCGGATCGCGTCCTTCGGCTACGACGACTGCCCGGGGCACCCGGCGTGGCTGCCGCCCTCGGAGCCGCCGTCGGCGGAGTTCCCGCTGTGGTTGGTGGCCAACCAGCCGTCGACCCGGCTGCACAGCCAGCTGGACTTCGGCGCGACCAGCCGGGCCGGCAAGGTCGACGGGCGCGAGGTCGTGCGGATCCACCCCGGAGACGCGTCGGTGCGCGGCATCACGGAAGGCGATGTCGTCAGGCTCACGAGCCCGCGCGGGGCCTGCCTGGCCGCGGCGCGGGTGACCGACGAGATCCGGGCCGGAGTGGTCCAGCTGCCGACGGGGGCCTGGTACACGCCGGCGTCGGACGAGGACCCGACCTGTGTGCACGGGAACCCGAACGCGCTGACGCGAGACGTCGGCAGCTCACGGCTGGCCCAGGGATGCACGGGTCAGCTCACGACGGTGCAGGTCGAGCGGTTCACGGGGGAGGCGCCGGTGGTGCGGGCGCACGAGCCGCCGCGGCTCGCGTGAACCCGCTCGCCACCGGGGCTCTCGTGGCGGCGAGCGGGCGTCCGGGCGTGTCGGGGGACCGGTGGCCGCGACACGGCCGGGGTCAGTGGTCGCGCAGGGCCTGGATCAGGTCGTCCTTGGACATGTCCGAGCGGCCCTCGATGCCGATCTTCCGGGCGCGCTCGTAGAGCTCGTCCTTGGTCATGTCCTCGTACGAGCCCGCCCTCCCGCCGCGAGCGCCGACCTTCTGCTCACCTTCGGCGGCGGCCGCGTTGGAGATCCGAGCAGCCTTCTCCTTGGACGCACCGTCGGCGCGGAGGTCCTCGTACATCTTCTCGTTCTTGATGCTCGAGTTCGGCATGGCGACGGGGTACCCATCCTCCCCGTTCCTACGCGTTCGTCCCTCGTGCGGTGTCGATCGCGCGCGTCGTGCCCGGGCCGGGGCGGCTCCGGTCGGTCAGGCGGGGACCGGGGCGAGGATCGGGGAGGCGCCGCGGGCGTGCCGCTCTCTGTGCGGGGCTCGCACCCACTCGCCGGTCGACCGCTCCACCAGCGTCGCGCCGCGCAGCATCGACGGCCGGACGGGGACCGCGACCCGCGAACCCGGGGTGCGGATGATCCGCAGCGGTTGCACGCGGGCGTCGACCATGAGCGGTCGGCCCGTCCGCACCACGGGGCGCAGCGGCTTGAGGACGACGCGGCGGGTGGTGTCTCCGAAGCGTCCCGGGCGCTGCTGCAGGTCGGCCGGGACCGTCACGATCCGACGCAGCGCCGGAGCCAGGACGGGCAGCGGGATCCGGCTGGGCAGCGGGATGCGGGCGAGGGTCGACCCGGCGGCGCGGCCGGGCAGCGGGATCAGGGCGGGCAGGGTGATCCGCGGCCGGGTCGGCGCCACGACCAGGGACAGGACCGCGGCGACCAGCGCGAGCACCGGGACGGCCGCCAACGCCGTCGGCAGGCCCGCGTGGTCGGCGAGGAAGCCGATCGCGGGCGGGCCGCCCAGCAGCCCGGTGTAGCCGACGGTCGAGGCCAGCGCGACCCCGCGGGCCCCGGACCGGGTCCCGGCCTGCGCGATCGCGAGCGGGAACAGGTTCGCCAGCCCCAGCCCGACGAGCACGAACCCGGCCAGCGCGAGCTCGGCGGACGATGTGAGCAGCGCCGGCGTCATGCCCGCGGCGGCGAGCAGCGCACCGCCGCCGAGCAGCCGGGTCCGGCCCCACCGGCGCAGCAGCACACCGCCGACGAGCCTGCCGCACGCCATCGCGAGCGAGAAGCAGGAGTACCCCGCGGCGGCCAGTGCGGGCGCCGCGCCGAGGGTCTCCTGCAGGTGCAGGGCGCCCCAGTCGGTGATCGCCCCCTCGCCGAACGCGGTACACCCGGCGATCAGGCCGAGCAGGACGATCAGCCCGCGGTCGCGCAGGGGCGCGGCGGGCTGCTCGTCCGGTGCGGGCCGTGACTCGGCGGGCTCACGGCCCAGGGTGGTCAGGACCGGGCGGGTCCAGAGCGCCACCGCGAGCCCGACGACCCCCACCCCGACCAGGTGCGGCAGCACCGGGCCGAGCGCGGAGGCGATCCCGCCCGCGGCCGCGCCCGCGAGCCCGCCGAGGCTGAAGGCGGCATGCAGGAACGGCAGCAGGGGGCGGTCGGGGCGGCGGGCCTCGACGGCCACGCCCGCGCTGTTCACCGCCACGTTCACCAGGCCGGTGAACGCGCCGAACAGCAGCAGGGCGGCCGACAGCTCGGGGATCGACGTCGCCAGGCCGGGCAGCGGGACGACGAGGCAGAGCCCCACCACCCCACCGATCAGCACCCGGCCGGAGCCGAAGCGGGCGGCGAGCGCCCCGGTGAGCTGCATGGACGCGAGCGCGCCGAGCGACACGCAGAGCAGCGCGACGCCCAGCGTGGCGTGGGTGGCCCCGACCTGGGCGGTGACGTCGGGGATGCGGGCGGCCCAGCTGCCGAACACCGCGCCCGCGAAGGCGAACACGGCGGTGACGGCGACGCGGAGCCGCGTGAAGGTCGGAGGGAGGGACGGACGGGACCGGCCGGACGCGTGCGGACGCGCCCCGGCGGGGAAGACGGGCATCGGGGAGGTTCCTCGGGCGGACCGGTCACTGCGCCGGCGTTCGGGTTGCCGGGAGGTGGTCCGTCGAACGGTCGCGCTCGCTGGGCGCGACGGGGCGGTCGGATGGTGGAGACGCACGACCGCGTGCGCCGAGGCTCCAGCATGGCGGACCGACCGCCTTGATCGCCAACCAGTCCCTGGTGAGACGCCTCACGATCGATTCAGAACGAGCGCCTCCAGCCGGTCCAGGAAGGGCCGCTGCCCCTTGACCAGCTTGATCCGCGCGGTCTCCAGGTCGAACCACGCGGCCCGGTCGATCTCCGGGAACCGCAGCACGCGGCCGCTGTTGCGGGGCCACTCGATCTCGACCCAGTCGCCCGCGTCCGGCCGCCCGGCGACGGCGGCGACGAGCTCCGCGGGCACGTCGCCCGCCAACGCGTACCCCAGGACGGTCTTGCGCCGACCCGACTGCACGACCGACCCCAGCTCGTGCAGCTCACCCGCCGGCGGCGGGAACCCCAGCTCCTCGGTGAACTCGCGGCGGGCGGCCGCGACGGGCTCCTCGCCGTCGTCCAGCACGCCCTTCGGGATCGACCAGGCCGCCTCGTCCTTGCGGGCCCAGAACGGGCCGCCCATATGGCCGAGGAGCACCTCGACGGTCCCGTCACGGTCGCGGTGGAGCAGGATCCCGGCACTCGTCAGCACGGGGTCAGTGTCTCAGTGGACGTGCGCGCGCCAGTCCGCCGGGACCCGGCCCGCGGGCCCGGGGGTCGGCTGGTCGGCCGGGTGCGACGACGGCGCGGCGAGGACGGGCCCCTCGAGCCCGATCTCGCGGCGGTAGTCCCAGAACCAGTCCTCGCCCGGCTCGAAGCTCTGCACGACCGCGTGCCCGGTCTCCCGGAAGTGCGCGGTGGCGTGCTGCGACGGCGAGGAGTCGCAGCAGCCCACGTGCCCGCACGTGGCGCAGCGGCGCAGGTGTACCCACCAGCCCGCCGACGCGTCGCACTCGACGCAGCCGGATCCGGACGGGGGGACGGCGGGGTCGATCACGATTCCTCCGCGAGGGCGTCGAACGGCAGCAGGACCTGGAAGCGGGTGTTCCCTGGCTCCGACAGCACCCGCAGGTCGCCGTGATGGCGGTTCACGACGATCCGCCACGAGATGTCCAGGCCGAGCCCGGTCCCCTCGCCGACGGCCTTCGTGGTGAAGAACGGCTCGAAGATCCGCGACCGGATCTCCTCCGGGATGCCGGGACCGGTGTCGCCGATCTCGACGAGCAGCCGGTCGCCCTCCCGCCCGGTGCGTACGGTGAGCGTGCCGTGCCCGGCCATGGCCTGGACGGCGTTGTCGATCAGGTTCGTCCAGACCTGGTTCAGCTCGGCGGCGTAGACCGCGACCTTCGGCAGGGTGCGGTCGAAGTCCTTGACGAGCGTGACGCCGTCTCCGAACTTGCCGTGCAGCATGATGATCGTGGACTTGAGCAGCTCGTGGATGTCCACGGTCTGGTACGGCGCCCGGTCCATCTGCGAGTACTGCTTCGCCGCCCCGACCAGCGTGGACACCCGGGTGGTCGAGTCCGCGATCTCGTTCATCAGCAGCTCGGTCTCGACGGTGTAGTTCAGCCAGCGCACCGCACCCTCGAGCACGTCCGGCGGCACGCTCGCCTTCACCTGGGTGAGCCACTCGACGTCGATCCCCGCGGCCACGAAGTTCGGCGCGATGTCCCAGCCGCCCTCGATGCCCTGGTCGGAGATCCACTCGCCGATCTCGTCCTCGGCGTCCCCGGTCTCCAGCGGGCCCAGCTCGGGCGCCTTGCCGACCCGGTCGGCCGCGTCCTCCTGGAGCTTGACCAGGGTCTCGAGGTCGACGCGCTCGAACGGGCCCGCCGCGATCATGCCCAGCTTGTGCCGCATCCCGGCGACCCGTTCGCGCAGCGTGCTGGTGGCCCGCACGGCCGCGGCCGCGGGGTTGTTCAGCTCGTGGGTCAGGCCCGCGGACAGCGAGCCGAGCGCGAGCAGCCGTTCCCGCTGGCTGACCGCCTGCTGGGTGTTCTGGATCCCGAAGAACAGCCCCTCGAGCAGGTGCAGCGCCATCGGGAACCAGTCCCGCATGAGGACGGAGAGCTTCTCCCCGTCCAGCACGTAGAACCGCGACGGCGCGGTGACCCGCATCGAGTTGTTGTAGGTCTGCGGGACGCGGTCGCCGAGATAGGCGTGCCAGGCCCCGGCGTAGACCCCCGGCTGCGACGTCCGCTCCACCTCGACGTCCTCCTCGCCCGACCGGCGGGTGAGCACGACCGTGCCCTGGACGAGCACGTAGAAGCAGGTCGCGGGGGCGCCCTCGGTGTAGACCGGGCCCGGCGCGAACTCCTCCATGCGGCCCTGCTCGCACAGCGAGGCCAGCTGGGCGTCGTCCAGCTTCTCGAAGAGGAACAGCGTCTTGAGTTCCTCGGGATCGCAGACACTCATCAGGGGCTCTCCAGGTACCGGTGGACGAGCGACACGGCCATCGCCCCGTCGCCCACGGCCGAGGCCACCCGCTTGACGGACTCGGCGCGGGCATCCCCCGCGACGAACACCCCCGGCAGGCTGGTCTCCAGGTGCAACGGATCGCGGTCGGTGTTCCATCCCGCGGGCCGCCGCCCGTCGGACATCAGGTCCGGCCCGGCCAGCACGAACCCGGCCGGGTCGCGCTGGATGCGCTCGCCGAGCCAGTCCGTGCGGGGGCTGGCGCCGATGAACACGAAGAGGTAGCCGGCGTCCACGGTCTCGGTCTCACCGGTGTTCCGGTCCCGGAGCGTGAGCTTCTCCAGGTGCTCGCCGCCGGTGGCCTCGACGACCTCCGCGCAGGTGCGCACGGTGATCTCCGGGATGTCCTCGATCTGCTCGATGAGGTACTGCGACATCGAGGCCTGCAGGCTCGGCCCGCGCACCAGCATCGTGACGCTGCGCGCGTGCCGCGAGAAGTACACGGCCG
Organism: Pseudonocardia xishanensis; assembly: GCF_039541715.1. NCBI lineage: Bacteria > Bacillati > Actinomycetota > Actinomycetes > Pseudonocardiales > Pseudonocardiaceae > Pseudonocardia > Pseudonocardia xishanensis. Next base: position 257,387 of record NZ_BAABGT010000075.1, read on the forward strand.
CCTGACCTGCGGAGTTGGCCCCCCCGACGATGTAGACATCGCTGCCCGCACACCCCGCGGCCTCGGTCAGCGCCGAGCCGTAGAACACTCCGCGGCCCGCCAGCTCGGCCAGCCCGGGCGCGTCCAGCTCCCGGTAGGTCACGCCCGTGGCCAGCACGACGGCGTGGGCGTGGATGGCGCTCCCGTCGGCGAACCGGACGGTCCGCGCGGCACCGTTGGCCTCCAGCCCGACGACCTCCCGCGCGGTGAGCACCTCCGCCCCGAGCCGCACGGCCTGGCGGCGGGCGCGGTCGGTCAGCTGGGCGCCGGACACGCCGTCGGGGAAGCCGAGGTAGTTCTCGATCCGCGAGCTCTGCCCGGCCTGCCCGCCGGTCGCGGTGCGCTCGACCAGCACCGTGCGCAGGCCCTCGGACGCGCCGTAGACCCCGGCGCCGAGGCCGGCGGGCCCGCCGCCGATCACGATGAGGTCGTAGAAGTCCGTGGCGGGCACGGTGGCCAGGCCGACCCGGTCCGCCAGGTCGATCTCGTTCGGCGCGACCAGGCACTCCCCGGCCGGGGAGATCACCACGGGCAGCTGCGAGTCGTCCACGCCCGCCGCCGCGAGCAGCCGGGCGCCCTCGGCGCCGTCCGCCGCGTACCAGCGGTAGGGGACCTGGTTGCGGGCCAGGAAGTCCCGGACCTCGTGCGACCGCGCCGACCAGCGGTGCCCGACGACGCGGGTCTCGCAGACCTCGCGCCGGTCCGCGCGCTCCCACGACTCGATCATCGCGTCGACGACCGGGTAGAGCTTCTCCTCCGGCGGGTCCCACGGCTTGAGCAGGTAGTGGTCGAGGTCGACGACGTTGATCGCGGTGATCGCGGCGTCCGTGTCCGCGTAGGCGGTGAGCAGCACGCGGCGCGCGGCCGGGTAGAGGTCGAGTGCCTGCTCGAGGAACTCCAGCCCGTTCATGCCGGGCATGCGGTAGTCGGCGAGCAGCACGGCGACGTCGTTGCCGCGCAGGGCCATCTCGCGCAGCGCCTCCAGGGCCTGCTGGCCGGACTCGGCGCGCACGATGCGGAACCGCTCGCCGTAGCGGCGGCGGAGGTCGCGGGCCACGGCGCGGGACACGCTGGGGTCGTCGTCGACGGTGACGAGCGCGGGCTTGGCGGGGACGAGCGAGCTGGGGGATGACGCGGGGGCGTCCGTCATGGGAACCATCTTGCCGTGTGTCGGGGTGGGGAGGCACGCACGTTTCGCTGAGAGCGGTCAGCTCATGCGCTCTCGCAGTCCGCTGGCCCGGCTGACCGGGCGGGCGATCGCCGCGCGCACCGCGTCCTCGCCTCCGACGAGGCGGACGACCTGCTGCGCGCGGGTGACCGCGGTGTAGAGAAGCTCGCGGGTGAGCAGCGGGGACTCCGGCGGCGGCAGCACCACGGTGACGTGCTGGAACTGGCTGCCCTGGCTACGGTGCACGGTCATCGCGTGCACCGTCTGCACCCCGCCCACCCGGGCCGGGGCGAAGGACTGCGGGGCGGCCGGGCGGCCGAACACCGCGCGCAGCACGCCGTGCTCCCGAACCACGACGCCGGTGTCTCCGTTGTAGAGGCCCAGGTCGTAGTCGTTGCCCGTGACCAGCAACGGACGCCCCGGCCACCAGGGGCTCGGCCGTTCGCCGGGAGCGGGCTCGTCGAACCCGGGGTGGGCGACGGCGAGCCAGCGCTCCACCTCCTGGGCCCAGCGGGTGACGCCGAACGGACCCCGGCGGTGCGCGCACAGCAGCCGGTGCCGGTCCAGCTCGGTCAGCGCGTCGGCCGTGCGCCCGGCCGCGGCGGCCTCGATCAGCGCGCGGGAGGCCTCGACGACGTCCGCCCGCAGCCCCTCCAGCCCCGCCGGTTCGCGGACCTCCAGGTCCGACTCGACGAAGAGCAGGTCCCCGTGCCCGGCGCGGAGCAGCGCGACGGCCTCGTCCGCCGCCCCCCGCTGGACGGCGTCGGCGAACGCGGCGATGCCGCCGCGGAAGCGCCAGGTGTGGGTCAGGGTGACCACGCCGTGGATCACCGGGGGGTCGCCGGGCGCGAGCGCGCCGATGCTCCTGAGCTGCCGGTCGAGGGCGGGTTCCGGGGTACCGGTCGCCCGCGCGAGATCGCCCAGCACCGCGCCGGCCTCGACGGAGGCGAGCTGGTCCGGGTCGCCCACGAGGACCAGCCGGGCGTCCGGGCGGACCGCCTCGAGCAGCCGGGCCATCAGGGTGAGGGAGACCATCGAGGTCTCGTCGACGACCACGACGTCGTGCGGGAGGCGGTTCGCGCGGTCGTGCCGGAACCTGCTCGACGAGCCGGGCCGCCGACCGAGCAGCCGGTGGATCGTGGACGCACTCGGCGTGCCGACCCGCGCGCGGTCCTCGGCGGGCAGCTCGGCGGTGTGGTGGCCGACGGACTCGCCCAGCCGCGCCGCCGCCTTCCCGGTGGGCGCGACGAGCGCGACCCGCAGGGGGGTGGGCCCCGCGTGCAGGTCGTGGAGCAGCGCGATCAGCCGCGCGACGGTCGTGGTCTTCCCGGTCCCGGGCCCGCCCGCGAGGACGGTGACCCTGCGGAGCGCCGCGACCGCCGCCGCGAGGCGCTGGAGGTCGGTGCCCTCGGCGGCGTTGTCCTCGGTGGCGGGGCCTGTGGGTGTGGCGGGCGCGGTGGGGGATCGGTCGAACAGGCGGGCGAGGGCGGCGCCGAGCCGCACCGGGTCGACGACGGGCTGCTCGGCCGCGGCCCGGTCCCGCAGCTCGCGGCGGACCAGCTCCTCCTCGGCCCAGTAGCGGTCGAGATACAGCAGGGTGCGACCGGCGCCGTGGCCCGCTCCCGGCGCGGCGCCGTGCGCGGGTCCGTGGGGGCCACCGACCGGGACCAGCCGCAGCGGCCGGCCCGCCGGGACCTCGGTGCCGATGCCGACGAGCGGGCTGCGCTCGACCGCCGCGAGCCAGGCGGCGGGTTCGGGCCAGGGGAGGGCCGCGACGTCCACCGACTCCTCGCCCTCGCCGAGCACCGTGTGGTCGAGCGCGGCGAGGTCCACGCAGACGGACCCGTTGCGGATCGCGCGCACGGTCAGCGCGACGGCGAGCAGCACCTCCTCCGGCTCCCCGGCCGGGTCCCCGCCGAGCCGCCCCAGCCGGGTCGCGACGTGCACGTCCGCCGCCGTGAGCACGCCCGCGGTGTTGAACGCCGCGAGCAGCCCGGTGGCGGTGCGGGCGGTGCGCAGGTCGTAGGGGTCGCGATCGGGGGCGGCGGGGTTCGTGGACACCGAGACGGTCACCCGGCACCTCCCAGCTCGTCGAGGTCGAACAGCCCCGGCTCGTCGGGGGGTGCGGGCGGCGGGGTCCTGCGTCCCCGCGGCTCCGCAGTCCCCGACCGCCGCGGAGCGGACTCGGCGGGCGGGTCGGGGAGATCGAGATCCAGCGCGTCGACCGCGCCCCCACCCGCATCGTCGTCCTCCGCCCCCGGACTGCGCGACGGTTCCACGCCCGACTCGGGCGCGGGGGTGTCGGGCTCGGGTGCCGGGGGGTCGGAGTCGGGTGCTGGGGTGTCGGACTCGTGGGGAGTGCCGTCGAGGAGGCTGGAGAGGGCCTCGACCAGGCCCGCGGGTGGGCGCCAGCCGAAGACGCCGCAGGGGGTGCCGTCGATCCGGGGGGTGTCCGGGCCGCACATCCCGCGCAGGAACAGGTAGAGGGTGCCGCCGAGGTGCCGGGCGGGGGAGTAGTCCGCGAGCCGCCAGCGCAGGAAGCGGTGCAGGGCCACGGCGTAGAGCAGGGACTGCAGGGGATAGTGCGCCGCCTGCATCGCCGCGGCCAGGACCGGCGGGGCGTAGTGCGCGGCCGTGAGCGGTTCGCGTCCGCCGGGCCCGGACGGACCCAGCCAGTTCGTCTTGTAGTCCACCACGACGTAGCGGCCGTCCACCCGCAGCACGGCGTCGATCGAGCCGGTCAGATACCCGCGCAGCGGCTGGTCGGCGAGCCCGGGGGCGGCGAGCAGGTCCGGGTAGCCGACCAGCGGGTCGTCCGCCGGGAGGTACCGGCGCAGGACCGGCGCCAGGTCGCCCAGGGTGACCCGGCCCGCCGGGGTGTCCCCACCCGCGAGCGGCATCTCGAAGTCCAGCTCGGCGAGCCGGTCCCGGGGGCTGATCTCCCGCAGCGCCCGCCCGCCCGCGATCGGCCCCAGCGGCGTCTCCACGACCGGGACCAGCGCCGCCGCCAGCGCGGCGGGGTCGATCTCGGCGGGCTGGCGGGCCAGCTCCTCGTCCACCCGTGCCCGCAGCTCGGCGGCCAGGTCCGGCGCGGTGGGGTCCAGGTGCTCGAACACGGCGTGCACCAGCGTGCCGAACCCGGTGCCCAGCGGGAGGTCCGCCATCGGGGAGGGCACGTCCGCCCCGATGCCCGAGTCGACCTCGGGTGCCTCCAGCTCGGCCTCGTCGTCCTTGCTCGCGGACTCCGGCTCCGAGCCGACGCCGGCGACCGCGTCCGCGCCGGAGGCGGTGTGGCTGCCGTGCGCCTCGGCCGTCAGGGCGGAGTAGGACGTGCGGCGCCAGGCCGAGTCCAGCGTGCGGGCGAACCGGGCGACCGCGAGCTCCGGCGGCGCCTCGGCGGGCGCCGGACGGGGCGCCGGGGTGCGGTCCGACAGGGTCTCCACCGCGATCCCGGGGACCGAGCGCAGCAGCTCCAGGGCCGCCGCGTCCGACGGGACCCTGTAGGCCGCGGACGGGACCGTGCCCGCCGCGGGACGGCCGATCAGCAACCGGTGCAACGCCGAGGACGGCGTGGTCGTCGACGGCGCCCACCAGGCCACCACCTGGCACTTCGCCCGGGTCAGCGCGACGTACATCAGCCGCAGGTCCTCGCCGGACTCCTCCTCCAGGTGCCGCTGCAGCCGCGGTCCCCGGTCCGGACCCAACGGACCGCCGACGTCCAGCACGCGGGTGCCGAGATCGTCGTGGGCCAGCAGCACGTCCGCCTTCTCGTTGACCCAGCGGTCCCAGCCGAACGGCACGTAGACGACCGGGAACTCCAGGCCCTTGCTGCGGTGCACGGTGACGATCTGCACCGCGTCCTTGTCCGACTCCAGCCGGCGCGATCGCTCGGTGGTGGTGTCCCGCTCGGCGTCCGCCATGCGGTGTCGCAGCCACTCGACCAGCGCCGACGGCCCGAGATGGCGCTCCAGGGAGGCCCCGTGCAGCACCTGGCCGATGTGTCGGACGTCCGTGAGCCGCCGGTCGCCCTCCCGCAGCCCGAGCAGCCGCGCGGGCAGCCGGGTCCGCGTGGTGACGGCCTCGAGCAGCGCCGCGACCCCCCGCTCGGCGAGCACCGTGTGCCAGGCGCGCAGGTCGGCGCCGAGCGCGTCGATCAGCTCCTCGGCCCGCTCGCCGCACAGCTCCTCGACCGTGTGCCCGACGAAGCAGGTCAGCGCCGCCGCCCGCAGCCGGGTGGTCCGCTGCGGCTGTTCGACGGCCTCCAGCAGGGTGAGCCACTCGGCCGCCGCCTCGGTGGTGAACACGCTGGTGGTGCCGGTGAGCACCGCCGACACCCCGGCCGCGGTCAGGGCCTGTAGCACGAGCAGGCCCTGCGCGTTGGTGCGGACCAGCACCGCGACGTCCCCGGCTCGCAGGTCCCGGTCCTCGATCCGTGCACCGGAGTCCAGCAGGACGGCGATGTCGGCGGCGACATCCTCCGCGACGACCTCGCGCGCCTTCGCCGCCCGGCCGAGCTTGCGCCCGGTCAGCGGCCCGATCCGGTCCCGGTCGACCACCCGCACCCGGAACGGCTCGTCCGAGTGGGACGCTGCTGCGACGCTCAGTCGTCTCGCCGTGTGGTGCGGCTCCACCCGCCGGACGACGATCTGGTCACTGCCCAGCGCCACCCCCTCGCCCGACGCCGAGCCGAACACGCCGTCCAGCGACTCGAGCAGCGCCTCGTCCGTGCGGAAGTTGGTGCCGAGGGTGTGCACCGTGGCCTCGCGGACCGCCTGCAGGTAGGACACGACGTCCGCGCCGCGGAACGCGTAGATGGCCTGCTTCGGGTCCCCGATCAGCACGAGCGTGACGTGGCCGTGGAAGGCCCGCTCCAGGATCTCCCACTGGATCGGGTCGGTGTCCTGGAACTCGTCCACCAGCACCACGTCGTAGCGGTCCTGCAGTCGGGCCCGGGCGGCGTCCCCGCGCACCTCGTCCCGCAGGGCACCCGCGAGCCGGGTGAGCATGTCGTCGTAGCTGAACAGCCGCCGCGCGCGCTTGCGCCGGTCCACCTCGCCGCGGACGGCCTGGGCGAAGCTGTGCCGGACCTGCGCGACCGACCCGGGTGCGGCGCCCTCGGGCTCGAGCCGGGCCTGCGGGTCCCCGACCGCGCGGCGGGCCAGCGCCAGCGCCTCGTCCCGGCTGAACAGCGGCGCGTCCGCCCCACGGGCGGCGTACTTGCGCACGTAGAAGTCGTCCACGACCTCGGTGACCAGGTCGTCGGTGTGCTCGACGAACTCGGCGTCCGGGTCGCTGTCGCCCGCCACCCCCAGCCCGGCGAGCATCTGCTGGCAGAACTGGTGGGTGGTGGCGATGGTGGCCGCGTCGAACTGGGCGAGCGCGGCGCGCAGCCGGGCGCGGTACAGGGGCACGCGCGCGGGGTCCCGCTGAAGCAGCGCGGTCACCGGGTCCGCCGACGGCACCCCGCTCGCGAGCCCGCGCTCGGTCTCCCCGAGCCGCTCCCGGACCCGTTCCCGCAGCTCCTGGGTGGCCTCCCTGCCGAAGGTGACCAGCATCAGCCGCGGGAGCACGACCCCCTCGGCGACGTACCGGGTGGCCAGGGCGGCGATCGTGTACGTCTTCCCGGTGCCCGCGCTGGCCTCGAGCACCGTGGTGCCCTCGGGCAGCGGCCCGTCGACCGCGAACTGCGGCGTGGTGAGCAGCGCCTGGGTCACCGCGTCTCCTCGGTCACAGGGCCTCCAGGTGCTCGGCGTCCAGCAGGGGGCTCCAGATCCGGTCGGCCAGGGAGCCGAACCGGGACTCGTCCCCGGTGCGCTCGCGCAGCAGGTCCGTGAACCGGGGGTTCGCGCCCAGCACCGCGATGACCGACTCGTCCTCGGCCTCGAACCGCCACTCCCGCTCGGCGGCGGCCTCGGCGTCCCGGATGCCGGTGGTGAGCCTGCGCGCCTTCGCGTAGGCCAGCGCGCAGCCCTGCGAGAGCGGCAGCGGCTCGCGCAGTCCGGCCCGGTGCAGCGCGACCAGGTCGGCGAGCGCCGCGCGCGCCTCCTCGACCGCGACCGGCCGCAGCGACGAGCGCATCGAGCCGCCGGACCCCCGGCCGAGGGTGACGGCGCGCCACTCGGTCCCGGGCCGGGTCACGGTGAGCGCGAGCAGCCGGGCCCAGGCCCGCAGCCGGTGCTTCGCCGAGAGCCGCGAGTACTCGACCGTGACCAGCGTGCGCCCGTGGATCCCGGCGACCGTGCCCACCACCCGGAGCCCCGCGGCGCCCGCCTGCTCCTCCACACCGGCGTACTCCACCGGTGACGGCAGCTCGGCGGCGACGTCCAGCGACACCGGCTCTCCCGTGCGCAGCTCCCGGCTCGCCTCGACCAGCGGCTCGACGGCCGCGGCGACCTTCGTCAGCACGGCCCCGCCCAGCGAACCGGGCGGCAGCTCCCCGCGCCGCCACTCGGCCGCGGCGGTGTGGTCCGCCTCCGCCCCGGCGAGCCGGTCCCGCAGCATCCGATCCCCGACGGCCCACTCGTCCAGGCCGGTCAGCGCGACGGGGAGCGCGTCCCCCGGCTCGGAGTCCTCCGAGCGCGGCACCATCCCCACCCGCTGCCGCAGGAACGCCTTCATGGGGTGTTCCAGGAAGCGGACCAGCTCGTCCAGCTCCACGGTGTCCGATCCCGCGACCGGGGCGAGCGGGCCGGCGAGGAAGGGCGGGACGGGCCTGCGCTCGCCCTGTGCGGCCCGGGCGCCGTCCAACCCGTTGCGGTCGAAGCTGAACGGCGCGGGCACCAGGAAGTTCCGCGGGTCGAAGGGCTGCAGCGGGTGCCGCGTGGTGATCGCCTCGCCGGCCGGTCGCCCGTCCGCGGTGGCGACCGTGGCGTCCACGGCGTCGAGCAGCTCGCCGATGGGGACCGCGGGCGGCCGGGGCGCCCCGGTCCGCTCGTTCATCCCCGAGTGCACGACGACGAGGTGTTCGGTCGCCGCGGTGAGCGCGTCCAGCAGCAGCTGGCGGTCCTCGCTGCGCGGGTCCCGCTCGCCGACCCGCGGGGCCCGGGCCAGTACGTCGTCCCCGTCCGGCGCGCCGGTGCGGGGGAACACACCGTCGTCCACCCCGAGCAGGCAGACGACCCGGTGCGGGACCGAGCGCATCGGCACCAGGGTGGCGACGGTCAGCGTGCCGGTGCGGAAGTTCGCCCGGCTCGGGCGGCCGCGCAGCCGGTCGGCGAGCAGGCCCCGCACGTCCGACAGGCTCAGCGGCACCGTGCTCGCCTGCGGCCCGGCGGACCGGACCACCTCGGCCAGCTCGGCGCGGGCCTGCGAGTCCTGCCAGGCGTCCGTGAGGGTGGTCGCGGTGAGCGCCGACAGGCCCTCCGACAGGGCGTCCACCCAGGCGGTGAGCGGCTGGGGCCCGGTGAGGGACTCCAGCGCGGTACGGAGGCGGTCGAGGATCTCGGCCAGCGACCCGACGAGGTCGACGTCCGACGAGTCCACGTCGTCCAGCGGGAGCGCGGTGCCGAGCCAGCCCTGCTCGCCCGGCCGCTCCGCCATCGCCACCCCGAGCAGCATCCGGTCCAGGCCCGCCGCCCAGGTGTTCTGCGGGAACCCGTCCAGCCGGAAGGGGCGGCGGTGGTCGCCGTCCAGCCCCCAGCGCACGCCGGAGCGGACGACGAGCTCGCCGATGCGGTCCAGCGCGTCGTCGTCCAGGCGGAAGCGGCGGCGGACCGGGCCCGACCCCACCAGGTCCAGGACCTGGGACGACGAGACCCGCGAGTCCGCCAGCTCCAGCAGCGCGGACACGGTGCCCAGCAGCGGGTTCGCCTGCCGCAGCGCGCGGTCCGCCAGCCGGACGCGCAGCCGGTGCCCCGGGTGGGTCTCGTCCTCGATGTCGGTGGCCAGGCCGAAGGAGGCGGAGATGAGCGGGGCGAAGGCCTCGATGTCCGGGCACATGACGATGACGTCCCGCGGCTCGAGGGTGGGGTCCGCCGCGAGCAGGCCCAGCACGATCTCGCGGAGCACCTCGACCTGGCGGTCCGGCCCGTGGCAGGCGTGGACCGCGACGCTGCGGTCCGCGGGGTCCAGCTCGGGGAGGACGCCGCCGGGGGCGCGGTCGGTGCGCAGGTTCTCCTGGAGCCTGCCGAGCAGGGTGGGCGGAGGAGGCGGACCGGGGTGGTGGACGCTCGCGGCGCCGGCGGGCAGGCGGAGCTGCAGCTCGCGGACGTCTCGCCCCAGTGAGCCCAGCAGTGGGTTGCGGACGAGCTCGGCGGAGCGGTCCTCGTCCCGCGGGATCGCCGCGCCGCCGCACGTCAGGGACTCCCAGAGGGCGGGGGAGGGATGCGGGAGCCAGAGGTGCACCTCGCGGTGCACGGCCAGGGCCTCGAGGACCGCGAGGTGTTCGGCCGCGAGCCGGGTGGGGCCGAAGACGCTCAGCGACTGCGGGAGGTCCGCGCGGTGCGGCTCCGCGCGGAGGATGCGGTCGGCCTCGGCGAGGCGCTCCGCCGGGCCGGGGACGCCGATGCGGGCGCGGAGGCGGCGCCACAGCTCGACCTGCCAGTGGAGGTCCGCGGGGGTGTCGTGAGCCTCGCCCGCGTGCCAGGCGCGGAGCATGTCCGGGCGGTGCACGGCGTAGCTCGCGAACAGGTCCGAGAGCCTGCGGGCCACGGCGTAGGTGCGGGTGGAGCTCTCGCCGAGGTGGGCGGCGAGGGCGGCGAAGGTGGCGCCGGGGTGCGCGACGGCCGCGACGACCTCCTCGAGGAGGGGCCAGACCGCGCGGGCGGGGTGCCAGGGGTCCGCGTCCGGGTCGGTGCCGGTCGCCTGGTCCACGGCCTCGGCGAGGATCTGGCCGGGGGAGGGGAAGTGGACGTTCGCGCACACCCCGTCGGTGCTGGTGGTGGTGCCGAGGCGCAGCGCGAGGCGGTGCTGGAGCCAGCGCTCGACGCCGCGCTCCGGGACCGCGACGACCACGGGCTCGAACGGGTCCGCCGCAGGTCCGCCGACGACCTCGGCGAGGGCTGCGGCGAGCACGTCGGCCCGCTCGGCGCGGTGGATCAGGAGCACGATCGTGAACTTAGCCGCGTGCTCCGACAGGACCGGGACACCCCTCCCGAGTTGTCCACAGGCGCCGGGTCACTCGGGTGGTCGGGGCTCGGCGACCGAGGCCGGTCACCAGCTCGAGACGTGGAAGTCCTTGAGGAAGACGCCGTAGAGGTCCTCGCCCCGTTCGCCGCGGACCACGGGGTCGTAGACCCGGGCGGCGCCGTCGGCGAGGTCGAGGGGGGCGTGGAAGCCCTCCTCGGCGAGCCGGAGCTTGGTGTGGTGTGGGCGCTCGTCGGTGATCCAGCCCGTGTCCACCGCGGTCATCAGGATCCGGTCCTCGTCGAACATCTCCTGCGCGCTCGTGCGGGTGAGCATGTTCAGCGCGGCCTTCGCCATGTTGGTGTGCGGGTGCCCCGGCGCCTTGTACCCGCGCCCGAACACCCCCTCCATCGCGCTGACGTTCACCACGTACGAGCGCTGCGACGCCGCGCGCGCCGCCCCCGCCGCCAACATCGCCCGCAGCCTGCTGATCAGGATGAACGGGGCCGTCTGGTTGCAGAGCTGGACCTCGAGCAGCTCCAACGGGTCCACGCCCTCGACGTTCGCCACCCAGCTGTTCACCGTCGCCGTGTCCGGCAGCAGCCCGCCCGCGTCCACCGCGAGGCCTGCCGCGATCCGCTCCGGCGAGGCGCTGCGGGCGGTCATCGCCAGCGCGGCGAGCCGCTCGGCGGGCGTACCCGCGATCGGGACGCCCGCCGGGTCCGCGGCGGACGGGACCCCGACCGCGGAGCCCTCCTCGGTCGCCACCACTGCCCCGAGCGCCGGGACCGCCCCGGCCAGCGCCGCCGGGTGCGCGTCGCTCGCGTGCGAGAACACCAGTACCTCGGGGACCGTGTCCGCGGGCAGCGGCTCCTGCTCGGCCTCGACGAGCGCCGCGTACGACCCGGCCGCGCGCCGCACGGTCTGCGCCGCGTTGTTGATCAGGACGTCCAGCGGGCCCTGCGCCGCGACGTCGTCCGCCAGCGCGGCGACCTGGGCGGGATCGCGCAGGTCCAGGCCCACGACCCGCAGCCGGTGCAGCCAGTCGGCGCTGTCCGGGACCGCGGAGAACCGGCGCACGGCGTCGTGCGGGAAGCGGGTGGTGATCGTGGTGTGCGCGCCGTCTCGCAGCAGCCGCAGCGCGATGTACATCCCGATCTTCGCCCGGCCGCCGGTGAGCAGCGCGCGGCGGCCGGTGAGGTCCGCGCGGGCGTCTCGGTGCGAGCGGTTCGAGGTCGCGCACGAGGGACAGAGGTTGTGGTGGAACGCGTCCACCACGGTGTAGCGCTGCTTGCACATGTAGCAGGAGCGGGCGCGCAGCAGGGTGCCCGCGACCGCCCCGGCGGCGGCGGAGGCCAGCGGGATGCCCGCGGTCTCGTCGTCGATCCGTCCGGGGGCCGCGGTGGCGGTCGCGGCGAACACCGCGGCGTCCGCCTCGGACACCGCCCGCCTGCGGTCGCTCCTGCGCCGCGCCTTGACCGACTTCCAGACGCGCGCGGTGGCCCGTCGGACGGCGACGGCGTCCGGGTGCTCGGGGTCCAGCGCGTCCACCTGGGCGAGCACCTTGAGGGCGACGGCCAGCTCGGCCGGGTCGATCCCGCTCACCGCGTCCTCGTCCGCGCGCTGCGTGGTGACCTCGCTCATTCGAGCTCGGCGAGGGCCTTCTTGGCCTGCTCCAGCTGGGCCTCCAGCTCGGCGACCTTGGCCTCGCGGACCGCACGCGCCTCGGCGACGACCTCCTCGATCGGCCCGCTGATCTCCGGGTGCAGCTCGGCGGCGGCTTTGAGCACCGCGCCCACCGACACCGGCAGGCCGCGGGCCAGCCACGACGCGCCGCGCTTGAGCTCGGCCTGCCACTCGCCGTCCGCGCTGCCGCTGACCGTGAGGGTCAGCTCGACGACCCGGGTGGTGCGCGCGGTCGAGGTCGAGCCCTTCGGCCGCCCGCGCTTGCGCTTCTCGGGCGAGGGCTCACCGGTCGCGGCGGCCTCCGAGAAGGTCACGGGGGTCCCGTCCGCCGCGACGGCGGGCCGGGCGGTGTCCGCGGGCACGGCGGAGTCCAGAGCGGCGGCGGTGTCCGGGGTCGGTGCGGTCACGTACTCCCTCTTCTCGCGTCTCGGGTCTCGGGTCTTCAAGAGTGACTGTAGAACATGTGTTCGATCCTGTCGGGACCGGGTGAACATCGGAAACTTATATAAGTGTGTGATGTAATGGCGGCGTGAACGGAACGATCACGGCGGACGTCGCCGAGCTCGCCGAGGTGCTGGAGCGCACGACCAGCTGGCTCCGGCGGTCGGTGCGGACCGCGGAGTGGAACACCGTCGCCCTGTCCGTCCTGGACGAGCTGGACCGCAACGGGCCCCGTCGGGTCACCGAGCTGGCCGCGCTGGAACGCACGTCACAGCCGGGGATGACGGGGATCGTCGGGCGGCTCGAGGCGGCCGGGCTCGTGGGGCGGGCCCCGGATCCGGCGGACGGGCGGGCCACGCTCGTCTCGGCCACCCCCGAGGGCCGCGCCTACATCACCGAACGGCACGCCCGGCGCGCCGCCCTGGTCGCCGACCGCATCACCACCTTGTCCGACGACGACCGACGCGCGCTGCTCGCCGCGACGCGCGCCCTGGCCGCCCTCACCACCTCCGAGGGGAACCTCCCGTGAGCGAGCTTGCGAGCGAACCATCAGCGCAGCGCCCGAGCGCAGCGCCGACCGAGCGAAGCGAGGGAGAGCGGTGAGTAGCACGTCCGCAGGCACGTTCCGCCAACCGAAGGCCGTCTGGGCGGTGGCCTTCGCCTGTGTGATCTCCTTCATGGGGATCGGCCTGGTCGACCCGATCCTGCCCGCCCTCGCCGAGCAGCTCGACGCCGGCCACACCCAGGTCGAGCTGCTGTTCACCAGCTACCTCGTGGTCACCGCGCTGGCGATGCTGGTCACCGGCTGGGTGTCCAGCCGCATCGGCCCCAAGCGCACCCTGGTCGCGGGTCTGGTGCTGATCGTGGTCTTCGCCGCGGCGGCGGGGGCCGCGGGCGGGATCGGCGGCATCGTCGGGTTCCGGGCGGGCTGGGGACTCGGCAACGCCCTGTTCATCGCCACCAGTCTGGCCGTGATCGTCGGGTCCGCCAGCGGCGGGTTCGGCGGGGCGATCGTGCTGTACGAGACGGCGTTGGGCATCGGCATCGCGACCGGCCCGGTGCTCGGCGGGCTCCTCGGCACCCTCTCGTGGCGCGGCCCGTTCTTCGGGGTCTCGGTCCTGATGCTGGTCGCGCTGGTCGCCACGGCCGTGTTCGTCGACACGACGCCACCGCCCGCGGAGAAGAGCAGGCTCGCGGAGCCGCTGACCGCGCTGAGGCACCGCAGCCTGCGCACCACCAGCCTGGTCGGGCTGCTCTACAACTGGGGCTTCTTCACCCTGCTCGGGTACGCCCCGTTCCTGATGAACCTGTCCGCGCTGCGGCTCGGGGCGGTCTTCTTCGCCTGGGGCCTGCTCGTGGCGTTGTTCGCGGTGTTCGGCGCGACCTGGCTCAAGGGGCGCTTCGGCACCGCCCGCACGCTCTACGGCTCGCTGCTCTGCATCGCGGTCATCCTCGCGGTGATCGGCACGTTCTCCGGCTCGGTGCCCACCGTGATCGCCGCGGTGATCGCCTCCGGCGCGTTCGTCGGGCTGAACAACACGCTGGTCACGACCGCGGTCATGAGCATCTCGCCGGTCCCGCGGAACGTCGCCAGCGCCACCTACGGCTTCGTCCGGTTCATCGGCGGCGGGCTCGCCCCGTTCGTCGCAGGGCTGCTGGCCGCCGGGCTGAACGTGCACGTGCCGTTCTGGATCGCCGCGGTGGTCGTGCTGGCGGGCGTCGCGTTGCTGACGACCGTGCACCGCGACCTGGAGCAGGCCGACGCGACCGCCTCCTCCGCCGCGGCGGAGGAGGCTGTCACCGAGGTCCCCGCGGTCGAGGAGGAGGCGATCCTCGCCGAGGACGCCCTGCGACACGGGGTGCAGCGGTGAGCTTCGAGTACGGCGTCGACGGGCCGCGGGCGATCGTCGTCGGGATCGACGGGTCGGACACCGCCTGGCACGCCCTGCACTACGCCGTCGGGCAGGCCCGCAGGCAGGGCGGCCGGGTGGTGGCGGTGTACGCCGACCGGCTCCCGTCGCTGGCCTTCGCCACGGCCATGCCCCTGGCGGCCACCGCCGTCGTCGACCCGGCGACCGACGCCCTGCTCGAGGAGCTGCGCACCGAGGTGGAGCGGCTCGCCCTCGACCACGGCGTGGACGCGGCCTTCGAGTCGGTGGCGGGCGACCCGGTCACGATCCTGGCCCAGGTCGCCGAACGGGAGCGGGCGGACGCGGTGCTGGTCGGGGCGAGCGTCCAGGCGGGCCACAGGCTCTACGGCTCGGTCGCGACCCGGATGGTGAAGCTGGGCCGCTGGCCGGTCACCGTGGTGCCGTAGTGCCCTGGAGATGGGTCCCCGGGGCGGGGTGGAGGGCGTAGAAGCCCCGCCCACCCAGCTCCGGGGGCGCGTCGACCCGCCCGCCGGTGCGGTCGCCGAGCCACTCGGACAGATCGGCCCACCAGCCCCCGCGCACGACCGACGAGGCCGCGCGCCAGCGCTCGGCGTCCGCCGGGTTGCCCGCCGACACGGCCGAGTCGGCGACGCGGAACGAGGCCGTGTCGTAGCCCACCGCCGCCGCGGTGCTGCCGGGGACCAGCACGAACCGGCTCTTGCCGCCGAGCAGCTGGGTGGTCCGGTACACCGCCTGCCAGCTGCCGACCCGGTCCGTCGTGCCGGTGACGACGTACGCCTCGGCCGCCACCGCGCCCGGGTCGACGGGGCCGTCCAGCACGCGCAGCTCCGGCAGGCGGCCGAGGTCGCGGTGCAGGGCGGCGGAGACATCCCGCACGTCGACGTTCCAGGCCCGCAGCGGGTCGACCGACCCCGGCGCGTCCAGGTAGCGGCGCTCCCACGCGGGCCAGACGAGCTCCTCCGGGCAGAGCAGCGCGTGCAGCTCGACCAGCGAGTCGCCCGACACCGGACCCCGCCCCGCGGGGCCCGTGCGGCCCAGCGTGGTGCCCGCGAGCACCAGGCCCGCGACACCGTCGATGCGGGCGGCGACGGCGGAGGCGAGCAGCCCGCCCGTCGACAGTCCGAACAGCACGACGCGGTCGGTCCGGCAGATCCGGGTGCAGGCCCGCACGGCCTCGGCCAGGGCCTCCGCGTGCTGCTCCAGGCCGCCCTCCGCCGGGGCCCAGGACAGGGCGAACACCTGGCGCCCCTCGGCCACCAGCCGTCGGACCAGGCTGTGGTCCGGCGCCAGGTCCACCAGGTGGAAGCGGTTGACGAACCCCGGGACGACCAGCACGGGGACCTCGTCCACCCGCTCGGTGGTCGGCAGGTACTGGATCAGCTCGAACCGCGGGGTCCGCAGCACGACGGCGCCGGGCGCGGTCGCCGTGTCGACACCGGCCACCGTCCGCGGCCTGCCCTCGGGCACCCGGGGGGAGGACCGCAGGTCCTCGACGAGGGCGCGCAGCGTGCGGACCGCGCTCACCCCGCCGGTCTGCGCGGTCTCGCGCAGGGCCTTGGGCTGCAGGAACGGGTTCGTTCCGGGGGCGAGCAGGTCCGCCAGCCGGGTGACGGCGAAACGCAGCCGGTCGGCGTCGGCGTCGTCGAACCCACCCGCCCCGGACGCGAGGTCGTCGACCAGCTCGAGCGCGGTGTCGCGGGCGCTGCGGTGGGCCCGCAGCAGGCGGGAGAGCAGCGGGTCGTCCGCCCAGACGTCGTCGGCGTGGCGGGGATCGTCCCCCCGTGCGACCGCGGGGCGGGCACCGAGGGTGATGCGGCCCAGGTCGGCGGCCAGCCCGGCGGCACGGCCGACGGCGACCGCGGGGGAGCGCAGCGCCGCCCACGCCGCCCGGGCGGCGGGTCCGACGGGCAGCAGCCGCTCGCGGGATCCGAGCGAACCGTCGACGAGGAGCTCGTCGAGGGGGAGGGCGGCGTCGTCCGCGCGACTGGTCACCCCGCGATCGTCCCAGGTAGGTCCCGGCGGCGCCGGCAGGCGGCGGGTCACGGGAGGCCGACGGCGGAGGGCCGGATACCCTGATCGGCGGCCCTCGGACGAGGATCGGCATCAGGGAGACGTGTGACGCAAGCGGAATCCGTACCGATTCAGGGACTGTCGCCGGCGTCCCGCCCGCTGCGTGCCTGGCAGCGGTCGGCGCTCGCCCGGTACCTCGCCGCCAAGCCGCAGGACTTCCTCGCGGTCGCGACCCCGGGCGCGGGGAAGACCACCTTCGCGCTGCGTGTGGCCGCCGAGCTGCTGGCGGACCGGACGATCGAGGCGATCACGGTCGTCACCCCGACCGAGCACCTGAAGTACCAGTGGGCGCAGGCCGCGGCGGCCGTCGGGATCGCGCTGGACCCGGACTTCCGCACCTCCTTCGGCGGCACCTCCCGGGACTACCACGGGATCGCGATCACCTACGCCGGTGTGGCCACCCACCCGGCCCGACACCGCGCGCGCACCGAGAACCGGCGCACGCTGGTGATCCTGGACGAGATCCACCACGCCGGGGACGCGAAGTCCTGGGGCGAGGGCATCGCGCTGGCGTTCGAGCCCGCGGAGCGCCGCCTGGCGCTGACCGGGACGCCCTTCCGGTCGGACGACAACCCGATCCCGTTCGTCGAGTACCAGCGAGACGCCGAGGGGGCACTGCGGTCCCGCTCGGACCACTCCTACGGCTACGCGGACGCGCTCGCGGACAGCGTGGTGCGTCCGGTGGTCTTCCTGGCCTACTCCGGCACGTCCAGCTGGCGCACCAGCGCGGGCGAGGAGATCAGCGCCCGGCTCGGCGAGCCGATGACCAAGGAACAGACGGGAATGGCCTGGCGCACCGCGCTGGACCCGGCGGGGGAGTGGATGCCCGCCGTGCTCGCCGCGGCCGACAAGCGGCTCTCCGCCCACCGCAACGGCGGCATGGACGACGCGGGCGGGCTGGTCATCGCCACCGACCAGACCGCGGCCCGGGCGTACGCCGCCCTGCTCACCACGATCACCGGGACGCCGCCCGCGCTGATCCTCTCGGACGAGCACGGCTCGTCGGACCGGATCGAGGCCTTCTCGAAGTCGAGGGAACGCTGGATGGTGGCGGTCCGGATGGTGTCCGAGGGGGTGGACGTGCCGCGGCTGGCCGTGGGCGTCTACGCCACCTCGGCCGCCACCCCGCTGTACTTCGCGCAGGCCATCGGCCGGTTCGTGCGGTCGCGGCGACAGGGGGAGACGGCGTCGGTGTTCGTGCCGTCGGTCCCCGTGCTGCTGGGGCTGGCCAGCGAGCTGGAGGCGCAGCGCGACCACGTCCTCGGAGCCCCGCACCGGCCCAAGGAGGAGTGGAACGACCAGGAGCTGATGCTCGCCAACCGGCAGGAGGACGAGCCGGGCGAGGACGAGAAGTCCTTCACGGCCCTGCACGCGGACGCCGAGCTGGACCAGCTCATCTACGACGGTGCCTCCTTCTCCGCGGACGAGGAGGACTACATCGGGCTGCCCGGCCTGCTGGAGCCGGACCAGGTCAGGTCGCTGCTGCAGCAGCGCCAGCAGGACTGGGTGGACCGGGGCTCCCCGCGCTCCGGCGCGGCCGCCCGCGCCACCCCGCCCCCGGTGCCCGAGGCGCCGCGCGAGATGTCGGTCCGCGAACGCATCCAGAAGCTCCGCAAGGAGCTGAACACGCTGGTCGCGCTGCAGAACCACCGCACCAAGAAGCCGCACGGCATGATCCACAACGAGCTCCGCAAGCAGTGCGGCGGCCCGCCCACTGCGATGGCGAGCATCGAGCAGCTGGAGGAGCGGATCGCGACGATCCGCAGCTGGCGGTAGCCCCCCCGGACCTGCACGAACGGCACTTTCGTGCGGTAGGTCCGCACAAACGGCACTTTTGTGCGTGAGCCCCTGGACCTGCACGAACGGCACTTTCGTGCGGTGGGAGCGGGGGCCCGGACACACGAGAGGGCGGGCGCCTCCCGGCGCCCGCCCTCTCGATGAAGCTCTCGAATCCGGCCAGGGGAGTGGCCGGGGCCCGTCAGCCCTGCTGCACGTCCACCTCGAGCTCACGCAGCTTGTCCGCGTGGGCACGGGCGTGGTGCCCGCAGAACAGGAGCTCGCCACCGCGCGGAAGTACGGCGCGAACCTTTGCGGCCGCTCCACAGCGGTCACAGCGGTCGGCGAGGGTCAACTCGGGCCGGGTCAGGGTTCCAGGCTGCATAGCTGCGGTCTCCCTCCGTCTGACACCGGGTGTCCCCGGTGCCGCTAGCTGTGACGACCGCTCGCGCGGTGCGCCCACTCTTGCAGACGTTCGACACCCCTGCACGTGTTCCCGTCCCGTGTCGCGACGACAATCACGTTTCGACCCCTGTGGGACGAGTGACCGTCGCGTTGGTGGCGGTCCGATGACGAACACGGATTCAGTTGACTACGAGTGAATGATGCGGTGCCCCTTGTGACACCGCAAGGTGTCGTGTGTAAACAGTCGGGTCCTGTCGACTACGGAGCGCAGTCGTGTATGGAGAGGTGATGCGCCGGGTCCCGGCGCCCGTCCTCTTCGTCGTCGGGGGTGCCTCGATGTACGTCGGGGCGGCCCTCGCGGTCGGCCTGTTCGACCGGTTGTCGCCTGCCGCGGTCGCGGTGTTACGGATCTTGGGCGCAGGGGTGTTGCTCCTTCTGGCCGTACGCCCCCCGAAGATCGCATGGAGTCACCGACGGCTGCGTCGGTCGGTCCCGTTCGGGGTGGCCACGGCCCTGATGAACGCGGCGTTCTACGAGGCCATCGCCCGGCTCCCGCTCGGCACGGCGGTCGCGCTGGAGTTCTGCGGGCCGGTCGCGGTGGCGGCCGTGGCGAGCCGCCGCCCGCGGGACGTCGCGGCGGTGGTCCTGGCCGCCGGCGGGGTGGCGCTCATCGCGGATGTGCGCTGGTCAGGTAGTCCGTCGGGGGTGTTGTGGGCGCTCGCGGCCGCGGCGATGTGGGCCGCGTACATCGTGCTCGGCAAGCGGGTCGCGACGGCCGGGAACGGAGCCGAGGACATGGCGGTGGGCTTCACCGTGGCCGCCGTGCTGTGCTCCCCGGTGCTGTTCCTCCGGGGTGCGGCGGGGCTCACACCGCTCGCCGACCCGGGGGTGCTACTGCTCGCCGTCGGGGTCGGGGTGCTGTCCAGCGTGGTCCCGTACGGCCTGGACCAGGTGGTGCTCCGCCGGGTCGGGCGGGCCCGGTTCGCCGTGCTCCTGGCCCTGCTGCCGGCCACCGCGACCGTGATCGGGCTGCTCCTGCTGGCGCAGCTCCCGGGGCCCGCCGAGGGGGTCGGGATCGCGCTCGTGGTCGTCGCCGTGCTGCTGCGCACCCGGGACGGCGACGTGCCACCGGAGGTCGCCCGCACCCCGGTCCGCCGAAACGAGGTCACGGAGGGTCACCACCCGCCCGAGTGACGCTGAGTGATCGACCTCGACGCGGTCGAGTGATGATCGCCCGGGTGGGTGGAGCCTGCTCGCAACGTGTTCATCGCGGGGGTCGAGTGCGGCCGCGCGCACTCCCCCGAGCGGCCCACTCCCGCCGGGGAGGCCGCGGGCGCGGGGTTCGCGGGAGTCACCGGCCAGGCTCACCCGCTCGGCGCGCGGCCGAGTGGCGCAGTGACCGGACGGGTCACGGCCGGGCCGAGCGACCGTCAGAAGCGCTTCCGGTGCCGGGGCTCGCAACAAACCCTCGGCTCCGTGACTGAATCGTGATGATCGTCCCGCAACTTTCACGATCCAGAATGCTTCACCTCACAGCGATCCGGGACATACGTTGTCGCCCACAACATTCATCCGGCGCTCAACGCGTCGGGCCACAGTGACGTGGGAGAGCGGATGCGTATTCAGAAGGCTGCGGTCGCGGTCGGGCTGGGGCTCGCCCTCACCCTGACCGGATGCGGGGCGAACAGCTCGGGCGGATCGAGCGGCGGCACCGCGCCGACCGCGGGGAGCACGAGCGGCGGGGTGAAGGTCGGGGTCATCCTGCCCGAGACCGACAGCTCGGCCCGCTGGGAGGGCTTCGACAAGCCCATGCTCGACAAGGCCATGCGCGCGGCCGGGCTGGACCCGGACATCCAGAACGCGCAGGGCGACGAGCAGAAGTTCTCCACCCTCGCCGACGGGATGATCTCGTCCGGGGTGAAGGTGCTGGTCATCGCGTCGATCAGCAGCGACGGCGGCTCGGCCGTCGCCGCCAAGGCGAAGGCCCAGGGCATCCCGGTCATCGACTACGACCGGCTCAACCTCGGCGGCACCAGCGACTACTACGTGTCGTTCGACAACGTGAAGGTCGGCGCGCTGCAGGGCCAGGGGCTGGCCCAGGCGCTCACCGGGCAGCAGGGCGCGCAGGTCATCGAGATCGAGGGCGCCCCGACCGACAACAACGCCACGCTGTTCTACAACGGCCAGCAGACCGTGCTGAAGCCGATGTACGACTCCGGGGCGCTGAAGCTGGTCGCCACCCAGAAGATCGACAAGTGGGACAACCAGGTCGGCGGCACGACCTTCGAGCAGCTGCTCACCGGCAACGGCGGGCAGGTCAACGGCGTGGTGGCGGCCAACGACGGCCTCGCGGGCGCCGTGGTGACCGTGCTCACCAAGTACGGGCTCAACGGCAAGGTCGCGGTCACCGGCCAGGACGCCACGGCGGACGGCCTGCAGGCCATCCTGCGCGGCGACCAGTACATGACGGTGTTCAAGCCGATCCAGGAGGAGGCGGACGCCACGGCCAAGCTGGCCGCCGCGCTCGCCAAGGGCGACACCGCCTCGGCGGACTCGACCGCCACGCAGAAGGTGGACGACCCGAAGGGCAACCGCCAGGTCAAGTCCGTGCTGCTCACCCCGCAGCTGGTGACCAAGGACAACGTCAAGGTCGTCACGGACGCGGGCTACGTCAAGGCGAGCGAGATCTGCGTGGCCGCCACGCAGGCCGCCTGCGACGCGGCCGGCATCAAGTAACACCCGATCCCGGGCGCGCGGCCTTCCACCCTCGGAGGCCGCGCGCCCGCCCCTGGAGGGGCCCATGTCCGAACCCATCCTCCAGCTCCGGAAGGTGTCGAAGAGCTTCGGCGCGGTCCAGGTGCTGCACGACGTCGACCTCACCGTCCGCGCCGGTGAGGTGACCGCCCTCGTCGGCGACAACGGCGCGGGGAAGTCGACGCTGGTCAAGTGCGTCGCCGGGATCCACCCGATCGACGGCGGCGAGATCTACTTCGACGGCGAGCCGACGGCGATGACCTCGCCCGCCGACGCCGCGAAGCACGGGATCGAGGTCGTCTACCAGGACCTCGCACTGGCCGACAACCTCGACATCGTCCAGAACATGTTCCTCGGCCGGGAGCGCGGCAAGCCGTGGCTGCTCGACGAGGCGGACATGGAGCAGGCCGCCCGGCGCACCCTGGCCTCGCTGTCGGTCCGCACGGTCACCTCCGTGCGGACCCCGGTGGCGTCGCTCTCCGGCGGGCAGCGGCAGACCGTCGCGATCGCCAAGGCGGTGCTCTGGGACTCCCGGGTCGTGCTGCTGGACGAGCCCACCGCGGCTCTGGGCGTCGCCCAGACCCGGCAGGTGCTCGACCTGGTGCGCAGGCTCGCCGAACAGGGCATCGGCGTGGTCCTGATCAGCCACAACATGGCGGACGTCTTCGAGGTCGCCGACCGGATCGCCACCCTCTACCTCGGCCGGATGGTGGCCGAGGTGCCCACCCGCGACGTCACGCACTCCCAGGTCGTCGAGCTCATCACCGCAGGCCGGTCCGGGGACCTGGGCCTCGCCCGTCCGGAAGGGGTCGTGGGCGCGTGACCGCTCCAGAGAAGCCCGCAGCCGAGAAGTCCGCCGCCGAGAAGGCGAACCCGGGGAACCGCTCCGCCGACTTCGGCATCGACACCACCGCCCGGACCACGAGCGAGGCGCTGCGCGCCTACGTCCAGGGCATCCGCAACGGCGAGCTCGGCTCGCTGCCCGCACTGCTCGGCCTGGCCGCGCTGTTCGTGCTGTTCACCCTCCTCGACTCCGGCGGCACCTTCCCCAGCCTGCTGAACCTGGCGAACCTGCTGCAGCAGGGCGCAGGCCGGACCATCATCGCGATGGGCCTGGTGTTCGTGCTGCTCACCGGCGAGATCGACCTCGCCGCGGGCACCGCGTCCGGCCTCGCGGCGGCGCTGATGGCGCTGCACCTGGTGAGCGGCGGGAACCTGCTCGGGGCAATGGGCGGCTTCGTGTTCGTGCTCTTCATCGTGGGGCTGCTGATCTGCGCGGCGCTCGCGGCGTGGGTGAAGGTCTGGCCGGGGACGGTGGGAGCCGCCTTGGGGGCCCTGCTGTTGTTGATAGGCACGCCCGCGAACCCGTGGATCGAGATGCTGCTCGCGGTCTGCGTCGGCATCGCGGTCGGCTGCCTCACCGGGTTCCTGGTGGCGCGGACCGGGATGCCGAGCTTCGTCGTCACGCTGGCGCTGTTCATCGCCTGGCAGGGCGTGATCCTGCAGCTCATCGGGGACGGCGGCACGCTCGGCCTGCGCGACCCGGTGATCAACGCGGTGGCCAACGGCAACCTGTCGACCCTCGGCTCCTGGCTGCTGTTCGTCGTGGCCGCGGGCGGGTACGCGCTCGTCGCTCTGACGCAGCAGCGCAACCGGCTCAGCAAAGGGCTCGTGGCGCAGCCGACGGGGCTGGTGCTGATGAAGGTGGGCGCCGTCGTCGTGCTCGGGGCGGTGGCCACGTTCCTGCTCACCCAGGACCGGAGTCCCGGGGTGATCAGCATCTCGGGTATTCCTTATGTCGTGCCGATCGTCCTCGTCCTCATGGTGCTGGGGACCTACGTCCTCGACCGGACGCGGTTCGGGCGGCACGTCTACGCCGTCGGCGGCAACCGCGAGGCGGCTCGTCGGGCGGGCATCGACGTCGTGAAGATCCGGGCGGCGGTGTTCGTGATCAGCTCCGCCTTCGCGGCGATCGGCGCGATCGTCTACTCGTCGAAGGTCGGGTCGGTCTCGCCCGCGGCCGGTGGCGGCAACACGCTGCTGTTCGCGGTCGGCGCGGCCGTGATCGGCGGGACGTCGCTGTTCGGCGGCCGGGGACGGGTGTCCAACGCGGTGATCGGCGGCGCGGTGCTCGCGACCGTCGAGAACGGGCTGGGTCTGCTCAAGCAGCCCGCGGCGGTGGTGTTCGTGATCACCGGCCTGGTCCTGCTGCTGGCTGCCGGGGTGGACGTGCTGTCCCGTCGGAAGTCGGCGGCCGCCGGCAGGTGACCGCTCCGACCTCGGGGACCCGGCCGGACGACGCCCGTCGCCACAACCGCACCGCGCTGCTGCGCAGGCTGCACGTGGACGGGCCGTGCACCCGCGCGACCCTGGCCACCGAGCTGGGGCTCAACCGCAGCACGATCAAGGCGGTCGTCGACGGGCTCGCCGAGTCCGGGGTGGTGACCGAGGCCGTCCCCGCGCAGCGCTCGGGTGCGGGGCGGCCGTCGCTGCTGGTACTGCCCGAGGCGTCCGCGGCGGTCGTGTTGGCCGTGGACGTCCGAGTGGACCAGGTGTCCATGGCGATGGTCGGGATCGGCGGCCAGATCCTGGGCCGCCACAGCTGGAACCTGCACCGCACCACCCGGCTGCCGGGTGAGGTGATCACGCACGTCGCCGAGTCCGCGCAGCTGCTGCGAGACGAGCTGGCGGTGCGCGAGCAGTCGGTGGGCCTGTCGGTGCCGGGCGTCGTCCGCCGCGCCGACGGGCTCGTCCACGAGGCGCCCAACCTCGGCTGGCGCGAGGTCGCGCTCGGCGCCCGGCTCTCCGCGGTCCTCGGCAGCCCGGTGACCGTGGGCAACGACGGCGACTTGGGCGCCCTCGCCGAGCACGTCCGCGGCGCGGCCCGGGACGTCTCGGACCTGCTGTACCTGTCCGCGGACGTGGGGGTCGGCGGGGGTGTGATCGTCGGCGGGATGCCGTGGCGGGGGAGCACCGGGTACGTCGGCGAGATCGGGCACATGATCGTCAAGCCGGGCGGGCGGGCGTGCTTCTGCGGCGAGCAGGGCTGCTGGGAGACCGAGGTCGGCGAGCCCGCGCTCTGCCGTGCGCTGGGGCTCCCGGAGGACACCCCGCGCGGGGTCCTGGTCGCCGAGCTCCGCGGCCTGTCCCGGATCGACCTGCTCACCGAGGTGGGGGACTGGCTGGTCACGGGCCTGGTCACGGCGGTGAACCTGCTCGCCCCGGAGATGGTGGTGTTGGGGGACCTCTTCGCCGTCCTGCCCGACGCGTTGGTCGATCGGGTGCGCGACGAGGTGCATTCCCGGAGTCTGGTCTCCCGAGCCGGTGGGGGGACGCGGATCGAGGTCTCGCCGCTGGGGCGGGACGGGAAGCTCGTCGGTGCCGCGGAGCTGGCGTTCGAGCCGGTGTTGGGGATGGTCTGAGCTCCTGCCGGTCGCGCGTTTCGTGCTGTCGGCGCGGCAAGATCGCCGGTTGTGTGCGCTCAGCGTTGCCCGGGCAGCGGTGAGAGCACACAACCGGCGATCATGAGCTGGCGCACTCCCGGGAGCGCTCGCTCGACAGGTGGGCGCTGGTCCTTGGTGAGGGACTGCGCCCTCCGGGGGCCACCGAGGCGACACCACCCTGGCGAACACGGAACGGCTGAGCATCGACGCACTCGTCGGAGAGGAGCCCCGGCATGCCGTGCCTCGTCGTGCCCTGCCTCACCGCGCCCGACCTCCCCGCGCCCGACCTCACCGCGCCCCGAATCCGACCTCACCGCCTCCGCTCTCCGGTACCGCGGGCCCAGACCACGGGTGCCGATCCCGCAGGCCTGCGCAGACCCCGAGGCGCCACCCCCGAGCCACCTCCGTCGTTTCGGCGGCGCAGCCCGGCACGGGCTCCGCCCGGGCCGCCGCCCCGCACCCCACCGCCACCGCCCGACGACAGCAAGCCGGTGGCCCGGGTGGAGACCGTGCTGCCCTCCGGGGCCGAAAGGTCGGCGGTGGCGACCACCTCCGGAGTGAGGCCCCCCGGAGGGCGCAGTTCCTCCACACCGGGGGCGCCCCAGTCCCGAGGAGCCTGCGCAGCCCCCGGAGCGCCACCCGAGCCACCCCCGGAGTGAGGCCACCGGAGGGCGCGGGTCCCCACGGAGGGCGGCGGGATCGTCAAGACTGCCGAGCGCGCGGAACCGGTCGTCATGGTCGGGCCGGTAGGGTCCGGCCGTGCTCCGGGTGCCCGCCGACGATCATCTCGCCGTCACGATCCGGGTGCTCTCCGCGCTCGGCGCGCCGGAGCGGCCCGCGCGCGAGCAGGCGGCGATGCTGCTCGAGGGGGATCTCCGCGGGCACGCCTCGCACGGCATCCGGCGGCTGCCGGTCCTGGCCGGGCGGATCCGCAACGGGGTGTGCGCGCCTGGCGCGGAACCCGAGCTGCGCTGGTCCACGTCGTCGGTGCTCGTCGTCGACGGGCACACCGGGCTGGGGCCGCCCGTCGCGCACCGCGCGGTCGACGCGCTGCTCGAGCGGGTGGCCGAGACCGGCATCGCGGTCGCGGCGATCCGCCGGGCGGGTCATCTCGGGATGCTCGCGCCGTACGTCGAACGGTTGGCGGCGGCGGGTCTCTGCGGCGTCGCGACCACCACCAGCGAGGCGCTCGTCCATCCCTGGGGGGCCGCGCCTGCGATGCTCGGCACCAACCCGATCGCCGCCGCGGTACCGACGGGCGGCGAGCCCGTCGTCCTCGACATGGCCACCGGGCAGATCTCGCGCGGCAAGGTCCTGGACCACGCCCAGCGCGGGGCCCCGCTGCCGGACGGCGCCGCGGTCGACGCCGAGGGCCGCCCCACCACCGACGCCACCGCAGCC
Organism: Pseudonocardia xishanensis; assembly: GCF_039541715.1. Taxonomy (NCBI): domain Bacteria; kingdom Bacillati; phylum Actinomycetota; class Actinomycetes; order Pseudonocardiales; family Pseudonocardiaceae; genus Pseudonocardia; species Pseudonocardia xishanensis. The sequence goes on from NZ_BAABGT010000075.1 coordinate 283,525, forward strand.
CTCGACGGTGCGATCTCGCCGGTCGGCGGGCCCAAGGGCTACGCGTTGTCGCTGGCCCTGGAGCTGCTGGTCGCGTCGCTGACCGGCACGGCGCTGGGCCGCGACGTACGCGGCACGCTCGACACGACCGACCCGGTGACGAAGGGCGACCTGCTGATCGCGTTCGACCCGGCGGCGTTCGGCGGGGGTACGGCGCTCACCCCGTTCCTCGACGAGCTGCGCGGCCTCGCTCCCGCCCCTGGCTCGTCCGGCGTCCAGATCCCGGGCGACCGGGCCCGTGCGACGCGTGCGGCGAACCTCGCCGACGGCGTCCCCGTCGACCCGGGGACCTGGGCCGAGGTCACCGCGCTCTGACGAGGTGACCGACCAGCCCCCGGGGTACCGATCAGTAGGGTGCGCGCAGCGCGGTGTCGACCGCCCTGACGACACCTCATTCGCGATCAAGCAGCGCTGACAGCACGAAACGTGCGATCCCGGGGCTGCTCCGTTCGGCTCAGCCGATGATCGTCCGCACGAGGACGCGGGTGGGCGGTGGTTGACTACCCGCCGTTGTACGGCGCGGCGGAGGTGGTTCGGTGCATCCTGACGATCCCGGAATCATGGGGTTGACGGCGGAGATCGGTCGTACGGCCGTCGCGGGTGCCGATCTCGGGCCGCTGTTGCAGCGGATCTGCTCCACGCTCCCCGGCACGCTCGGTGTACCCGCGGCCGCGATCGTCCTGGTGGACCTGCCGGACACCCAGCTCGCCGGCGTCACCGCGTCGGGCCCGGATCCCGGGTGGCTCGGTGAGATGGAGCTGCGGGCGGGTACCGGGCCGGTGCAGGGTGCCGTCCGGTCCGGACGCGCGATGGTCACACCCGACCTCACCCGGATCGGGCCGCCGGAGCTCGCCGCCGCGGCCGCGGACACCGGGCTGACCTGCTCCGTCGTCGTCCCGCTGCGGGTGAACGGCGAACCCGTCGGCGGGCTGCAGCTGTTCGGCCACCCCGGTCGGCCGGTCGGGGACGGGCACGTCGACGCCCTCGCCGGGCTCGCCGACGTGCTGTCGGCCCGACTGAGCGATGTCTGCGCGCTGCGCAGGCTGACCGGCACGGTCGCGCGGCTGACGGCCGAGCACGAGGCGTCGATGCCGGTCGCGTACGCGGTCGGGATGCTCGCGGAGCGGTACCGGACCGATCCCGAGGAGGCCGCCCGCTTCCTCGACAGCATGGCGCGCAACACCGGGACCCCGATCACCGAGGCGGCCCGCACGGTGCTGGAGCGTACGGACGTGCAGGAGGCCCCGACGACTGCCCTGCGGCGGGTCACGCCCGGGATCCCCACGCCGCGCGGGGCGCAGGAGGAGGCGCCGCACGGCCGGGTCCCGGGCCCCCGCCCCGGCGCCGCGCCGTCGGCAGGCCGCCGCTCCGCACCCGATCCGCGACACCCCGCGGAGCTGCGCGGGGTGTCCGCCCGGCCCGCCCCTGCGGACCCTCGGCCCGACCTCCGCGGCCCCCTCGACCCGCGTACTCCTGTGGACCCGCGAACCGCCGCCGATCCCCGCGGCGCCGCGAGGCCGGACTTCGACCCCGCCCCAGCAGGGGACCGGCTCGACCGCGCACCCCAGCCGCAGCCCCATGACCTGCACGGACAGCCGCTCGCCTGCCGCAGGCGCCGCCCCGAGCCCGATCCGCAGAGCCCGCCGCCCCCGTCCGAGGGCCGGGCCCGGCACCGTCGCGCCGACATCGGCTGACCGTCCTCGGGGTCTGATGATCACGTCTGGTCGAGGCCGGACGGGGTGAGGGAGGCCGCATGGCATCGCGCCGCCGCGGCACGTAGGGTTTCGCCCGACCCGCGGGAGCACTCACGTACCGAGGCTGAGAGGGCGGCAGGACCGGCCGTCGACCGTTCGCACCTGACCCGGTTAGCACCGGCGTAGGGAGGAAACGTCGTGCGTGCTCTCGTGACAGTCCTGATCAGTGCCGTCCTGGTCCTCGCAGGCTGCAGCGCCCAGGCCGACACCCAGAAGATCCGCATCGCCCTGGACTGGACCCCCAACACCAACCACACGGGGCTCTACGTCGCCCAGCAGGAGGGCTGGTTCCGCGACGCGGGACTGGACGTCGAGTTCCTGCCGTACAACAGCACCTCGCCGGACACCCTCGTCAGCTCCGGCGCCGCCGAGTTCGGGATCTCGTTCCAGGACTCGTTCACCTTCTCCAAGGCTGCGGGCGCGGACATCACCAGCGTCATGGCGGTGCTGCAGCACTGGGCGACCGAGGTCGCGGTGAAGGCCGACCGCGCCGACATCACCTCCCCGCGCGACCTCGACGGCAAGACCTACGGCGGCTTCGGCGGCCCGGGCGAGGAACCGAAGATGCGCCAGGTCATCCGGGACGCGGGCGGCCGGGGGGACTTCCAGTCCGTCACGCTCGGGACCAGCGCCTACGAAGCCCTCTACGCCGGGCAGGTCGACTTCACCGAGCCGTTCGTGGCCTGGGAGGGCATCGAGGCCGAGCTGCGCAACGAGCCGCTCAAGACCTTCCGCTACACCGACTACGGCTTCCCCGACGCCTACAACGTCCTGCTCATCGGCAACTCGCCCTGGCTGGCCGGGCACCCCGACCTCGCGGCGAGGTTCGTCCAGGCCGCGCAGCGCGGCTACCAGCTCGCCGCGGACGACCCCGCCCGCGCCGCACAGCTGCTGCAGGACGCCAACCCCGGCACCTTCACCGAGCCCACGCTCGTCACGCGCAGCCAGGCGATGCTCGCCGCGCAGTACCTGAAGGACGACCGCGGCCGCGTGGGCACCCAGACCCTGGATCGCTGGCAGGGCTTCTCCGGGTTCCTCGTCGACTCGGGCGCGGTGGTCGACGGCGCCGGGAAGCCGGTCACCACGCGTCCGGACTTCTCGACCTGGTTCACCGACGAGTACCTGGCGCCCCCCGCATGACCCGCGCGGCCGAACGCCCCGGGACCGCCGCGCGGACGGCCGTCCGGCGGGAGGTCGTGGTGCGGCCCACCGCCGCCCGACGCGTGCTGCCCCCGGTCGTCGTGGTCGCCGTCCTGCTCGCCGCGTGGCAGCTGGCGGCGTCGCTGTTCGCCCTCGCCCCGCAGGTCCTGCCCTCGCCGCTGCGAGTGGTGGAGCAGGGCTGGGCGAACCGGGAGGCGTTGTGGGACAACACCCTCCCGACCCTGCAGGTGACCGCGGTCGGGTTCGGGGTGTCGCTCGCGGTGGCGTGGGTGCTGGCCGTCGTCGTGGACTTCTCGCCGTGGCTGCGCCGCGCGCTGCTGCCCCTGATGGTCGCCTCGCAGACGCTGCCGATCATCGCGATCGCCCCGCTGATGATCCTCTGGTTCGGCTTCGGGCTGTTGCCGAAGGTGCTGGTCATCGCGTTGGTGACGTTCTTCCCCGTCGCCGTCGGGCTGGTGGAGGGGTTCGCCCGGACCGACCGGGAGGCGTCGAACCTGTTGCGCAGTATGGGCGCGAGCCGGTGGGCGGAGTTCCGCTACGTCCGGCTGCCGGGGGCCATGCCGTCCTTCTTCACGGCGCTGCGGATCGCGATCACCTACGCCGTGACCGGGGCGATCTTCGCCGAGTACGTCGGCGCGCGGTCCGGGCTCGGGATCTACATGAACCAGCAGAAGAACTCCTTCCGCACCGATCTCGTGCTGGCCGCGGTGGGGGTGTCGGCGCTGGTCACGCTCGCGTTGTTCGCCCTGACCTTCCTGGTGCAGCGGCTCGTCGCGCCCTGGGTCCGGCGATGATCGCCGTCCGCGACCTGGAGGTGTCCTTCGGCGACCTCCGCGTGCTCGACGGCGTGTCCCTCGACGTGGCCCCGGGGGAGTTCGTCTCGGTCCTCGGGCCCAGCGGATCGGGCAAGTCCACGCTCTTCGGGGTGCTCGCGGGCCTGCTCGTGCCGGACGCGGGCGAGGTCGCCACCGGCAGCGTCGCCTACATGCCGCAGAAGGACCTGCTGTTCCCCTGGCGCAGCGTCCTGGACAACACCTCCCTCGGTCTCGAGGTCGGCGGGATGCGGCGGCGCGAGGCCCGCGCCCGCGCGCTGGAGCTGTTCGAGCCCTTCGGCCTGCGGGGGTTCGAGCACGCCCGCCCCGAGGAGATCTCCGGCGGGATGCGCCAGCGCGCCGCGCTGCTGCGCACCGTCGTGCAGGATCGCGAGGTGCTGCTGCTCGACGAGCCCTTCGGGGCCCTGGACTCGCTGACCCGCACCGCGATGCAGGAGTGGCTCGAGGAGGTGCGCGCCCGCTTCGGCTGGACCGTCCTGCTCATCACGCACGACGTCCGGGAGGCCGTCTTCCTGTCCGACCGGGTAGTCGTCCTCTCGCCGCGGCCCGCGACGGTCCGCGCGGACCTCGCGGTCGACCTGCCGAGGCCGCGCAGCCTGGAGACGATCACGGACCCGGGGTTCGCGGCGGCCGAGGCCGAGCTGCTCGCGGTCCTGCGCTCGCGGTGAGCCGTGCTGATCACCAGCGGTGCGCTCAAGCACGGGATCCCGGAGGCGACCATCCGCTCCGTGCTCGCCGCGCCGCTGCGCACCGTGCCGCAGGGTGAGCGGACCCTGGTGATCGGTGTGGACGCCGCGCGGGACCTGCTGGAGGTGGTGGTCGAGGGGGACCGGGTGGTCCACGCGATGCGGCTGCGGCCCAAGAACTACGATCACCTGCGCCCGGAATGACCTTTTCGGTGGCCGCACTCACCCCCTCGGGGGACGCCCGACCACGTAGGGTCGTGCGCGGTCGTCGAGAGGTGGAAACGTGAGCGGTGGTTCCAGCGAGCAGGCGGGCCCGGCGGTGGTCGTGGTCGGGATCGGTGCGGACGGCTGGTCGGGGCTCGCGGGCAACGCGCAGGAGACCCTGGCCGCGGCCGAGGTGATCCTGGGCGGCCCCCGCCAGCTCGACCTGGTGGCGGGCAAGGTCTCCGCCGAGCTGGTCGCGTGGCCGTCGCCGCTCGTCCCCGCCCTGCCCGGGCTGCTGGCCCGGTACGCGGGGCGCAGGCTGTGCGCGCTCGCGTCCGGTGATCCCATGTTCTTCGGCCTCGGGGCCACGCTGGCCCGCACCGTCGGCGCGCGGCACATGCACGTGATCGCGCACCCGTCGTCGACCACGCTCGCGTGCGCGCGGCTGGGCTGGCCGACCGAGGACGTGGACGTGGTCAGCGTCGTGGGCAGGCCCGTCGAGCGGCTGCGGCGCGTGGTCGCGCCCGGGCGTCGGGTCCTCGTGCTCTCCGCGGGTGCCACCTCGCCCGCGCAGATCGCCGCGCAGCTCACCGCGGACGGCTTCGGCCCCAGCAGGCTCACCGTCCTCGAGCAGCTCGGCGGGCCGGGCGAGCGGCTCCACTCCGGGATCGCGCGGGACTGGCTGCACCCCGAGGGGGACGCGCTCAACGTCGTCGCGGTCGAGTGCGTCGCCGTCCCCGGCGCGCGGGTGTTCGGCGAGGTCACCGGCCTGCCGGACGAGGCCTACGAGCACGACGGCCAGCTCACCAAGCGCGAGGTCCGGGCCGTCACCCTCGCCCACCTGGCCCCCCGCCCGGGCGAGACGCTGTGGGACGTCGGGGCGGGCGCGGGCAGCATCGGGATCGAGTGGATGCGCGCGCACCCCTCCTGCTGGGCGGTGGCCGTCGAGTCCGATCCCGTTCGGGCCCAACGGATCGTGCGCAACGCAGGCTCCCTGGGTGTGCCCGCGCTGCGGGTCGTCGCGGGCCCGGCGCCCGAGGCGCTCGCCGACCTGCCCGCACCGGACGCGATCTTCGTCGGCGGCGGGATCACCCGCGAGGGTGTGCTGGACACCTGTTGGGCCGCACTGCCTCCGGGCGGTCGGATGGTCGCGAACGGGGTGACGGTGGAGTCGGAGTCCGCGCTGGCCGTGGCGCAGCGGCGGTTCGGTGGGTCGCTGGTGCGCCTGCAGGTCTCGCGGGCCGAGCCGGTCGGCGGGTTCCTCGGCTGGCGCCCCGGCATGTCGGTGACGATCTGGAGTGCCTCGAAGTGACCGTGCACTTCATCGGGGCGGGTCCGGGCGCGGTGGACCTGCTCACCATCCGGGCGCGCGACCTGATCGCGGCCTCGCCGGTGTGCCTCTACGCGGGGTCGCTGGTGCCGCGGGAGATGCTGGAGATCTGCCCGCCGGACGCGCGGACGGTCGACACGGCGCTGATGACGCTCGCCGAGATCGTCGAGGAGATGGTGCGGGCCCACGAGCACGGGCTGGACGTCGCGCGGCTGGCCAGCGGGGACCCGTCCGTGTTCTCGGCGATGGCCGAGCAGATGCGGCGGCTGGACGCGGCGGGTGTGCCGTACGACGTCACGCCGGGGGTGCCCGCCTACGCCGCCGCCGCGGCCGCGCTGAAGCGCGAGCTGACGGTGCCGACGGTCGCCCAGACCGTCACGCTGACCCGGATCGCGGCGCGAGCCACCCCGATGCCGTCGGGGGAGTCGCTGGAGACGGCGACCGGCACGGTCGTGCTGCACCTGGCCGTGCACCGGATCGACGAGGTGGTGAAGGAGCTCGTGCCGATCCACGGCTCGGACTGCCCCGCCGCGGTGGTGGCGTACGCGAGCCGCGAGCACGAGATCGTGCTGCGCGGGCGGCTGGACGACATCGCCCACGCGGTGCACGAGGCGGGCATCCAGCGCACCGCGGTGGTGATCGTGGGGCGGGCGCTGGCCGCGGAGCAGTTCCCGGACAGCCACCTCTACTCGGACACCCGGTGCCGCGGCGGGTCCTGATCCTCGGCGGCACGTCGGACGCCCGCGCACTGGCCGGGTTGCTGCCCGGCGCGGTGTCCTCCCTCGCGGGCCGCGTGCGCGCGCCGGTGCTCCCGCCCGGGGAGGTGCGGGTCGGCGGCTTCGGCGGGATCGACGGGCTGGTCGACTACCTCCGTGCGGAGCGGATCACCCACGTCGTCGACGCGACGCACCCCTTCGCGGCGCGGATGACCGCGCACGCGGCCGAGGCCTGTGCGGCCACCGGCGTGCCGCTCGTGATCCTGCGGCGGCCGGGCTGGTCGTCGGTCCCGGGCGATCGCTGGATCCGGGTGCCGTCGCTGCCTGCCGCCGCGGACCTGGTGCCGCGTCTCGGCTCCCGCGTCTTCCTGACGACGGGTCGCCAGGACCTCGCGACGTTCGCCGGGCTGGACCCGTGGTTCCTCGTCCGCTCGGTGGACCCGCCCGATCCGCCTGTGCCGCACCGGATGCTGTCCCTGCTAGACCGTGGGCCGTTCACCGTCGAAGGGGAGCGGGCACTCCTGCGCGAGCACGCGATCGACCTGCTGGTGACCAAGGACTCCGGCGGCCCGACGGGCGCGAAGCTCACGGCGGCCCGCGAGCTGGGGGTGCCGGTGATCATGGTGGACCGCCCCCCGCTGCCGCCGGGTGTCCCGGTGGTTCGCACGCCGGAGGAGGCGGCGGCTCTCGGCTAGCCGCCGTAGTGCCGCGGGGTGAAGACGGTGGGGACGCCGCCCCGGACGACGACCCTGGTCGTCGAGGAGCCGATGATCACCAGGGTGCGCATGTCCACCAGCTCGGGATCCAGCTCGCCCAGGGTCGTGACGGTGATCCGCTCACCCGCCCCGCCGACGTCTCGCCCCAGCACGACGGGGGTCTCGGGGGCGCGGTGCTCCAGCAGCGCGTCCCGCGCCGCGCCGACCTGCCACGGCCGGGCCTTCGACCGCGGGTTGTAGATCGCGATCGCCAGGTCCGCCAGTGCCGCGTGGACCAGCCGGTCGACGACGGTCTCCCACGGCTTGAGCCGGTCCGACAGCGAGATCATCGCGAAGTCGTGCCCCAGCGGTGCGCCCACCGACGCCGCGACGGCCTGGGCGGCGGTCAGCCCCGGCAGGACCAGCACCGGCACCTCGAGGTACTTCGGCTGCGACGCGACCTCCAACACCGCGGTCGCCATCGCGAACACCCCTGGGTCACCGGCGCTCACCACCACGACCTCGCGCCCGGAGGCGGCCAGGTCCAGGGCGTGCGCGGCCCGGTCGGCCTCGACGCGGTTGTCGCTCGCGTGCCGCGTCTGCCGCGGGTTCGGCGGCACCCGGTCCAGGTACGGCCCGTACCCGACGAGATCGTCCGCGGCGGCGAGCGCGGCCGCGGTCTGCGGGGTCAACCAGTCCCGCCCCGCGGGCCCGGTCCCGACGACCGTCACGCCGCCGCTCCCGCGCAGCCGCACCGCCTCCTCGGCGGCACGGGGGGCGTCGAGCACCTCCTCCGGCACGCTCGCCGCGACCTCGCCCGGCAGGATCGCGAGCGAGAAGTACGGCACCGACTCCGGGTCGACGTCCGCGAGGGCGCCGGTGCGCTGCCCCGCCATCGTCGCCCGCTCCACGAACTGCGCGCGGTCGAGCTTGCCCGCGTCCGCGAAGGCGCCGCGGACGTTCCCGAAGGTCCGGCCGAGCTTCATGACGGCGGCGGAGTCCGTGGCGCGCAACCGCTCCGCCAGCACCTCGCGGGGCAGGGTGCCGGGCAGCACGGTGAGGATCTCGTCCCGCTCGACGAGCGGCTGGCCGAGCGCGGCGGCGGCGCCGCTCACGGACGTCACCCCCGGGACGACCTCGGCCCGGAACCGGCCCGAGAGCCGCTTGTGCATGTGCATGTACGAGCCGTAGAAGAGCGGGTCGCCCTCGGCGAGCAGCACGACGTCCCGGCCCGCCGCGAGGTGCACGGCCAGCCGCTCGGCGGCCTCGGCGTAGAACACGTCGATCGCGCGCTGGTAGTCGTCCACGGTCTCGGTGGTGACCGGGTAGACGAGCTGCTCCTCGATCTGGTCACCGCGCAGGTACGGCTCGGCGATCCCGCGCGCGATGGAGCGGCCGTGCCGCGCGGAGTGGTAGGCGACGACGTCCGCGGCGCCGATCAACCGGGCCGCCTTGATCGTGACCAGCTCCGGGTCGCCGGGGCCCAGCCCGACGCCGTACAGGGTGCCCGCCATCTCAGATCTCCTGCTCGGTGGCCAGCGCGTTCAGCGCGGCAGCGGTGATCGCCGAGCCGCCGCGACGGCCGTGCACCACCAGGTACTCGAGGTCGGTGCGGGCGGCGAGCGCCGCCTTGGACTCCGCGGCGCCGATGAACCCCACCGGGATCCCGATGACCGCGGCGGGGCGCGGGGCGCCTGCGTCGATCATGTCGAGGAGGTGGAACAGAGCCGTGGGGGCGTTGCCGATCGCGACGACGGCGCCCGCGAGCCGGTCGCCCCAGAGCTCCATCGCCGCCGCCGAGCGCGTGTTCCCGAGGGCCGACGCGATTCCCGGGACCTCCGGCTCCCGCAGCGTGCAGACGACCTCGTTGTCCTTCGGCAGCCGCGACCGCGTGACGCCGGAGGCGACCATCATGGCGTCGCACAGGATCGGGGCGCCCGCGCGCAGGGCGTCGCGGGCGGCGGTGACGACGCCGGGGGAGTAGGCGATGTCGCGGGTCAGGTCGACCTGGCCGCAGGCGTGGATCATCCGGACGGCCACGTACCCGACGTCCGCCGGGAACCCGGACAGGTCCGCCTCCGCTCGGATCGTGGCGAAGCTGCGCCGGTAGATCTCCGCGCCGTCGCGGATGTAGTCGCTGGTCATGCGGGACTCTCCAGGAGTGCTCGGAGGCCGGCCTGCAGGCCGTCGATCTCGTAGGTGCCGTCGGGTCGGGCCACGACGTCGCGGTGCGGGCCGTGCGGCGCCCCGCACCGCCGCCCACAGCCGACGACGTGGGCGCGGGCGGTCGTGACGCCCCGGGAGCCGGTGTCGGCGCTGTCCGAGCTGTCGGCGGGTCCGCGGGTGTCGTGGCGGAGGTCGGCGAGGAGCGCACGCACGTCCCCGCGCACGTCGGCGAGGGACTTCGCGCAGCCCGGCCGCCCGGCGCAGGCGCTGATCTGCAGAGCCGGGTCGCCGGGTTCGGTCACCAGGCCCGCCGCGCGCAGCCGGTCCGCGGCGCCGGGTTCGGGGTCGGGCAGGAGCAGGGTGCGCCAGGGGGTGACGAGCACCTCGGGCGCGGAGTGCGCCAGCGCCCGCAGCTGGGCGGCGGACAGCTCGCCGAGCACCGGAGCCACCCCGACCGCGCGGCCCCCCAGCACCCCCACGAGATCCACTCCCGTGGAACGGAGCGGTCGCTGAGCGACCGCCGCGCTCCCGAGGTGTGGATCACCGTCCGAGGGAGTGCCAATCCGGGCGAGGGCGGCGGCGATGCGGGCCGGGGCGTCGTCGATCTCGGCGGCGCGCCAGGCGCTCGTGCACCCGGTGTCCTCGGTGCGCAGCGTGAGGAACGCCTCAGCGGCCGCGACGAGGAGGGACGGCGCGTCCCGCGGTGCGCACCCCAGACCCGTCGGCACGCCCGCGACCAGCAGGGATCCCCGGTCCGCGGCCGTCGCGAACCAGCACAGATCGGGTTCCTCGGCGGCGACGTCCCCGCGCCCGTCGTCGAGGGCGACGAGGAAGCGGCCGGGGAGGGCGGACAGCTCCGGGGTGGCGCAGAGCAGGGCGTCGACCACGGCGGCGAGGCCCCGGACGTCCGCCACTCCACCGTCCACACCGGACAGCGGAGAGGCCACGATGTTGCGCACCCGCTCGTGGGTGGTCGACGGCAGCAGACCCGCCGAGACGAGCCGCGACCCGAGCCGCGGGTCCGCCCGGTCCAGGCCCCTGAGCTGCAGGTTCCCTCGCGAGGTGAGGTGCACCGCGCCGTCTCCGAGGTCCTCGGCGCACCCGGCGAGCACCCGCAGCTGGGCGGCCGTGACCACGCCGCCCGGCAGCCGCACACGGGCCAGTGCGCCGTCCGCCGCGTCGTGCGGGGCGAGGACGCCGGGGCAGGCGTCGGCGCGGGTGCGGGGGGCGGTCACCGCGACACTGTAGGCATGGCGGGCGGGTCCGCGGTGGCGCCTCCCGCCCGTCGAGACGCGCACCGGCCCGGTTGACGCGGACCCACCCGGTTGCGGAGAGTGGGCCCCACAACCGAAGAACGGCGAGTGGGCCAGGAAGCCGGTGCGAGTCCGGCGCGGTCCCGCCACTGTCACCGGGGAGCAGACCCCGCCACAGGCCACGGGGAGACCCGGAAGGCCGGGGCGAGCGACGATCCGGGAGCCAGGACACTGCCCGCACGCCGACCTGCACGTCTGACCCGGGACGAGGATCCCGAGGAGGGGAATCTCGATGACCCGTGTCCTGCTGTTGTCGACGTCGGACACGGACCTGTTGTCCGCCAGGGCCTCCGGTGCGGACTTCGTCCTGGCCAACCCCAACCGCGTGCTGCTCGCGGACCTGCCCGCCATGGCGGCGGAGGCGGACGTCGTGGTGGTGCGGGTGCTCGGCGGCTACCGGTACTGGGAGGACGGGCTCGACCTGCTGCGGGCCGGCGAGACCCCGCTGGTCGCGTTGGGCGGCGAGATGGCCCCGGACGCCGAGATGATGGAGCTCTCCAGCGTCCCGGCGGGCGTCGCGGCCGAGGCGCACACCTACTTCGCGCAGGGCGGCACGGAGAACCTCCGCCAGCTGCACGCGTTCCTCTCCGACACGGTGCTGCTCACCGGCGAGGGTTTCGCGCCCCCGATCGCCCTGCCCGAATGGGGAGTGCTGGAACGGGAGTCGGCCGACCGGCCGGGCCCGACGGTCGCGGTGCTGTACTACCGCGCCCAGCAGATCGCCGGGAACGTCGCGTACATCGAGGCGCTCTGCCAGGCCATCGAGGCGAAGGGCGCCACCCCGCTGCCGATCTTCTGCGCCTCCCTGCGCCAGGCCCCGGCCGCGCTGCTGGAGACCCTCAGGGCCGCCGACGCCATGATCGTCACCGTGCTCGCCGCGGGCGGCACCAAGCCCGCCACCGCGCAGGCGGGCGGCGAGGACGAGGAGTGGGACGTCACCGAGCTCGCCGCGCTGGACGTCCCGATCCTGCAGGGCCTGTGCCTGACCTCGAGCCGCGCCACCTGGGAGTCCAACGACGACGGGCTCTCCCCGCTGGACGTCGCCACCCAGGTCGCCGTCCCCGAGTTCGACGGCAGGCTGATCACCGTCCCGTTCTCCTTCAAGGAGATCGACGCGGACGGGCTCTCCACCTACGTCCCGGACCCCGAGCGGGCCGCGCGGGTCGCCGGGATCGCGGTGCGGCACGCCGAGCTGCGCCGGATCCCCAACGCGGACAAGAAGATCGTGCTCATGTTGAGCGCCTACCCGACGAAGCACGCGCGGATCGGGAACGCCGTCGGGCTGGACACGCCGGCGTCGACCGTCGCGCTGCTGAGGGCCATGGCCGAGGCCGGGTACGACGCCGGTGACCTCCCCGGGGTCGCCGCAGGCGACGGCGACGCGCTGATCCACGCCCTGATCGAGGCGGGCGGACAGGACCCGGACTGGCTGACCGAGGAGAAGCTGGCGGGCAACCCGATCCGCATCTCGGCCGAGCAGTACCGGGCCTGGTTCGACACCCTGCCCCAGGACCTCCGCGACGCCGTGACCGAGCACTGGGGCCCGCCGCCCGGTGAGCAGTACGTCCAGAACGGGGACATCGTCGTCGCGGCGCTGCGCAGCGGGAACGTCACGCTGATGGTGCAGCCGCCCCGCGGCTTCGGGGAGAACCCGGTCGCGATCTACCACGATCCCGACCTGCCGCCGTCGCACCACTACCTGGCCGCGTACCGGTGGGTGGCGGAGAGCTTCGGCGCCCACGCGATCGTCCACATCGGCAAGCACGGGAACCTGGAGTGGCTCCCGGGCAAGACCCTCGGGATGTCCGCGAGCTGCGGGGTGGACGCGGCGCTCGGCGACCTCCCGCTGATCTACCCCTTCCTGGTCAACGACCCCGGCGAGGGCACGCAGGCCAAGCGCCGGGCGCACGCCACGCTCGTCGACCACCTGATCCCGCCGATGGCCCGCGCGGAGACCTACGGCGACATCTCCCGGCTGGAGCAGCTGCTCGACGAGCACGCCAACGTCTCCGCCCTCGACCCCGCCAAGCTGCCCGCGATCCGCCAGCAGATCTGGACGCTGATGCAGGCCGCGAAGCTCGACCACGACCTCGGCCTGGAGGAGCGCCCGCACGAGGCCGAGTTCGACGACTTCCTGCTGCACGTCGACGGCTGGCTCTGCGAGATCAAGGACGTCCAGATCCGGGACGGCCTGCACGTGCTCGCCGCGGCTCCCGAGGGCTCGGTGCGCGTGGACCTGGTGCTGGCGATGCTCCGCGCCCGGCAGATGTGGGGCGGCGAGCAGAGCGTGCCGGGGCTGCGCGAGGCGTTGGGCCTGGTCGAGGACGGCTCCGAGGCGCGGGTGACGGTCGACGAGGTCGAGGCCCTGGCCCACGGGCTGGTCGCCGACATGGAGGCCGCGGGCTGGGACCCGGACGCGGCCGCGGGGATCGTGGATGTCCGGCTCGAGGGCGGGGAGTGGGGGACTCGCGGGCCACTCACGACGCGCGAGTCCCCCACCTCCGATGCGCGAGGCGGACACGGGGGCGTGCCGAGCGGACCGTCCGCCGAGACCGTCGAGCGGATCCTGCGGTTCGCGGCGGTCGAGGTGGTGCCGCGGCTGGCGGAGACGGCGCACGAGATCGACCGGGTGCTGCACGCGCTCGACGGCGGGTTCATCCCCGCCGGGCCGTCGGGGTCGCCGCTGCGCGGGCTGATCAACGTGCTGCCGACCGGGCGGAACTTCTACTCCGTCGACCCGAAGGCGGTGCCGTCGAAGCTCGCCTGGGAGACCGGGCAGGCGATGGCCGAGTCGCTCGTGGACCGCTACCGGCGCGACCACGACGGCGAGTACCCGCGGTCCGTCGGGCTCAGCGTCTGGGGCACCTCCGCCATGCGGACCAGCGGGGACGACGTCGCGGAGGTCTTCGCGCTGCTCGGCGTCCGGCCCGTGTGGGACGAGATGTCCCGGCGCGTCACCCGGCTCGAGGTGATCGACCTCGACGAGCTGGGCAGGCCCCGGATCGACGTCACCGTGCGCATCTCCGGCTTCTTCCGGGACGCGTTCCCGCACGTCCTGGCGCTGCTCGACGACGCGGTCCAGATGGTCAGCGACCTGGACGAGCCCGCCGAGCAGAACTTCGTCAAGGCCCATGTGCTCGCCGACGAACAGCGCACGGGGGACCGGCGCCGCGCCACCACCCGGATCTTCGGCTCCAAGCCGGGGACCTACGGCGCGGGCCTGCTGCAGCTCGTCGACTCGAGGAACTGGCGAGACGACGCGGACCTCGCCGAGGTCTACACGACCTGGGGCGGCTACGCCTACGGCCGCGGCCTCGACGGCGCCCCCGCCCGGGACGACATGGAGACGGCCTACCGGCGGATCGCGGTGGCGGCCAAGAACACCGACACCCGCGAGCACGACATCGCCGACTCGGACGACTACTACCAGTACCACGGCGGGATGGTCGCGACCGTGCGCGCGCTGACCGGCACCGCGCCCGAGGCCTACATCGGGGACTCGACCCGGCCCGAGTCCGTCAAGACCCGGACGCTGCACGAGGAGACCGCCCGCGTCTTCCGTGCCCGCGTGGTGAACCCGCGCTGGATCGAGGCGATGCGCCGCCACGGGTACAAGGGCGCCTTCGAGATGGCCGCCACGGTGGACTACCTGTTCGGCTGGGACGCGACGACCGGTGTCGTCGCGGACTGGCAGTACGAGACGCTCACCGAGACCTACGTGCTGGACCCGGACAACCGCAAGTTCCTGTCCGAGTCGAACCCGTGGGCTCTGCACGGCATGGCGGAGCGGCTCCTCGAAGCCGTCGAGCGGAAGCTGTGGGAGGCCCCGGAGCAGGCCACGCTCGACGCGCTGCGCCAGGCCTATCTGGAGACCGAGGGCGATCTCGAGCAGGAGTGACCACGATCGGGCGGCCGGGATGGCGCCGGGCCGCCCGAGGGTCCAGCCTGGCTCCATGATCGCTCGTTCGTTGCGTGCCGCCGCGGTCCTCGCCGGGGCCCTGGTCCTGGCCGGTTGCTCCGGGGCGGCCACGCCGCCGCCGTCCGTCGCGTCGGTGAGCGCCACGCCGCCCGCCCCGACGAGCGTGGCGACCTCGCCGTCCTCGCCGGTCTCGCAGGCCGCGCCGAAGTGCACCCTCGACACGCTGGAGGCCTCGGTCGGGCGGACGACGGGGGAGGCCGGGCAGCGGCACACCACGATCGTCTGGACCAACACCTCGAAGGCGCCGTGCACGATGACGGGCTTCGGTGGGGTCGACCTCAAGGGACCCGCGGACCCCACGTTCGGGCCGACCTACTCGCTGCCGCGCGCGGCCGAGCAGCCCACGACCGTCCGGCTCGCCGCGGGCGCCGCGGCGCACACGGTGATCACCTGGCTGCCCCCGCAGGACGGGTCGGGCTGGACCCCGACCGGGATGCTCGTCACCCCGCCGGACGAGACCCGCTCCGCCGAGCTCCCCTGGCCGGGCGGCGCGGTGCTGCGCCAGGACGGCGCGACCCACCCCGGCACGTTCCTCGGCCCGGTGGGAGCGGGGGCGGAGGGCTAGAGGGCCCGGGGGTCGGAACCTCCCACGTTCCGCAAGCGTGGGAGTCCGGACTGCTGTAGGAGGAGACGAGCGGCACGCTGCTGTGCGGGGACCTGTTCACCGCTTTCGGCACGGCGCCCGCGACGACGGAGTCCGACGTCGTCGGGCCCGCCCTGTCCACCGAGGCGAAGGTGCGCGCCACGGCCCTGACCCCGGGGGACCGGTCCGGCGGTGCGGCCGACCTGCGACCGACGGCGCTGGGGCTGATGCACGGGCCGGTGTTCCGGGGCGACACCGTCGGCGCCCTCACCGACCTCGGGGACGCCTACGACCGGCTGCTCGACGACGCGCTGGCCGCCCGCCACTGAGGGCGGCCGCGGATCACGGCTCCGCCGAGCCCTGGGCGCGGACGTGGGCGGGGCGGGCGGACAGCGGGCTGGCGACGTCCTCCAGCGAGCGGCCCTCGGCGTCGACGGCGAAGAACCACGCCACGATGCCGCCGACCACCATGACGGCGGCGCCGAGGACGTAGCCCCAGAACAGCCGGGTCGGCTCCGAGCCGTCGCCGATGAGGGCGCCGTAGATCACCGGGCCGAGCGCGCCGAAGCACTGCGCGATCGCGAAGAACACCGCGATCGCCTTGGCGCGTACCTCGAGCGGGAACATCTCGCTGACCGTGAGGTAGGCCGAGCTCGCGCCCGCCGAGGCGAAGAAGAAGATCACCGCCCACGCGATGGTCTGGGTGACCGCGGTGAACACCCCCGCCTCGAACAGCCAAGCGCTGACCAGTAGCAGGAGCCCGGAGAGCACGTAGGTCCCGGAGATCATCTTCTTGCGGCCGACGGTGTCGAACAGGTGCCCCAGCGCCAGGGGGCCCACCAGGTTCCCCACGGCGAAGGCGATCAGGTAGATCGGCGTGGACTCCGACGGGACGCCGAAGAACTTGCCCAGCACGAGGGTGTAGGTGAAGAAGATCGCGTTGTAGAGGAAGGACTGCGTGATCATCAGCGAGGCGCCGAGGACCGAGCGGGTGGGGTACTCGCGGAACAGCACGCGCAGCAGCCGGAAGTAGCCGATGTCGGTCGTGGGCCGCAGCTCGATGGCCTTCGAGTCGTCGACCGACGGCAGCGTCCGGCCGCCGGACTCGACCTCGTGCTCGATGAAGGAGATCGACTCCTCCGCCTCGCGCTCCCTGCCGTTCATGATCTGCCAGCGCGGGCTCTCGGGCAGGTGTCGCCGCACGACCAGGATGACCAGCCCGAGGACCGGGCCGATGAGGAAGCCGATCCGCCAGGCGATGCCGACCTCGACGACGTCGAGCAGCAGCAGGGTGCCCAGGGTGCCGATCACCGAGCCCGCCCAGTAGGTGCCGTTGACGGCGATGTCGACGCGGCCGCGGTACCTCGCCGGGACGAGCTCGTCGATCGCGGAGTTGATCGCGGCGTACTCGCCGCCGATGCCCATGCCCGCGACGAAGCGGGTCAGGTACAGGAAGGCGAGCCGGCCGGGGCCCGCGCCGAGGGTCAGCGCGGTCAGGCCGCTGCCGACCATGTAGACGGCGAGCGTGATCATGAACAGGTTCCGGCGGCCGAGCTTGTCGCTGAGCCTGCCGAAGAACAGCGCGCCGACGACCTCACCGGCCAGGTAGACCGACGCGATCGCGCCCGCGGCGGCCGACGACAGGCCGAGGGTGTCCGGTGTGGTCAGCAGGTCGGTGATCGAGCTGGCGACGGTGATCTCGAGCCCGTCGAGGATCCAGGCGACGCCGAGCGCGATCACCATCCTCGTGTGGAACGGCGACCACGGGAGGCGGTCGATGCGGGCGGGGATGAGACTGCGGACGCCGCCGGGCGCGAGGGTCATGGGTCCTCCAGGGAGCCGACACGGCACTGACGGCTCCGTGTACCCACGCAATCGTTAGTTCATGCAACGACCTCGCGTGATCCGGTCCGGGGCGCGATCCAGGCCCCGCAGAGGGCCATCGCCACGAGCACGACGAGCAGCACCGTGAGGGCGACGGCGGGCGTGGTGAGCAGGGCGAGGAGCGCGCCACCGAGACCCACGAACGTCGCCTGGGCGAGCTGGTCGGCCAGCTGCGCGGCGGACGAGTGGTAGCCGACTTGGGCGGAGGCGGAGCCTGCGGAGCCGACCGTCGATGCGGCCGCGGACTCGGCGAGCAGCAGGGCGGACAGCGACGAGAACCCCAGCCCCATCCCGACGCCCGCGACCAGCCAGAACGGCAGCGCCAGCCACGCCACACCCCAGGCGGGCGCGACCAGAAGCAGCCCCGCGGCCCCCGCGGCGACGCCGAGCATGCCGATCCGCAGCAGCCGCGGCCGGGACAGCTCCGGGCGCCTGCCCTGCCAGGCCGCGGCGGACGACCAGCCCAGCGAGCCCGCGATCAGCGGCACTCCCGCCGCGGACAGCGACCAGCCGTGGGTGGCGGTGAGCATCAGCGGCAGGAACGCGGTGGTGGTGAAGAAGGCGCCCGCGATCAACCCCCGCCCGGCGACGACGGCGGCGATGCCCCGCCGCGCCGCGAACGTCCCGGGCGGCACCAACCTGCGCAGCGCGGGGACGAGCACGGCCAGCGAGACGACCGCGGTCACCGCCCCCGGGACGTCCGTGTGCTGCCCGGCCCAGCTCAGCCCGGCGACCCCGAGTGCCGCGGCGACCGCGGCGGGCACGAGCCCGCGCCGGGGCAGGCTCTCGGCGGGCGGCGTGAGCCCGCGGACCGCCGGGAGCACCAGCAGCACCGCGACCGCGACCAGCGGCAGCAGCCCGAGGAAGACCCAGTGCCAGGACAGCTGCTCGGTCACCACGCCCGCGACCGGCGGCCCGACCAGCGACGGCACCACCCACGCCGACGAGACCAGCCCGAACACCGCGGGCCGGGACCGCTCCGCGTAGACCTGCGCGATCAGCACGTAGACCGCGACGCCCTGGGCGCCCGCGCCGAGGCCCTGCAGCAGCCGCCCGACCAGGAGCTGGGCGAACGTGTCCGCGGTGCCCGCCACCAGCAGCCCGGCGCCGAAGACCGCCGGGGCGACCAGCAGGGCCAGGCGGGGGCCGCGGACGTCGCACCAGCGGCCGCCGAGGACGGTGCCGACGACCGTCGTCGCGATGAAGGCGACGAACGGCCAGGCGTAGTCCTCCACCCGGGCGAGGTCGGCGACGACGGCGGGCATGGCGGTGCCCACGCCCATCTGCTCGAAGGCGATGAGGCTGATCAACAGCAGGATCCCGACGGTCACCGACCGCCGGGACCGCCCGAACAGGTCCTCGCGCACGCTCATGGACCAGAGCATGCGACCTCGACCGGGGTTCAGGTCAAGCGGGCCAGCAGCTCGGTGGTGAACCGGGCGGTCCCCGCGTCCCCGCCGAGGTCCCGCGTGCGGCTGCCCCCCGCCAGCTGGGCGCGCATGGCGGCGGTGACCTCCGCCGCGGCCTCGGGGTGGCCGAGGTGCTCCAGCAGCATGGCCGCGGACCAGATGGCGCCCAACGGGTTCGCGAGGTCCCTGCCCGCGATGTCCGGGGCCGAGCCGTGCACCGGCTCGAACATCGACGGGAACGCGCGCTCGGGGTTGAGGTTGCCGGACGGCGCGATCCCGATGGAGCCCGCGACGGCCGCGGCGAGGTCGGACAGGATGTCGCCGAACAGGTTGGACGCGACGATCACGTCGAAGCCCTGAGGGTCCAGCACGAGCTTCGCCGCGAGGGCGTCGATGTGCTCGCTGCGCCACTCGACGCCGGGATGCAGCGCCGCCCGCTCGGCGACGACCTCGTCCCAGAAGGGCATCGAGTGGATGATCCCGTTGGACTTGGTGGCGGAGACGACGTGGTGGCGGCGTTGCTCGGCGAGGGTGAAGGCGTAGTCCGCGATCCGGGAGACGCCGGTGCGGGTGAACACGGCCTCCTGCAGGGCGAGGTCGTTCCCGACCCGGCCGCCGACCTCGGAGTACTCGCCCTCCGAGTTCTCCCGGACGACCACGAGGTCCACGCCGTCGGCCGCGCGCAGGGGGGAGCGCACGCCGTCGAACACGGCGATCGGGCGGAGGTTGACGTACTGGGCGAAGCGGCGGCGGATGGGGATGAGCAGGCCCCAGAGCGAGACGTGGTCCGGGACGCCCGGCCAGCCGACGGCGCCGAGCAGGATCGCGTCGTGCGCGGCGATCCGGTCGAGGCCGTCCGCGGGCATCATGGCGCCCTCGGCGGCGTAGCGCTCGCAGGACCAGTCGAAGGAGTCGTAGGCGAAGGAGATCCCGTGCCGCCGCCCGACGGCGTCGAGCACCGCGGTGGCGGGCGGGATCACCTCCTGCCCGATGCCGTCTCCGGGGATCAGGGCGATGCGGTGGGTCGTGCTCATGGGTCCGACCCTACGGTCGGCGGGGCAGGGCGGCCGCCCCGAGCAGGACGACCAGGCCCGCGAGCGGCACGATCAGCAGGCCGATGCGCAGGGTGGTGGCGTCCGCGACCAGCCCGACGACCGGGGGCGAGACCAGGAACCCGATCCGCAGCAGCCAGCTCACCACGGTCAGGCCCATCCCGGGCGGGAGGCCGGGCAGCTCGTCGGCGGCGTGCATCGCGGCGGGGATGAGCGTCGCGACGCCGAACCCGGCCAGCCCGAACCCCACGATCGTCAGCGGGACGGACGGGAACGCCAGGGACAGGCCCATGCCCGCCACCACGATCGCGGCGCCGCCGCGGGCCGTCGCGCGCTGGCCGAGCCGGTCGACCACCCGGTCGCCGATCAGCCTGCCGAGGAACTCCATCGCCTGCAGGGCCACGAAGCCGAGCCCGGCGAGCCCGGCCGCCGCGCCCAGTCCGGTCAGGTAGACCGCGCCCCAGGAGGCCCCGGAGTCCTCGATCAGCGCGCCCGCCGAGGCGATCACGCCCAGGACCAGCAGGACCAGCCCCGCGCGGCCCGCGGCGCGGGAGCGGAACCGGATCGGCTCGGCGGCCTCGCGATCCGCCTCCTCCGGCCCGGGTAGCAGGAACCGCAGGGCGACCAGCGCGACCACGACGAACAGCGCCGCCGAGATCCCGAGGTGCAGCGGCAGCGGGATCGCCAGCCCGGCGGCGGCCGATCCCATCAGCCCGCCGAGCACCGCGCCCGCGCTCCAGGTGGCGTGGAAGGAGTTGAGGATCGACCGCCCGTACCGGCGCTGGACGCGCAGGGCGTGGGCGTTCTGCGCCACGTCGACGACGGCGTCGCAGGCCCCCGCGAGGAACAGCGCCGCGGCGAGCAGCGCGGCGTTCGGGGCGAGGCCCGCCAGCAGGATGCCGACCGCGACCGCGACCATCCCGATGCTCGCCACGCGGGACGAGCGGAACCGACGGACCAGCGCGGACGCCGTCAGGCCCGCCAGCAGGGCGCCGAACGGGAACGCGGCGACCGCCGTGCCCAGCTCGGCGTTGCTCAGCGCCAGGGAGTCCTTGATCTCCGGGTAGCGGGGCAGCAGGTTCGCGAAGACCGCCCCGTTGGTGAGGAAGACCGCCGCGACCGCGACCCGTGCCCGTTGCTCCGTGCTGGCCATCGGCGGCCAGCGTACGGCGCGGACTACGCCGCGGGCCGGTCGGCGGTGACGAGCCAGGCGGCCGAACCGAACGCGACGCCGTCCGGCCCGGTGCGGGCGCGCAGCAGGTCCCGCAGGTCGTCGAGGGGGCGGTCCGCGGGGCGCAGCCACCCCATCAGGTCCGTGACGACGGCCTCCGCCTCGGCCGGGTCGCGGCCGAGGACGTGCGGGGCCCGCAGCCCGGTGATCCGGACGTCGACGAGCCCGGCGCCGGTCAGCAGCGTGTGGATCCGGTCGGGGTCGGACAGCCCGAACGGGCCTGGCCCCGGCGGCGGGACGGGCGGCTCGGCGCCGCTCATCGCCCGCGCGAGCTCCCGCAGCCACGGGTTCTCCGCGTACGCCTGCCAGGTCAGCAGCGTCATCCGGCCGCCGGGTCGCAGCGCCCGGGCCAGGTTCGCGAAGGCGGCGTCCGGATCGGCGAAGAACATCGCGCCGGTCCGGCTCAGCACGCGGTCGAACGCGGCGTCGGGGAACGGGTGGATCTGGGCGTCGGCCTGCAGGAACGTGGTGCCGGGCGGGGCGTCCCGCCGGGCCCGGGCGAGCATCGCGGCGGACAGGTCGACCCCGAGCACGGTCCCGCCCGGACACCGTTCGGCGGCGGCGCGGACGGTGGCGCCCGTCCCGCACCCGACGTCGAGGACGTGCCGTCCCGGGCCGAGCCGGGCCGCGTCGAGGAACGCGGGGTCGTAGCCGGCGGCGGTCCGCTCGAGGACCGCGGCGTGGGTGGCCCAGACGGTGCCCTGGGCGCCGTCCCAGGCGGCGAGCTGGGCGTCGTTGCCGGGGGCGGTCTCGATCATGGTGTCTCCTCCGGGCTCGGGCGCACGGCCGCGAGCACTCGTGCCCGCCTCGGCCGCGACCGCCTCCATCGTGACCCCGGCGGGCCCGTGCCGGATCACCGGCGCGAGCACCGCGCGCCGGATGGCCGCCTCCAGCTCCGGCCCCCGGCGGCGACGGGCGGGCGCGGCGGTCATGGGGGCACCCTACGGGCCCCGCCCGCAGACGCGGAGCAGCTCGCGGGGCCCGGAGCCGGTGGGGTCCACCGCCGCACCCGACGCATGGCGCGTGCCGTCGCCGCCACGGGGTGAGCCGCAGGCTCGGTGCCCGCCGGGATCGCGGGGATCGGTCGTGCCAGTCCGCGAACCCGGCGCGACGGCGCTCCCGGCGGCTCAGCCTGCCAGGTGGGACCAGCGGGGGGCCAGGGTGGGCCACGGGCCCTCGTCGACGATCCGGCCCGCCTCCACCACCACCACGCGGTCCGCCCGCTCCAGGGCGACCCGGGTGGTGCTCGCCCCGAGCACCGTGGTGCCGCGCGTCCGTAGGGCCGACCAGAGCTCGAGCTCGGTGCGCGCGTCGAGTGCGGAGGACACGTCGTCCGCGATGACCAGCGAGGCGCCGGTGGCCAGCGCCCTGGCCATCGCCAGCCGCTGCACCTGCCCGCCGGAGAGCCGGATGCCCCGGTGTCCGACCGCGGTGTCCGCCCCGCCCGCGACGGCGACGTCGTGGGTCAGCCGGGCGGCCTCGACCGCCTCGGCGAGCCCGCCGGCGGGCCTGCTGAGCGTGATGTTGTCGGTGAACGTGCCGGACAGCACCCGCGGCACCTGCGCGACGTACGCCACCCGCCCAGGGCGCAGGTCGGTCTCCGCCACCACCTCGCCGTTCCAGCGCACCACGCCCTCGGTGCTCACCAGTCCCGCGAGCGCGGCCAGCAGGCTGGACTTGCCCGACCCCACCTCGCCGGTGACCAGGACGAGCTCCCCCGCCCCGATCTCCAGGTCCACGGCCTCGACGCCGATCGTCCCGTCGTCGTGGATCGCGGCGAGCTTCTCGCACACCAGCCGCTCCAGCGGGGCGGGCGGCGCGGGGTCGGCCGCCGGCGCCGTCCCGGCGGTCAGGTCGACACCCTCGGGCAGCCGCGTCGGGTCCGCGGGCGCGGCCAGCGCGCCGACGTCCGCCAGCCAGCGCCGAGTGGCCGGTGCCTCGGTGACGACGGTGGCGCCGACCTGGCCGAAGTACCCGGACCCCGCGAGGACCGTGCTGACCAGCAGGGCGGTCGCCAGGTCCCAGACCCCGGCCAGGTGCAGGGTCCAGGTCAGCACGATGCCGCCCTGCACGAGCACGCCGGGCAGGCCCTCGAACAGGGTCTGCAGGCGCTGCTCGCGGATGATCATCCGGACCCGGGTGCCGTCGACGGCCGCGAGGTGGGCGCGGACCGCGTCGGTGGCGGCGGCCAGCTTGATCGTGCGCACCGCCTCCAGCACGGAGGCGAGCTCCGCGCCGAACCGGCCGCGGGCGTCCGCGGCGGCCCGTCCGGCCCGCCCGACGAACGGCGCGCCGAGCGACGCGGCCGCCATGCAGAGCCCGAGCATCCCGGCCACGACCAGCGCGGCCCGGACGTCCCACGCCGCGAGCCCGGCGAGCCCGACCATGATGGCGGCCATCGTCACGTCCACCCAGTTGTCCAGGTAGATCACCATGCGCTCGGAGTCCAGCGCGCGCGCGACGACCTCGCCCGTGGGCGTGCGGGCGGGCCTGCGGGACATGGTCTGGCCGCGGAGCACCGCGAGCCGCAGCCGCAGCGTGACAGCGGTCCACCACAGCGTGTACGTGCGGTAGGCCAGCGCGATCCACAACGGGAACGACAGCAGGACCACGGTCAGTGCGACGGCGGCGGGCCAGGGCGACCCGCCCGCCTGCAACGCGCCCGCGACCGAGCCCCACAGCGCGCCGGTGGCCACGCCGGTGGCGCCGCACGCCACGGCGAGGGTGAACAGGGCGGCCCCGGCCAGACCCCAGCGCGGGTGGGCGAACACCAGCCGCGGCACCGCCCGGCGCAGCGGGGGAGTGGTGCTCGGCACGGTGCGGCTCGGCGGGGTGGCCCGGCGACCCGCGCGGAGCAGGGTCGGAGTGTGGTCGGGGTCCGCGGAGGTGGGGTCGGTGCCCGCGGCCAGCAGCTCCGCGAACAGCCCCGGCTCCCGCTCGACCTGCGCTCGGGGGCCCGACTGGACCAGGACCCCGTCCTCCAGCACCGCGACGGAGTCCGCGTGCCGGACCGTCGAGAGGCGGTGGGCGATCACGATCCCGGTGCGCCCCGCCAGCAGCGAGCGGGTCGCGCGGGTGACCCGTTCCTCGGTCCGCGGGTCCATCCGGGCGGTCGCCTCGTCCAGCACCACGAGCCCGACGTCGCGGACCAGCAGCCGCGCGAACGCGACGAGCTGCTGCTCGCCCGCCGACAGCGTCGTGCCGCCGGAGCCGAGCCGGGTGTCCAGGCCCGCGGGGAGGGCGGCCACCCAGTCGTCCAGACCCAGCGCGGTGAAGGCCGCCTCGATCGCGGCGCGGGGCACGGGCTGGTGGAGGGCGACGTTCTCGGCGAGCGTGGCGGACAGCAGCTCCGTGCGCTGGGTGACCACCCCCACCGCCCGACGCACCGCGCCGAGCTGCAGGTGCGTCACGTCCCGACCGCCCAGCCGGACCTGGCCCGGCGGCGGTTCCACGGCCCGGGAGAGGACCTTCGCAACCGTCGACTTGCCGGATCCGGTGCGGCCCACGAGCGCGCACGTGGTCCCGGCGGGCACGGTCAGCGAGACGCCCGCGAGGCGGAACCCGCCCTCGTACCCGGCGGTCAGGCCCGTCAGCGACACAGCCAGTGGGCCTGCGGGGACCGGGTCGCCGTCCGCGGGCTCGCGCGGGGCGGTGAGCAGGGTCGAGACCCGGGTGAGGGCGCCCAGCCCGGCCTGGATCTCCGGCAGCTGGTTGGCGATCTCGTCGACCTGCGCCACGAACGCCGAGGCCAGCAGCCACAGCGCGACGAGCCCGGCGACGCCTGCGGCCCCCGAGCCCGACACCAGCCACACCCCGCCGAGCAGCACCGCCCCGAGCAGGCCGTGGGTCACCAGTCCCGTGCGGAACGTGACCGCGGTCGTGGCCACGCGGGTGGCCCTCACCCGCGCCATCACCACGGCCGCCCGCGCGGCGTACCCGCGCACGACGTGCGGCTGGCCCAGGGAGGTCCGGATGTCGTCCTGCCCGGCGACGGCCTCCTCCAGCTGCGCCGCGTGCTCCGACCAGGCCTCCTCCTCGGCGACCGTGCAGCGTGCGATCCGGGCGGTCAGCGGCCGGGCCACCGTCACCGTGAGCACCGCGACCAGCGGGAACGCGATCCAGGCCGGCCAGAAGAGCACCCCGGCGGCGATCCACGCCGCGGCCGAGCGCAGCACCGCGGCGGCGCTCTCCCAGCCGATCCGGCGGAACAGGGTGCCGATCTCGCGGGCGTCGTCGTCCACCCGGTCCAGCAGCTCGCCGACGGCCTGGTCCTCCAGCCGCGCGACGGGCTGGGCCAGCGCGGCGTCGACTAGGTCACCGCGCAGCCGACCCTCCGCGCGCCCCACGACACCGGAGAACACCACGCGACCGACGGTGTCCAGCACCGCCGCCCCGAGCACCAGTACGGCGAGCAGGCCGACGAGCTCGACCGTGGGGCCCGCCGCCACCCGTCCGACGACGGTGGCGGCCACCGCCTCGCCCGCGGCGGCCACGACCGCCGCGGACACCGCGAGCGCGGTCGGCACGCCGCCCAGCCGTCGCCACGTCAACGGCCGCACGCCGCCCACCTCCCGAAGTCGGTGAGGACGGTAGCCGCCGGGGATCACCCGCCGCCTCCGCTTTTCCGCACCGGCGAGGGGCACGGACGACGGCGGGCCCCGG